>DASUUX010000148.1:0-21812 GCA_036373855.1 Nitrososphaera sp.
ATGTACAATACACTTTGTCTCAGCTCTATTAAGATAAAACTGGTAATTTATTGTATCTGGCTCGTTAGCTTCCACCACTCTGCTCATATCCTGTACCAGTTTCTTAAATTCTTCTACTTTTCCTTCTTCTATAGTAAATTCAGCTCTAAAATGTATCTGATTGTGCTCCAATGCTGTCCACTCCCTGAGACTTTATCCAATACTGATATCAATAGTATTTCATAATTATCTAAATCTAACAGAGTGCATCAAACAGGTTGAGCATATAAAGGCCAGAATCGAAAGGTAATTGTTGTTAAAGAAAGAAAAAGAAGGGGAAAACTACCAAGAGCACTGCCATCAGCTGAAGCAGTTATGACCTCCTACTCCTACACCCTAAGGCGGCTGAATCCTCCCATTATGAGGCTTGACCCTTGAGTGATTAGACCATCAAACTTCTTTACAAGTTGACCAATACTTTCGTCTTGCGTCATCTTTGAATAGACTTCATTTGCATGAGCTTCGTCTCGATAAAATTGCAGCAGGACCCATAGTTCCTCGTCTTCAGCAACGGAAAGCCTCTTTGTGATGCTTTCTAAGCCCTCAGGAGCAACACCCTCATTTTGCTCACTTGTTGTCGTACCTCTCAGATAGTAAATCTCTGGTCTCACCCTATGTTTCTTGAACCATTCCACAAATGGCTGGCCAATCTGTGTCATGGCATCATGGTTCCTTTTGAGTGCTCGGATGAAGTTGAGTCCCAAATAGTTTCCAGGTTCTTCTATTCCCCTATTGGATTCAGTTTTGTTTTCCATGGCAGCATATACCAAACTAAGTACGATAAATACAGGCAGGGGAGTTGATATATAGTTAGTTGCAAATTAGCTAGAAATCGATATTCGGGAGAAGATAATTGATTTAATAAGTAACATATATCAAAGCGGATAAAAATAACTATATTCTTCTTACTCTAAGAAGATGTTCCTAAGCAAAGCAGAACGGGACTATCTGACTGATAAGCGACAATTTGGCGAAGATTACAGTTATACTATCAAATCTAGACTTATGAAGAAGGTACATCAGTTCATCAATCAAGAATTACCATTATTAATTGAAAGGGGATACCTTACGGAATTCTGTAAGCTTACGGATAATTGTAAGGTTCAGCAAGGAATGAGGTCTGGCCTGGTTAGGATACCGCCGCAGACTGGCGATAAACAGCGGTATTATGAGGGAATTATTACGAAAACCATGTTAAAAAGTGGGATGGCGGAGATTCGAACTCCGGACCCCCGCCATGTCAAGGCCGGTATCTATTACGATAAGGAAACAATATGTTGAAGTGGTTTCAGGTGTACCAAGATAGGAAGAATTCTTGATGCAATCTTATGAAAAGGAGAATCCAAAAGAATCTAGTTCAGCATTGTTATCCCATCCAGAACGTGACTGGTTATACTTGGAAATGTACAGGTTTCAAAGACATTCGAGTACAAGATGAAAAGCAGCATAAGAAAGTTCAGACATTGCTTGAATTCGACATGCCTTTACTTGTCAAAAATGAATTCATCTCTTTTAGTGATAGCGATGGAGAAAAAGAGCTAAATACATCAAGAACTGTGGCTTCTACATGACAAAACGCTTTGACGTAGCAACGATTGAGTCAACAAGTACCATAATAGACGCAAAGTCATTATGGAAAAAGGTTGGCTACCACTTTCCTAACTGCGATATTTACCATAATTCAAGGTTCAAACTATACACCATACGTAAGAGTATAAAGAAGGAGGAGGATATATCCAATGCAGCATAATGATACTGCAGTAAAATTTGCATTACTGACACGTCAAGAACTTGCATACCTGTCTGATGGTTTACCACAACTTATCAATACGCAAAAATCAAAACTCAACTACAAAATAAAGAAGAAGATAGAGATTTTTGAAAAAGTGGAGTTACCGCTGCTGATGAGGTCGGGATTCGAAGTTGGGTCGGTTTCACTATCAATGGAGAATGATGAACACTGTCACTCCTTCGACCCGGGTTCGAAATTCGGTTGCAAAAACCGAACGAACGTCCCGGCCCGGGCGCTTCCAATTTTTACGGTTAGGTCAAGGATGGGCTACCCTTGTTATTTATCATCCCACAAACCGATGAACAGACCGCTTTCTGAATCTGAAGAAAAAGTAACGATATTGAGTCTATGGTTTCTTCTTCTTCTTCTTTAACGAGGATCTTACCAGTCTCAACACATCTTCCATTGTGCTCTCCTGAGGCTTTGAAATTACTGCACCATGAAAATTATTATCTCTTCTGAAAGATAGTGCCAATCCTCCTACCAAGATAGGAATCAAAAACTCTGATCTTATCCTTTTTACCAGACGTTCTCCTGCCTTGATATTATCTGAAAGCATGATTGAAATCATTATGAGATCCGGCTCAGCATTCTTTATGAAACTAATAATTGAATCGGTAGGAATGGAAGGAGTGGCATTAAAAACTTTGTAGCCTCTGCTCTTCAAGACAGATTCAATTACAGATGAAGACAAACCATGTAATTCGCCCTCTGGGCAGCATAACAGGATCCTCTCACGGTTGTCTGATTTTGATATTCTCTCGTTTATTGCTGCAAGCAGACCATAGGCAGTATTGGTACAAACGTGTTCCGTTGTGATATCGATTACACCTTTCTCCCATTTCATTCCTATATCATACATAACTGGTTTGAGAATTTTATCGTAAAATTCTTCCAAGGTAAGAACATCTCTTGATTCTTCATAAATTTTTGCAGAACCATCTACGTCTCCTGAAGCCAGTGTTAAATAGAGTTTTTTGCAAGAAATCTCAATTAACATTTTCTTTTTACCTAGATCTTGCGGACTATGTTCAGAAAGAAATGATAATATTTTTGGATCTTGTTGGTATTGCGCGGGTATATCTTCAAACTCAACATCGGAGGACCTGCCGAGGTACTTGATAGTTTGTTGCCTTGATGTCTTTGCATCAGCATCCCACTCGCTTTTTACCAGGTATGCGTACTCTATCCCCTTCACTCGCTTGCTCCGAATATACACCATATTTCGAGAGGATAACTATAATGCGCATATATAACTGGTGCTAACTATTCCTAATAATGACTAACTATAATAATGCTTATTTATGAAATCTGAATTGATGATGGAAGTGTTTTTGGTAAGCTTGTTTGCAGGTCTTGTTGCTACCGCCGCAATGACGTTAGCGGAATTACCATATTGGAGACTATGGAAGTTAACTGGAGTTTTTGAGTGGCATGAAAACCAAGTATTAATTAGCAAATTCTTTAGACTTGATGTAAAAAGACTTAACTTTCCTGGGATCTTTTTGTTGCATTTCATAAATGGCGGATTGGGAGGAGTCGGGCTATTGCTAGCTATAAAGTTCATACCCCAGTTAAGCGCAATTCCCATACTTCTTTTAGGAATATTTTATGGCTTCCTTCTATGGATTCTTACGCTGGCCCCAATACACAAACCCATTACTGGACTTCATCCATGGAACCATCCACTAGGCAAAGGTCCTGCATTGGCCAGTCTTGGTGGTCATGCATTATATGGTTTGGTGTTAGGGAGTATTTTTCTAATTACAGGTGTTAGGATGTGAGCAAGACTTGAGAATGACATAGAAGATGGAAAAGGTATTTATCAAATTCTTCTCTATCTTCATAAGAGTGCTACAACTAGAAGATAATACTCATCTATTTCGAGCTCGAATTATCAGATACAGTATTGCAGTGCCTTATAGTTGATCCTCGATTATTGAGACAGCAGGAATAGAATCACAATGCTGCTCAGCTCATGATTGAATTCATCGTTGACTTGTCGTATCATTTGGAACCTAGAGCTGTATGCCTTCACTTGTTCTTTGGAACAGCTGAGGAAATTGTCGAGAGAGCCATAGATGAGATTCAGAGGCTGTTTTCTTGGTCAGACATCATACGCCATTTAGCAGAAAAAGAGATCCGAAGATATTGCATTCTGTATGCAGAAAGATGTGGTATTTTACTCATGGATCATTTTCAACTCTTGCAGAAACTAATTCTCTACAATCATCGAATCTTTAATTCGGTTGCGTGGTGAAGCCAAGTGAAGAGCAAAATCATCAGGTCCTTCTAATTTAGGATATCGATCTGAGCGCAGAACTCTCTCGTCCTGCCTTGCAAGTGCATACAAAATAATACAGATTTTCTTCATCATGATTCTGATATACCGCCCACGATATTTTGCAGCTTGGTATCACCACAAAAACAGGTTTATGCATATGTTATTGACCTAGAAACATCTATTGGTTTGTTGATTTATGCACCTTGGCCAGAATATCAAATTGTGATTATCATAACTATAGCCAATGAAGCGCAGGCTCTCTGTGGTTTTTTACTTGAACTTGATAAATCAAGATATGTGAAATTACTCATTATCAAATCGATGCTTAAACCTTTTGTCATACCGTACGCGTTGCCTAGTAAATTCTTTCTTGTCCTGTCTAAGTATGTAAAGCCTGCTTGCAATCAAACCCATGATTGATCCGTATACCATATGGAACGCAAAAGCAGACCCTAATATCACATAATATAATCCACTAAAATGTGAAGCGATTAGGAGTATTTCGTAGTTGGGAGCTGAGAGGATATATGCATCCAATTGAGCCTGGATGCCAAAAGTTGCCAATGGGAAGAATAAGACTGCCCATAACGCTATTCCTACAATCATTCCCGTAAATAATCCGTTGTAAAGGTTATATGGAGAGAGTTTTGGCCAAAACATTGCGAATTGCCCGTAAATGTTTCCTGCAGTTAGCCCAGTGAGCAAGTGTAGGCCAAAACCAATGAATTGCGCACTTGTAACATCCTCAAAACCAAGGGAAATTCCTATCACTGCAAAGAATGTACCAACAGGAGTTTGAGTAACAATATCTATAATTGCCAACATTCCTGATATTGCCCATGCTGCAATAAATCCAGCAAAAGAACAATAAAGCAAGAAAGATTTGGACTCCTTTAGTCTTCTTTCATAATACATAAGATGAAGTTGTTGATACTAATATTTAAGCTAGTGGTAATCCAGTTTTCTAGTGCTAATTTCTTGATATAATGCGATTTAATGAAGGCTGTCAATTTCGGAGCCATTTAAAATGAGTAAGAGCGAGCAAAGAACTTAGCACTAACACAAATATCGGTTTACAAAACGAGGGTTAAAGAGCAGTGAGGGCCAAAAGAGTTGACATGCACAAGCGTATACGTGCATGAGAATCAAAGCTAAAACTATCTGAGTGGATATAGATATTTAACTGAAACAAGAAGCGTGTTATTTGAGAAAAAATTTCATGAATCGGAGTGGTCTTCATGTCCTTATTGTGGATTGATTGCACCAAGCCGAGAACACATAGAGGAAAAATCAAGTGCAGAAAAGGACAAGATGAAGTATTGGCATGAAATAGTATAGGTTTATTTATTGGCAATATCATGATAATGAATCTATATTAGTACCGCTCCTTTCATAAACTAAGACATCTTTTAATTATTAACCTAAAGCAATCCGTTTAATTAACCAGGCAATGCTTTTTTCTACATCGTGTTATGCGCGAAAAATTTTCTTCAATCCAAATATCTCTTCCTATGAATATAACTATGTTACTTATCGGTATTGACCTTGATACCGTTCATCCTATTAGAATAGTCGTAATGAAACAGAGATAATGGTTTAATTTCTATTGCTACTTCATTCTCTGCTCTTCTTAATAGGAAGTCAGCTAATTGAGATTTCTCGTCTTTAAGGTATTTCTTGATAAGTATATGAAGGATCTCAGAACCTCTTGTTTCATTCAATTTTGCATGCCCCCATCCCCTAACACCTCGATATGGCGGTAAATCGCCAGCTACTTCAAATCCACACTTGGAATTGTTAGACAAATATTTCAAAATCGCGGCGTTTTTCTGGGTAGCACAAAAGAATTTTTCTTCCATATACGCATACCACAGTGATATGGTTACTGGCCAGTCAGCTATCGTTACGCATGCAAGTCTAATTGGAATGCATGCTCTGGTTAGAAAATCATCTACATTCATTCACGTAGCAGATGAATAATTAAGAAGTTATAAAAATATCGGGGTAACTATTGGTTAGCACTATGTGCATCTGTTAGCCCTAGTTTATATACTAAGACGTATCAGTAACTGCATGAAAACACAACCACTTGCGTGGGCATTAGTAACTGGCACAGCAGCAGTAACTGCTGTAGGGGCTTTCGTACCAGAACCTGCACTGGCACTAGGAAGTGTGGTATTAGGGGGGGCAGCACTCGTCTCAACCTTGCATGCGCGGGTCCAACTATCCAGACAGAGAATTAGCGAGAAGATGCTTGAACAGCTGAGATGATGGGTGGTTTCTTCTCCAGCCTCTTTCTTTGTATTTCATTTTTAGCAGGTTACCACCCTCTATTTGGATTAGCTATAATGCTTATCAATATTTTACAGCAACAAACTATCAATTCTAACTAATTCGTACATTGTGAGAGTGAGAAGAGGTAAAAAGCTTATGTAGTATCAACAATCATTGACAAGTCCTGTACTATCAATTCTATCTATATTCCTAAACATATTTTGTATATTGTATTGACAAAGAATCAATTATCGACCCAACTCTTAAAGCGCTTTTCTCTTGCCTTTATCTCCAGCATGATGCCAAAGTCAAATTTCTTTGTATACTGCAAAAGATCCTAAACAATACATGATTAATGGTAGAATCGTGTGTTCCATAACCAAACTTTATTTGTCAGATGACAATTATTGATAATTTATAATGATAACCCTCATCGTAAGTATAATCATCGAGATTAAAAGTACTAGTGCTAACTAATAATCATAGAGATAATATTAAATTAATTGGATCATGCTATCTCCATATGACAATGCAGGTATCATCCATCTTTGAGCCAAAGACAAGGAGTGTTTTCATTAAAAGTACCAAAATTCCAGCAACTAACAAAGATGCTTTTGACTATCATGCTAGGGAAGGTGCGCTGGAACGACTGGTACCTCCCTGGAGTATTTTAACAGTCACCAGTCATGAAGGGAATATCAGAGATGGGGCCATATCCACCTTCAAGGTCAGCTTGGGGCTTATTGGCTTCAAATGGACGGGTGCACATTTCGGCTATTTACAAGATCGGCAGTTTCAAGACAAGATGCTAAAAGGTCCGTTTCAAAGCTGGTTCCATACCCATTCATTCATACCCGACGAAATAGGCCATTGCATAATGGAAGACAAGATAGCATACTCGCCACCATTTGGAAAATTAGGCCATATACTATTGAATAACACTATCCAAAACAACCTAAATCAATTATTCCATTATCGACATCGCATACTAAGTAACGACATTAATCTCTGGAAAATAGCTGGAAGGAACAAGGGTCAAAAGATTCTGATAACAGGCTCACATGGTTTGATAGGATCTTCGCTAATTCCACTTCTTACCGCAGCTGGGGAACACAAGATAACGCGATTGACAAGACCTCAGTCTAATCGTAACAATACAAATTCGCATTCAATAGTATGGGACCCTAGTGATGACAAAGTGAATGTTAAGGAGCTTGAGGGATTCGATGTAGTCGTTCATCTAGCTGGCGAGAATATTTTTGGCAGATGGACAGATTCAAAAAAACAGAGGATACTAGAGAGTCGTCTAAAGAGCACAAAATTACTCTGCGATTCCTTAATCAAACTTGCGAATCCACCATCGACCCTCATTTGTGCCTCTGCAATTGGGTTTTATGGAAATCAAGGGAGTGAAGTCCTCAATGAAGAGAGCAAACCTGGCTCAGGATTTCTCTCAGACGTATGCCAGAAATGGGAAGAATCGACAGAAACTGCAAGGGATGCTGGCATGAGAGTCGTAAATACAAGGTTTGGAGTAGTTCTGACGCCAAAAGGAGGCATATTACAGAAATTACTTGCGCCATCAAGATTAGGCTTGGGTTTTAGGCTTGGAGATGCAAATCAATACATCAGCTGGATATCAATAGAAGACGTTATAGGCAGCATCTTTTATTCGATTATCAACCCTTCAATTAGAGGTCCTGTCAACGTAGTATCGCCAAACCCTGTCACAAACCTAGAGTTTTCAAAAACTCTTGCAAGAATTGTAAAGAGCAAGATTATGCTTCCAATAAGCCAGAAACTTGCTAAGATGATGCTTGGAGAGCTTGCAGATGCCATGATAACATCAAGTACTTTGGTCGTACCTAACAAATTGTCTTCGGCTGGTTACAGATTCGTAAATCCAGACTTGGAAGACGCATTTAGACTATTGCTGGGACGGCAGCAAATTATTTCACAGGAATGAATTGCAGTGCCGCATATAGTTCTGTCTGGCAGTATCTTACTAAGCAATGCATTTGAGCATATGTATAAGATACTGTTCAAGGATCAGAAATTTAACATAATAGTACGTATAGAAAATTACTTTATCAACCAACCTGGCGACATTATCCTAGCTAAGGCCGTTGCAGTTGACCAAAAACCGCAATCATTCTATATCATGGTGACGAACAGGAAAGACAAGACTACCATCAGACTGGATCCTACAACGGATCCTGAAAAGACAGACGGGGTAAAGATCGCCCTAGCATTAATGGCAAAAAGGATCCAGGAGATAGAAAAAGCACACAACCTTTATGTTTCAAAGACAAACATCCAGGAATTCATTGACAAGCTGCAATAGATGACATAAGCAATGAGATCCAATTGAAGAAGGTTATTGTAGTGGGACTGGAAAAAGCAGCGCCTCTCTCAGTTGCTGTTCTAATAGTTAGCAAAGTGTCAGCGTTAATGTCATAGAAAACTTCCGTTTATAGGCTGAAGAACTCATTATATAGTCTATAAGAATCATATAATAGATAGTGATTTCAGGTTTGATTTGTTACTGATGGCGAACGATAAGGACTGTCACTTCTTCGACCCGGGTTCGAATTCCAGCCCGGGGCTTTCTTATCTTCTTTTTCCAATAAGGAAGCGTAAATGTTTACACCATTTCGTTTACAACTTTCGAACACAAGATTTGATATCCGTACAAGCGCTTAACTGAAAAAGAGCAAGACACATTTAGCTAACAAGAAACCCTGCCGGTACATCTCCAAAAAAATTTAGTTGAAGAATAGAATCGGCGTTCTGGCGAAGAGCTTAAGTAAGAGGGTAAATGAATATTCTGCTAATATGACAGCAACACCAACTGCATTCTTGGTATTTTACAGATTTAAGGCAATGAGCGATCAAGAAGCACAAAAATCTAGTGCCGAATGGAATGATCTAAAAAAGAGCCTACCATCTGATGTACGGCTGACAGGCGAATACATCCATGCATGGGGTACAGAATACAATGGGTTCTTACTATTTGAAGCGGACAACAGCGATTCCTTTCTGAGCTGGTGGTCAAGCTTTAAAGACAAGATCAGATGGTATGTGGACCAAACTCATACAATAGTGGCAAGAAAACGATCGTAAACATTTTCAAAAGTTTTTTCATAACTTGTTCTTTTTTTGTCATTATTGCCTTGCTAGATAATAATAAACTAAAGAGTGATTCATTTATCTATCTGAGACATTGCTTTACTAGTGTAGCAGCGTAGCAAAAAATGTCCATAGCGTGGAAAGAATCTTCTTCTTCTTCAGCAGCAAAAAGAAAAAGAACTAGAGGTAAAAAAAGAAGAGAAGCGTATTATTGAAGAGAATAAAATAGAGAGAAACATGGTAGCTAGAAGAGAATCAGCATATGCATCTCTTAAATCTGCAGAATGTCGTCCACAGAAGAGATAACTATTATTCCAGCACTTGATGAGCCCTTTTCTCCTGCAGCTGATCTTATAGTAGTTATAACATCTTCGACTCTATGTTCGTCTACTATTGTAACAACCGTCTTCCTATCAGAATATGCCATTTTTGAGCTGCCAACGCCTCTTCCATAGGAAATTGTATACTTTTGACCCTTGCCCTTACCTTTTGAATCATAGTATGTTGCTGCCAACTTTAATGATCCTATAGCAGTTAGCACTGCGTCAAGTTTTTCTGAGCTGATAATTGCTTCGATCTTTTTCTTGCCAGATACTAGGTGTTGTTCTTCTCTTCCTCCAGTGGCTGAAGAGGGGGATGGTCTTGTTGCTCGCTCCCTTATCTCAAATGGTAATGAGGAGGACCCAGCTTTATTTTTATTATCCTTGGATTCCTTGGCTGTCATATGGCTATTTTTCTACTGCCTAGCTTATTTCCTTAACCGAAAGCAGATGCAGTCAGACATGTATTAAAGATTTATCAGATATAGTATAGTACTAGAAATACTTATTATTACTACAATAGAGTTTTTGAGTTTCTGATCGTGGCTCGTTTTCACGATGCGATACTCTGCTTCATATTTGAATCAAACTAGCCTAACTGTTAATCCTTTTAACGACCTGAGCAGGTTTCGTAAAGACTAATATTCTCAGGGGGGGCAAAGCATTAAAGGAGATCCTCTACACTCATTGATCCTGCATGTATTAATAATACTAGCAATATCAACAGTTTTACTCTTGCTTGCTTCGTCAACGACGACGACAACAACCCTATTGTTGCGGCATTCAGTGCTTGCTTTTGATCTGTATGATAACTTCGAAGGTCCTGAATACACAATAACAGATAATCAATCATCTCCAAATGGCAAGTGGTTTAACAAATACAATGGCTTTGGCGCGTCTGGTACTGTTACTATAACACCCTTAACGCCAACAGATAATAATAATAATAATACAGTCTTTTATGAGGAGCCGAAAACTTCGACAAGTCCCAATGAAACTCATGCTGCACTCACTCTAACAACTCAGACCTATGAAGATGTGGAAATGCATCTAAAAGTCAAGACGAACAAGCAATTGAGGCAAAACTCTATACCAAATCCATGGGAGGTGGCTTGGATTATGTGGCGGTATCAAGATGATTGGCACCATTATTATTTTATCTTCAAACCTAATGGAGTTGAACTTGGTAAGAAGCAGAATGAAAATCAGGCAGAAGAGCAAATATTCTTGTATACTGCAAATGAACCTAGGCTAAAAATAGATGAATGGAACACTTGGCATATCAAAATGTCCGGCAACCACATTGAAATATGGTTGAAAATGGCAGACGGATCATGGCAAAGAGTTGTTAATTATCACGACAACACGCCAATAGTAGGTCCAGGTAACATTGGATTGTATACAGAGGACTCACATGTGCAATTTGATGATGTCTATATAGCATCGCTAAGTTCATGATCGATTGACTACTTCAGCCTCAACTATTTTCAATGATGGCTATTGAACAAAAACTTGTGCAGACAGTTGTTGTGGCTGAGAGAATTAGGCACATCAGGCAGAGGTATCAACAACATAACTGATTTGTAAGTTCAATGGTTAAGTTTTCATCCTCAACGGATCCAATATCTACAGGATCACACAACCAAAAAGGCATCACAAATTCTTTGCGCGGAATGCTTAGTCATAGATAAGTAAAAATTATCTTCAATATGTGAGATAAGTCCATGGTTGATCTTGACCAGAATAGGATAAACAGTTTGTCAGAGCGCATAATGAAAGAAACAAATGCTGCCTTTAGTTGCCTTAACCTATATCTGGGTCACAAGCTCAACCTCTTCAAAGCTATATCTGAGGCAGCAGGAGGTTCAGTTACGCCAACTGAGCTTGCCAAGAAAACTGGCTGCTCTGAGCGCTATATTAGAGAATGGCTTGAATCCATGGCTGTAGGAAAATATCTTGAATATGACTCAAAAACAGGACGTTTCATTCTGCCAGAAGAGCATGCTGTCGTCTTCCTAGAGCAAGACGACCTGTCCTACACAATTCCCTTTGTATGCTATGTTCCATCTTTTGCATCTATCATTGACAAGCTCATTGAAGCATTCCGAACTGGAGGAGGTGTTCCATTTGAAGCATATGGCAAAGATATTGTTGAGGCCATTGGCGTGGGAAATAGGCCAATGTTTGTAAATTGGTATGTACAGAAATGGATGCCTGCAATGCCAGATATTGAAAGGCGTCTAAGACAACAGGGAGGGCGGGTAGCAGACATAGGTTGCGGGACAGGATGGTCAAGCATTGCAATTGCTCAAGGCTTTCCAAAAATAAGAATTGATGCTATAGATGTAGACCCTGCATCAATTGAGGAGGCTCGGCGAAATGCAAACAAAGCAGGCGTCTCAGAGCAGATTGCATTCCATCTTTCCCTGATCGAAGACTTTAAGGTTAAAAACGAAGAAGAAAAGAAATATGATTTGGTCACTGCCTTTGAATGTATTCATGACATGCCCTATCCCGTAAAAGCTCTTGAAAGGATGCATGAGATGGTTGCTCTGGACGGTGCAGTGTTAGTTGCGGATGAACTAGTCGGCGAAACAGTAGAGGAGAACAAGGGTAGTTTTTTAGGTCAGCTTTACTACAACTTCAGTGTACTGCATTGCTTGCCTCAGGCAATGGTATACCCTGGTTCAGCTGCAACAGGCGCTGTAATATCAGCATCAAAATTGGATGGCTATGCCAAGAAAGCAGGATTTTCAAGAGTCGATGTACTTCCAATAGATAATCCTCTATGGAGATTCTATCGTTTAAGCCCCTGATAATAGAGAGGATAGGCGAGCCATTTTGAATATGATGAAGCACATAGAGCTTGCATGTACGTCAAACTCTCCAAGAAGAGATAGAAAAACTGTAAGTAAGTAGATATGCAGAGATATATACAGAAAAGGATTAGATGATGCTTATCCACCTAGCTCCGGTACAGCTAAATTGTTTTCAGCTCATATTACTGGTGTTAATACTTTACAAACGAGCATATTTCCCTATTGTTCCTGATTTCCTTCTTCTTTTTCCTTTTTTCTCAATATTATATTGGTAGTCACCATTGACGAATTAGATGCCAACATCTCATCTCCATTATCAAGTAAGAGTCTAGTATAAAGAAGCCCAATATCGCTCACTTTTCCATCCCCGTTGAATACTTTGATTCT
The DNA here is from genome assembly GCA_036373855.1 of Nitrososphaera sp. Taxonomy (GTDB): domain Archaea; phylum Thermoproteota; class Nitrososphaeria; order Nitrososphaerales; family Nitrososphaeraceae; genus Nitrososphaera. The sequence continues at coordinate 13,045 of DASUUX010000148.1, forward strand.
ATCACCAATTCTAAATGGTCGTGTTATTGCTAGGTAAATTCCTGCAATGACATTGCCAATCAAGTTTGAAGCAGCAAAGCCAATCACAAGCCCAGATATTGTACTAATCGATGCTGCTATGACAGGGTCTTGGCTCAGATAGGAAATTGAAACGGCAATCACAATTATTACGCCGGCAATCCTGATGAGACTTCTAATAGATTTGGCTGTCTGTTCGGAATATGCTATCGACAAACTGTACGAAATCTCACTGATTGTGTATATTGCAAAGGAGCCAACCAGAGCCACTTCGCTGACTTGGATATATCTCAGATATGATGCCGGAACAACAGGATTTAGTATATAGGTGGTCAATGCCAAAATGATGGTAAGAGACGCAGCAAAAATGACTGACCACCCTATCGCTGACTTCTTGGTACTTTTTTCTATGTTAACGTCCTCTCCTCTTGTCGCCGGCTTTTGTTTTCCTCATTATTATAATTGTCAGAAGGCCGTGTTTTCTAGAAGAAGACATTTTCAGTATTCATATACTTTTCAATCTGGGTAATATTGTCCTGTGTATTAAATTTATGACAAATATAAGAAAAACTGGAGGAGTCAAGATTCTGTAAAAGGTGCCGATGCATAGCCACAAGTGACAGCCGAGGGATACAACTCAGGAAATATTGCATCTATTATCAATTATTGTACTACGAGCTTTTAATGTCTTAGTACTCCTCTTCTCTAGGAAAGCCAAGTATCACTCTTTTATATTCAAGATACCCTAGGTTGCAGAAAAATTTCTTATACTCTTTTAGTTATGCGCTGTGCTTCCACAGCGTTTGTCTTCTTTAATTAAATTTGGACTGGTGACCGTGAGGGTTTTTCTACTTGACTCTTTTGGCAGGGACCACCCAGTGAGAACGTTTGTGGTACCAGCAGCCAACATTGCAATCCTCAAGTGAGGATGTATTATTATTGTTCTTAAAATTACGCTTTAACTTGCAAAAGTCTATTTCAGAAGAATCCTATTATCCAGAGAGTAGTGGATTCACTTCAACTTGAAAGAGACTCTTCCTTCTGAAATTTGAATCTTTTAAAGATGTAGCGGTAGAGCTTCTTCGATGTTCTATTTTATACAATTTCTATAAATCATAAGATGCATTTGTAGGGTGTTCGATGTCATTTCAGATAGCAAAAGTCAAAGGAATACCTGTGCGATTACACTTTACTCTAGTCATAGTGTTCTTCTTGATTGCATGGACACTCGCCAGCAGCTTCATGCCGCAGTATTTTCCCAACCTTACAATCGTGCAGTATTGGATAATGGGATCTATAGGAGCAATCATACTTTTCATCTCAGTGTTGCTTCATGAGCTTATGCACTCTGTAATGGCGCTGCGCTATGGTATCAAGGTAAGACAGATTATCCTGTTTATTTTTGGCGGTGTTTCCGAAATAACTGAAGAAACTAGAGACTTCAGAAAGGAGTTCAAAATTGCCATAGCGGGGCCTGCAGCGAGCTTTGCAATTGCCGGAGTCCTTGCGGTGTCTTGGTGGCTTGTATCTCAAATTACTCCTTCAGAGCAGCAGTTACTGGCCGCAAAACAAATAGTTGAAGGGATTTTGCTGTACGGCGCTATTATCAACACTATGCTTGGAGCATTCAATTTGATACCTGCATTTCCACTAGATGGTGGAAGAATATTGCGCGCTGGCCTTGTTGCATGGAAAAAGGACTTTGACAGTGCTACAAGAACTGTAGCTAGAGTTGGGATAGCGATATCGTACGGCTTTATGGGCGTAGGATTCTTGACAATGATAACAGGGTATTTCATCAGTGGAATTTGGATTCTGTTAATAGGCTGGTTTATTAATAGCGGGGCACAGTCCTACCTTTCTCAGCACGAGCTGACATCAGTGCTGGCTGGCGTACGGCTAAAAGACATCATGAATACAAGAGTCATAGCTGTAAGGAAGGATATCAAAATAGACGAGCTGCTAAAAGAATACTTTGCAATATACATGAAGAGTTCCTTTCCAGTGATAGACTACAGTGGCCGAATGTTGGGCATGGTCACCTTGAAGAGAGTACACGAGACACCGGAGGACAAAAGGCAGGAGCTGACAGCAGGAGAAATAATGATTCCTCTAGAAGATCTAGTGGTCATGCTGCCAAGTAGAAGTGCAGACGAAGCATTGATGAAGATGACACGTACACGCATGGGAAAGGTGTTTGTCTGCGATCCGCAAGGTGTCCTGTTGGGCCTTGTGAGCAAAACAGACATCATGAATATGGCAAGCGAGAGACAAGAATTTCAACAAGAGCTCAAGAAGTTTGCCGCAAGTGATTCTTAAGCTTCACGAAGTCATTCTCTACAACATGAATCAGAAATATTAGTCGGTCGGTTTAATTTTTTTAAGAAATACTACACACTGCATTCAGCAATGATCAACTCCAATTATTGTTGAAAATGTCATATGCTGCTGGCTACTACGGGTACTACTTTTTGACCAGTGAAAACAACTTAACTTTATCAGCAATCTTGACTGTGGATAGTATAGCGGGTTAAGAGTAATAATAGGATTTACTGCTATATTCCTTCAAGGAAGGACCAACATTCTAATCAACAATTGTTACTTCAGGTGAGCTGAAACAACAACACGCAGAGAAATTTAGAGAATAGATTAGGGTCCACCACCAAGTACGAACTTCGCTAATTCATTAACAGTCAGATTCAGAGTAACTTCTGCTCCGTCAAATCCCGCTACATGTTCTTTTGGTACCATATACTGCCCTCTTGAGCCAGTAGTTTCTATATGAAGCGAATCTTTCATGTGAGCAACTATGCTGCCGATAGGCTCACCTTCTTTGGACCTAACATTCTTGTTCACAACCCTGTCCCAATCTATTACTGGTGGTTTACCTTCTGCCATTGCATTGTTCTTCGCTGATAAGTAATTTTAGAATTATGAATGACCCTTACAGAAGAAGACAGGCTAGTATGCCAATGCCACATGTTAGCCTCCCCATCAATTTACATTGTAAACGTGTCGATAAAGTCTAACTGCTGTATATGCTCAAATTCTAGAGGGTCTATCGTGGTTATCATGCTTTTAAGCTTATTCTATTACCATAATATCTCTTATTGAGTTGGTGATGTTATTAAATACGTCCATAGCTTCCTCTGCAAATGTTCTTCCTACTTGTGTCGCCCTACTCTCTATTGCAGATTGTGCCTGTGTGGTATTTACGCCAAGTTCTGCTAGCTCTTGTTCAATTGTTTCCTGTATACTACGCGGCGTAGGAAGCGTTATGGTAAAGCCATCATCCTTTGAGAGCATATTCACTGTACCATATATTGGCTGATCATGAAAATGGTCATCTATATCTTCAGAATCAATATCGATCATCAAAACCGTCCCATTCATAATTGAGAGCGTGGTATCAGCTTGTGACCATGCCAGTTCATCGTTAAAGTATACATCTGCCTTGCCTGTTATGGTCGTAGCATTCGTGTTTGAATTGAAGGCCGCAGCTATATCGCTAGCATTTGTTAGAGGCACAAAATTAGTTATTCTGTGAGTATGCAGCATTGTTCCATTTGTAGTGACCTTGATGAATTCTACATCAAATGTCGTGGTGTTGCTGCTGTAGTTGGGGTTGGATGCCAAGACCCAGTCCCCGCTCAGAAGCCATGCAATATCTCTAGCCATGGAGTACCGCATGGCCTGGGAGGCAGCAGAATCATTTGCAGCAGGTGTTGTGCTGCCATCATTCATCATTTGCGGCATAATTGTAGTATTATTCATAACATCATTACTTGTGTCGGCCATTGTAGGCATCAGCATACTGTTTATTCTTCCAGATAAAATTAGGGTGCTATCATCATCATCTTCTTCTTCTTGGCTAAACGACGGTATATTTAGACCAGATATGGAAGCCAGCAATGCCATAAGTAGAATTGAGAGAGTGTTTGCAGCTATTGTAGAGGAGGCCATTGTTCCGCGCCCAATGTTCGACATGAGAAAAGATGGTTAGTTATAGTATTTAGAGGATTTAAGTATCATTTAATTGTAGAAAAAACTAGATTCAAACAAGGGTGTCTGTCTTATAAAAATGGTCAACTGTCACAACCGTAGTATGAGAGACATGTTACAACGCGTTCTTAATAAATGGAATCCCACTGGTGCAGTATAATAACACCAGAGCCCAAAAAACAACGATTACATTTTCCTTATGTATATCTACAAGGTATAAATGCATGGCCCCATCTGGCTTGAAAATCCAATAATCTCTTTGATGCTATTAGCTATAGCATTTTATCTGCTTTATAGAGCATTGATTACAGAGAAGCATCATCGTGAGCCTCAACATAGTAATAGCAATTACAGTGTAGAAAAAAAGCTTTTTGGGCATAAGATAATCGATACAAGTAGAGGATGGCTATTTTTTACGTCTTTTCTAGCATTAGTGGCACTTGGTGCTCACTTTCTTGCAGAATATACCTTTCATCTATATGATATAACGCCTATTGACAGGTTTACACATGGACTTTCTGGAATGGCGCTGACTGCAATTGTTCTAAATCTTTACTTGACAAGAAATAGAAAATACTATTATATTGTCAGCATAGCTGCCTCTTGGGTTGCATTTGTTCTCTGGGAGGTGTACGAATGGATTTATGCAACTTATAGTGGCCCAAGTGGCTTTATTCAAACTGAGCCATGGGATATGGCCATAGACCTATGGATAGATTCGCTTGGTGCTCTAGCAATATGCTTCCTATGCGATGAATTTACAGAGGGCTAAAAGTAATTATATTAATTCTGTGAAGGGCACGGGTCACTGAGGGCACTAAATATTGCACATGCAATAGTTAAGCATTTACACTAGCTGTCTGGCTTCTTTCTGGCTGCCGTGTAGTCAACAACTCCTCGCTTAGCTTTCTTTCCTACTTTCTCCGTTGGCTTTGACTTTGCTTCATTTTCCTTCTTATTGCTCGTCTAGTTGTTTGGTTGCGGCCTTTTCTCTTCTGTGGTTCCCTGCTATCTTACCACCTGCCAAAATGTAATCTAACCTTGTTTTATATTCTTGAGTTCATATGGCATCAGTAGTCATTTTGTAGATGCAAATCAGAACAACTCATTTACCTTCTATAATTATTACGCAGAAGGTGTAATTTATCAGGCTCGAATAATAATAAGAGCAAAGAGGAAGATAAGAATCTAAAAGAGGAAAAAGATAAGATAGGGGGTAGAGATACTAGGTATGCCACAGATAGAATTAACAAAAGAAGCAGAGACTAAGCTTACGACACTTGTAGAATGTCTTAATTTAGACAGTGAATCCACAGTAATTAACGAGCTATTTTACAAATTTGTGCTAGACCAAGAGCCTGATAAAAGGAGAATGATAATGGCAGTTTATCAGATGAATGTTAAGAATACTGCGGGCTAGCATTAGATCTGATAGGGATACACGGTGAAAACAATCTGCAAAGCATGTTATCCCATAATTATCCGTGATTCAAAATAAATAGTATTCTAAACTTTCTATAATTACTGATCATTATGAAAAGAACACGAAGCGAAGAAGGTATACACAGGTAACTATGAAGTGGGTATAATTTGCAAAAATCTAGAGGTGCAATCTACTTTTACATGCAGACGAAATGAGACCAAAATCATTTAGTTTCTTGGACATGAAAATAATGTGAATCAGATACAGCAATAGATTTTAATCATCCAACAGTAACAGTCGATTTTGCTTCTTCTTTATGCACATCGCCTTTTTCACTATATGCTATTTTATAATCCTGAAACATCGCCTGTTTGATGTTATCTGAAAGGTTTTGAAGTTCTTCATTATCATTTAGATGATTCTTTCTTTTGGGCTCAATTCCAAGTGATTTTAATTCATTTTTTAAATATTCCTTCTTGTCTATATGCTCCTTTTCAAATATTTCCGAGGACGGAGATCTCATATCCATTGTAACACGTTTTATGCAGTTGATTCAATTTAATAGCTACTATACTTATTTCTGAAGCTAAAATACATGTTCATGATTTTATGACGGATAAAATTATTGTGATTGCAATAGATGTCAGAGAAGGTGCTAGAGGATCACTAGGGATTGTGTATGGTGTCAAGCAAATATATAATCTAATCCTTTGTGAGAACCAATTGGGTTTTACTGCCTCCTTGGCTTCTTTATTTCAGCTTCTAGGCATCCCCCTTGTCGTCTATGCTGAATTTGAACCGTTTTGGCCTCGCTCATTGTGCTGCAGAATTGCTTTAGGCCATGACGCTCACAAACCACCTTATAGCCCATATATGTTCAGTCGATAGAGGTTATTGGTAATTGTTGTCTTTTTAGCATTTAGCTTAACAGCTTCTGAAACATTTCTCTGCTTATGTTATATCTGATATAGCGCACCGGCTTAAATTGTATGATGAAGCCTACTGACAATGTAATACTATGCCCCAACTGCGGCGACGGCCAGAAGATAATTGATGCTGAGTCAGGTGAGCTAATCTGCACTAAATGCGGCTTTGTCATACATGAGAGAGTAGGGGACGAGCATGAAGGCTGGAGCATTCTTGACAGTGAGCCAAGTAGCAAATTGAGGACAAGCCCCACTTCCCTGGCACGCTCTGGTATGGGTCTCTCAACCATCATTGGCAGGCCGGACAAGAGCGCCGGAAGTGGGCTCAACGCAGCCATGCGTTCAACCTTCGACAGGCTGCGGGCGTGGGATTTTAGGGTAAAGGGACAGGATGAGCGGAGCCTCCGGCGTGCATTTGTTGAGCTGGACAGGCTGCGGAGCATCATCCAATTATCAGATGCAATAGTAGAAAAGACGGCTTACATCTACCGACGAGCGCAAGAGCGGGGGCTTGTGCGCGGCAGGACAATGCGGGCAATGCTAGGCGCAGCCATCTATATTGTGCAGAGGGAGATGGGCATTTCAGGCACCCTTGACGACGTTATCAAAGCTACAAACACAAAAGAAAAAGACTTGGCAAGAGCATATAGGATACTTTTGCGTGAGCTTGACCTCAAGGTCCCGATGCTTGACCCAATCAAGTGCGTTTCCCGCGTAGCAAACAAGGCAAACATCAGCGAGCGCACAAAGCGTCGGGCAATGGACATGATCCATGATGTTGTAAAAAGCGGGCGGGCAGCAGGCAAGGATCCGATGGGGCTTGCTGCGTCAGTATTGTATCTTGCGTGCGTTGGCAGTAGTGAGCCAAAGAGCCAGGCGACGATAGCAGAGGCAGCAGGTGTATCAGAAGTAACATTGAGGAAGAACCAGCGTATGATAATGGGTATGAGGCAGCAACCGGCGGAAGCCACATTATAAAGCAGCTGTGATTTTTTTGTCAAGCACTACAAAATGATGCATACATATCTCACTATATCTTATTCTGCAAATAAAGTTACTAGCTGCTCACGTATTTTGTCATTTGCCACTGCAGCATACGAGAACCTCGTCTTGACATCTAGGTTAGATTCAAGGATCGAGCCGTCGTCTGAATATATCTTGGCTCCAGCCTCTTTTGCTATCAGGTAGCCAGCGGCAACATCTGTCGGCCGGATCTTGCCTCGTAGATCAATATAGGCGTCCAAGAACCCTCGTGCAACCAAGCACATTTCCAGCGCATTCGCGCCAAACTGTCGGACGTGGGTAGCCTCCGCAATGATTGGTGCAAGGCGCTCGACTATCTCAGGTTTGACTCCAGATACATTTATGCCAATTGTAGAATCTAAAGTGAGTTCTCGCTTGACGAAGATCCTCTTGCCGTTTAAAAATGCTCCTTTATTCTTTGAAGCATAATAGAGGTCACCTCTTGGAAGATCAATTATGACTGCGTCAGCCACCGCGCTGAGATAAAAGTCGGTTGCATATGCAACCGAGCAGCAGAAGAAAGGTATTCCGCTGATGGCGTTTGTGGTTCCGTCAATTGCATCTATAATGATGTAGCCCTGTTTGCCCTCGATCCTACCACACTCTTCTCCAATTATCGTGGCTTCAATACCTCGCTTTCTGATGACATCGATCACCGTCTTTTCAGCTATCAAGTCGATTCTGCGCGATATGTCGCCACCTGCACCTCTTCCCATCTGCCTGCTACCTACGGTAGTCCCAGCAAGACCCTTTGTCTTCTCATAGACCTGCTGGCATGCCTCCTTTAGAATATCAATTATCATCATTGCAGCATCCTTAAGACAGACTCAATAAAAAATTATGTCCACGCAGAAAATAGACACAATCTACAGTATAATCTAACTCTTATCTTCCAAGATAAAGATATTCCATATCAGATTATTATCCTCATTGTAGCCGTAGTCATAAAAGCGTTGATCCATATAATATTCTGACAGTACTTGGCTTCAATGTTGTTGACAGCTAAAGCTCTTTTCATGCCTATGTATTTTACATGGTTTAAGGAAAGCCATACGTCTATGTCTAAGGTTATATCATAGACACGACAATTATATACCATGCTGGCCACATCTACCCCCTCCTATTCTCACAATAACGACGCTAGTTTGACGGAGCGATTCCTATTCAGGGTAGCAAAAAGGTGGGTTGCAGGCTATAATGCTGACGAGGCATTAGAAGCAGCGCTTGACACAAATAGTCACGGAATGTCTGCGATTCTAAACTTTCTTGGCGAGGATATCATAGATGCCAAACTGGTTGACATGACAGTTGACGAATACCTGTTGCTAATGGACTTAATGCATGCAAGAAAGGTGCATGGGTGTGTGTCTGTCAAA
>DASUUX010000149.1:0-11246 GCA_036373855.1 Nitrososphaera sp.
CAGTAACAGTACCGAATGTTGAAGGAGGTGAATATGCAATCCTTGCTGTCGCAGACGACGCAAGAACGGCCGTTTCTGCACTATCAGTGACTGTTGCAGAAACCGTAACTGAGCCTGCTGCTAATGTAACAGAAGACATCGTGAATGAAACTACTATTACTCAAGCTCCCGAAGAAGAGGAAGAAGAACTAGCGGAAGACGAATCTACTGGACTTCTGACAGCCGAAATCATTTCAAATGGAACACAAGGTGTTGCACCAGCCACTTTTGAATTTCAAGCAAACCTAACAGGTGGCGCTGAGCCTTTCACTTATATCTGGGACTTTGATGACGGCAGCGAAGGAAGTGATGAGCAAACTGTTTTGCACACATTTGAGGAAGCTGGCACATATAACGTCACTCTTGCTGCTACAGACACTGACAATCAAAATGCATCTGAAAATATAGAAATCAATGTTGAAGAACCAGAAGAAGGAGAAGGAGAAGCAGCAACAACTACGGTACAGAACCAAACACAAAACAATCAGACTGACACAGGAGGAGAAGAAGAGCCAACAGTTCAGCTAGATGAAACAGGTGCCCAGCCCGGCTCACCGTTTGCAATCAGCGGTGAGGGCTTCCAGCCATACACACAAATCCAGATATTCATAAACAATGTCCAAATAACAAACGTAATAACAAATGCAGAAGGGTCATTTAACACAGTAGTCATAGTGCCGACCACGGTGGTTGCCGGCAGCGCCCAAGTGGTCGTCAGAACTGAGCAGACCAGCATCGTCCAAAACGTCAATATAATACAATTGGACGGGAGGACTGAAGGACCTTCAACGCTTCGCTTAACTGCAGTGTCTGCAACAGACAATGGAGAGGCTTTACGCAATGCACCAGTCACTATAATTGATACAAGCAGCGGTGAGGTAATAGAAACTGGCAGGACTCCTTTGGATATAGAGCTTCAAGAAGGCACGTACTCTATATTCTACTCTGACTTTGGGCGCTTTGAATTTGAGTCAGCAGAGCCAGGAAGATGGATAGATACACCTGACGGTGGCTCTGGACTGATAACGATCAGAGAAGGTAGGAACACCACGGTGACTGCACTATATGGCGAGCGACCATCGCCTCCGCCGCCTCCAAGGGTGACAGACAATTCGCTCACACTTCGCGCACAAGACACCCAAGGGAATCCAATACAGGACATATTTGTAAAGATCTACAATGCAGAAGCTACAGAAAAGATAGAGCAGGGCTTCACGGAACTTAGAGTAGATGATCTGCCGCCAGGCACTTACCCCATATTCTTCGCAAGCTTTGAAGATCTTGAGTTCCTAAGCGCCTCTCCTGGTACGTGGATCCAAACTCCGTTTGGAGGGGTGGGTCTTGTGACCATACCTGATGACGGCGAAGACCATAACATTGTAGTGACAGCAGAGTATAGTAGAACTACAGTAGTTGAAGAGGAGCAGTTCAACATACAGGCACCGCTAGATCTCGAGGGGGACATATTCACTATAACGTCGAATCAGACGCGCCCTGAAGGGCCATTTGTGATATCCGGATCGTTTGCACTGAGGGTAAGCGACGAAGAGCCTGTTAGCGCGACTCTCTCTGCTTACTTCATGTCAGCAAGGGGAGACTCAAACGAAAACGTAGATCTTGAGTCACAAAGGAGCAGAGACCATGATACGTTCCAGATAGTGGACCTCAAGCCGAGGGTGGCAAGGCCCATTGGGCTCAACAGCTATGTAGTTTCAGGAACTGCCGACTTGTTGCTCAATGGTGACATGTATTCTAACGACGAAAGGATAGTCGTGATAGTGAGAGGAGGCGAGGAGCTTACGCCAACTAACATCGAAATCGACTTCCGCGGTGACCAACGCTACTCTGCAGCCAACAGGCTTGACACACTGTATGGTGTCGTGAGTTCTGGGTTCCAATAGTGTGCAAAAGTTGGCGGTTTTTTTCCGCCTTCAATTTTTGTTTATGTTTCTGCATTCCTAAGAAAGACACGTGACAATCTCTTATACAACAATTATATTTTGATAAATTCAATTTAATGAAAATCTTGCTACATTATAATGGCATTCAAAGTCGATGTCGCCTGCCTGTGTTTGCCTCCAATTTGTTGGTTCTAACTGCAAGATTAAGTGTTTTAAGCTAATGGCAGTTGCTATTTCTGGAATGCAAGAAAGTGTCTGGAATTAGTTCAGAAAGCACTACTTGAATGCACACACACATATGTCATATACCTGGAAAAAGCCGGGCGCTGTCAGAGATAGAGAGCACGCATTGAACGTCTAAAAAACTCCATATTGTATGTCTTGTTGTTTGGTGTGATGCTGCTCAAAATTGTACACGATCATAAATGTCCTTCAGCCATGCTTTTTATTCTAGCCGACATCGCTTCCAGTTGCTATTCCATAACCCATCTTTTTCCTTGCACCTTCAATTTTTTCAACAAAGGATTGGCCCCAATGGCGCTGGTACTTCGGTTTAATATTCAATGTAAATTCGAAATTGTCTGCTCCCAGTTGCAATTCAAAGGCCTTACCAGTCTTTGACACCTGAATCCCTCCATCAGACAGTTGCTGAATTATATTTACAGACTCGCTTTCATCGTACTCCGCTGAGTAATTTGTAACAAGACTATTTGGAATCTCGGGGTTAAAGTCTGCCATGGCCTTAATGATACGCTTCTGCCCCTGATCGCTGCATTTAAGCTCGAAAGTAAGCAAAACTTTCTTCCTGTTTTCGGCCATATTGTCATGTGTTATACCAACCTAAAAAATTTTTCTATCTGAAATACTAGTAATAACTTGATGGGAGATCGTGTAAGATTTAGTTTACAAATTGTAATTAATCTATCTTATGTCGCAAGAGCAACTTAGATAGTACCTATTGATAATGATACTTACTCTTCAGCAAAGGAGATAGGATATTTATTGTTGTGAGATGTGACGGACATGCTTTTCAGCGAGCCAGCCCACTAGAAATAATAAATTGTTATAATACTAGTTGTCAGAAGATCTTGATAGATAAAGATTCTATTTAGTATGCTATTCTTATCTATCATAATGCGCGTAGCCGGAGTACCATGTGTGATTGGACGCACGAAGAGATGAAAGAAAAGGAGACGGTCAGCGCAAAAGCTAAGGCGAAAGACATCGAGACTTTTGAAAAGAAAGAAGAAAGACCACTGACTACAATCAGTTAAGATAAAAACACACACACACAAAAAAATAGTTAACTACTCTTCTTTTTTCTTTATCTCAACAATGAGAAGCTATCACAGATATGACACAGTATACATACCTACGTGGAAATGATTAGCGCAACTTTCTCAGCTTGATGTTATAGGCAAGGCTGAACCTGTGGGCTTCGTCTCGAGCATGCTGCAGCATTTTGAGGCCGGCATTACTCTTCGGCAGCACAACCGGGTCTTTAGAACCCGGCACATAGATCTCTTCATTTTCCTTTGCAAGACTAATGCAAGCGACATCTGAGATGCCCAAGCTTCGAAGTGACATGATAGCGGCTCCGAGCTGCCCCCGCCCACCATCTATCAGTATAAGATCGGGAATCTTTTCACCTGCAGACGAATAGCGCCGGCGAACAAGCTCGCCTATCATCGCAAAGTCATTCTGCCCTACTACTGTTGTTGTGATGTTGAATCTCCTGTAGTAGCTCTTGCTAGGGTTGCCGTTGATAAATCGAACACATGATCCAACAGCAATCGAGATTCCAAGGTTTGACACGTCAAAGCAATCAATGACTTCAGGCATGGAAGTAAGCTTTAGGGCATTTTTGAGCTCTACCACTGCTGGATCATAGCCCCTTTCAATATACATCGAAAGGTTGCGCATGATAAGGTCCATAAGTTGCCGCTTATCCTTTGTCAGCGTCTTTTCAACATTAAAGATGCTCACCTTGTGCTCAGCTATTTTTTCAAGTGACATCTCTAACACCTGCTTGTCCTCAAGGTCTTCGTTGACATAGACGAACCTTGGGATTGTTGGGACTGAAGAGTAATATTGCAGAAGAAATGAGGAAAGCGAGTTGTCGCCTACCAGATCAAATTCGAATTTTTTCCGATCGCTTATGACACCACGTGTCCTGCGGAGTGCCATCACATGGGCCACCCCCTTTTTGGTATCTTTTAAAATACTAACGTACTCTTCGTCATGGTTGCGGTTGACAGCCTTTTCCATCTTTTGCTTAACGCGCAGATTGTTCAGCCTGTACAGAGTATCGCGGATCTCTTTTGCCCTCTCATAGTCGCCAAGCTCTGATGCGCGCTTCATCTCTGCATGCATTTCCTCAGCAAACTTGTCGATACTGCTCTCACCTTCAAGTATGCCTTGCAATGCTACTATATTGATCATATATTGCTCCCGCATTACATTAGCTATACATGGCGCTTCGCAATTCTTGATAAAGTACTGAAGACAGGGTGTCTTGGGCAGCCTATTGCACACTCTTATTTTGAACAATTTTCGCAAGAGTCCAACTGTCAAGTATTTGGAACTACCGCGTACAAACGGTCCATAGATTCTGCCTTTTGGTCCGGTGAATTCTCCTGCCCTGTTGCGTCGGGCGACAAGGAGACGGGGAAATGCTTCGTCTGTTATTTTCAGATAAGTATAGCGTTGCTGATCCTTCAACTCAATGTTGAAGACTGGCCTGTAACGCTTGATGAGATTTGACTCAAGAAGGAATGCCTCAATCTCATTGTCCGTAACAACAAAATCTATGTCTCCTATCCTGTCAACTAGCCTGCTGGTCTTCCATCCTATCTTGGGGTCGTGTCTACTGAAATACGAGGTGATACGTTTTCGCAGGTTCTTGGCCTTGCCGATGTAGATTATCAAACCTTCACTATCCTTCATTAGGTAGACGCCCGGTTGTTCTGGAATGCGCTTTTCTCTTAGAATCGTAGTAGTGAAAGTCATCGATTGGTCCTCCGCAATATCATACTATCAACTGACAACTTTGGCTTCAGATACTTGCCGGTATAGCTGTTCATATCTTCGCTTACTTCCTCGGGGATACCGGCTACAACAATTTGCCCTCCTGCTGCACCACCTTCAGGTCCAAGGTCTATTATCCAGTCTGCCGACGCAATGACATCAAGGTTGTGTTCGATGATTATGACTGTGTTGCCAAGATCAACCAGCCTTTTTAGCACATTTAGCAGCTTGCTTACGTCTGCAAAGTGGAGCCCTGTAGTCGGCTCGTCTAAGATGTAGACCGTCTTGCCAGTGTCGCGCCTTGACAGCTCTGCAGCAAGCTTGATCCTCTGAGCTTCGCCTCCTGAGAGTGTGGTTGCAGGCTGCCCCAGTCTCAGGTAGCCAAGACCCACATCGCTTAGCGTCTGGAGCTTTTTAGTAATAGTCGGTATCGCATAGAAGAATTTTAGTGCTTCTTCGACAGTCATGTCAAGCACATCTGAAATAGTTTTGCCCTTGTACTTAATCGCAAGTGTTTCAGAATTATAGCGCCTACCCTTGCATTCGTCACATGTGACGTAGATATCGGGCAAGAATTGCATCTCTATCTTTTTTGAGCCGCCTCCTTCACACGAGTCACACCTCCCCTCTGAGACATTGAATGAGAACCTGCCAGCTTTGTATCCCATCTCTCTTGCCTGAGATGTCTTGGAGAATAGCTCCCGTATGGGCGTAAAGGCATTGACATAAGTGGCAGCATTTGATCTTGGAGTTCTGCCAATTGGAGACTGATCGATGCCTATCACCTTATCTATGTGCTCAAGGCCGGATATCCTATCATGCTTACCGGCTCTTTCCTTTGTACCGTAAAAGTGTGCAGCAAGTGCCCTGAACAATATATCGTTTATGAGTGTCGACTTGCCTGAGCCTGAAACGCCGGTGACAGCTGTCATGCAGCCCAGAGGAAACCTGACATCAATGGACTTTAGGTTATTTTCACATGCATTGTGAACAGTCAGCCACTTGCTTGGCTTTCTCCGTTCATGCCGGTGGACAACCAGTTGATCGCCTCTGAGAAAAGCGCCTGTGATAGAACTAGGATTATTTACAATCTCTTGAAGCAGGCCGCTTGCAACAATAGCTCCTCCGTGGCTGCCGGCACCTTGGCCTATATCTATTATCCAGTCAGAGCTTCGTATAACTTCCTCATCATGTTCTACAACAATGAGAGTGTTGTCTAGGTCTCGAAGTTTTTTGAGAGTATCTATTAGCCGCATGTTGTCGCGCTGGTGCAGGCCGATCGTTGGCTCGTCCAATACATAGAGCACACCTGTCAAGTTTGACCCGATCTGGGTAGCAAGCCTAATCCTTTGTGACTCGCCGCCTGAAAGCGTGGCAGTCATTCTATTGAGCGTCAGATAATTGAGCCCCACATTTAGTAGAAAGTCGAGTCTTGACATGATTTCCTTCAGTATAGTCCTTGCAATGTAGCGCTCAGTTTCAGTGAGCTCTAGCGTATGGAAGAAGCGATAGCACTCATCTATTGACATGTCACACACATCCATTATTGACCTCTTCTGTATCCTGACTGCCAAAGCTTCATCGCGCAGGCGCCTGCCATTGCACAACTCGCAGGGCCGCTCCCGCATGAATTGCATTAGGTCTTCCCGCTTTGACTCTGATTCGGTTTCGCGGTAAATGCGCTCAAGGTTTGGTATGACACCCTCAAATGATCCACGATATTCCCAACGACTGTCAGAATAGCGCGACTGGTACTTGTAGTGGATGCTTTCGTCGCTGCCATACAGTATTACCCTAACTTGTTCTGGCTTCATCTTGACTATCGGAGTCGCAAGGTCAAAACCAAACTTTCTGCCTACGTCGCGCAGCATTGCAGATCGAAATGTTGCAAAGTGTCCCGTCCACGGCCTTATTGCGCCTTCTATTATGCTCTTTGACTTGTCTGGTATGATCAAATCTGGATCGAATTCAATCTTGATGCCAAGTCCATTGCATTCCCTGCATGCTCCAAAAGGCGAGTTGAATGAAAAGGTTCGGGGTTCCAAGTCTCCAAGCGAAATGCCGCAGTGAGGACAGGCATTTCTCTGCGAATACATCGTGTCCTTGTTGTCAACTGAAACAACAACAACCCCTCCGCCTACCTTCAGCGTAGATTGTATTGAGTCAAAGAGCCTGCTCTTTTCTTGTGGCGAGGGCTTGAGCCTGTCTACGATCACTTCTATGGTGTGCTTTTTCTGCCTGTCGAGCCTTGGATAATGGGGTTTTTCTTCTTCCTCCTCCTCGTCGAGCCTCATCACCTCTCCATCCAGCCTGATGCGAGAGAAACCATCCTGCTTGAGCTGATCGAATAATTTTTCGTATGTTCCTTTCTTGGCCTGTATGACTGGGCCCATGATCATAACATTCTTCCCTTCCGCTGTTTTCATTATAGTTTCTGTGATCGAGTCAGCTGACTGGCTGGCTATTTTGCTGCCACACTTGGGACAATGAGGGACGCCTATTCTTGCAAACAGCAGACGCAGATAATCGTAAATTTCTGTCACCGTGCCAACAGTCGAGCGTGGGTTCTTGCTTGTCGTCTTTTGCTGTATAGATATCGCTGGCGACAAACCATCGATTGAATCAACGTCGGGCTTGTCCATCAATTCCAAAAATTGTCTTGCATAAGCCGATAATGATTCCACATAACGCCTCTGACCTTCTGCATATATCGTGTCAAATGCAAGTGTCGATTTCCCAGAGCCAGAGAGGCCCGTGATGACTACCAGCTTGTTCTTTGGTATTTCGACATTGATATTCTTGAGATTGTGCTGTCTTGCTCCTTTGATTATTATCTTGTTGTGCATTATGACACCTTTGAGAATGCCGGCTCGCCAAGAACCTTTCTTATCTTATCCAGCTTTTCGCGAAACATTATTGCCTTTTCAAACTCTAAGTCTTCAGCAAACCTCTTCATGGTGGCCTCTGTCTCTACAGCGAGTTTGAACAGGTCCTCCCTCGCCATCGACTTTATCTCTACTTCAACATCAGCAATTTCCTTAACACTTTCTGGTATTGGCTTAACTATTGTCTTTGGAGTTATCTTGTTTCTCTTGTTGTATTCCAGTTGCTTTTTGCGTCTGCGTTCGGTTTCTTCGAGAGCTTGCTTCATAGACTGAGTAATATGATCTGAATACATTATGACAGTGCCGTCGAGGTTTCTTGCTGCTCGACCAAATGTCTGAATGAGGCTGGTTGTGTTGCGCAAGAACCCCTCCTTGTCTGCATCAAGGATTGCAACAAGGGAAACTTCGGGGATGTCAAGGCCTTCTCTCAGCAGGTTAATGCCTACTAGCGAATCAAACTCGCCAAGACGCAGCTGCCTTATGAGTTCTGTGCGCTCAAGACCCTCAATCTCAGAATGGAGATAACGCACGCGCACTTTGTTTTTAGCAAGAAATTCTGCCAAGTCTTCAGCCATCCTCTTTGTCATTGTCGTGACAAGCGTCCGCTGGTTCTTCTTTGCCCTATTCTTTATCTCCTTTATCAAATCTTCCATCTGATTCTTAGTGGGCCGGATTTCGACCTTGGGGTCTACAAGCCCCGTAGGGCGGACTAGCTGCTCGATGACCTGCAAGCTACTCTTTAATTCATAGGGACCAGGTGTAGCCGATACAAAGATCACATTCTTGAGGTACTTCTTCTCAAACTCTTCAAACTTGAGTGGACGGTTGTCGTATGCACTTGGAAGGCGAAAACCATAGTCAATTAACATCTTCTTGCGTGTATAGTCGCCGTTGTACATGCCATGCAACTGTGGCAATGTAACATGCGACTCGTCAATTACTAGCAAAAAGTCATCACCAAAAAAGTCAAGCAGGCAGTAAGGCGGCTGTCCAGGTGCCCTGCCGTCTAAGTGACGGGAATAATTCTCAATTCCAGAGCAATAGCCAAACTCCTCTATCATCTCCAGATCGTATTTTGTGCGCTGTATAAGCCTCTGTCTTTCAAGTTCTGATGGCAGGTTTGGAAGCCAGTTCTCCAGCTCGCGCTTAATTGAGGCAATAGCTCTGCTACGTGAATTGTCGTCAGTAATGTAGTGCTTGGCTGGAAATATCTTGACTGCATTTACATCGCGCAATTTTTTCATAGTGACATGGTCATGTATACTTATGTGCTCAATCTCGTCACCAAACATCGAGATCCGGATAATGTCATCAGAATATCCAGGGATGATATCAATCGTGTCACCCTTGACCCGAAGGTTGCCGGGCACAAGTGACATATCACTTCGTTCATAACGCGCTTCAATAAAATTGTGAATTAGCAATTTGCGGTCGAATGTCATTCCTCTTGCTACTGGAATTGCGTTTTTCTCCCATTCCTTTGGCGAGCCAAGGGAATATATGCACGATACCGTAGACACAATTATTGTGGGCTCGCCAGACATCAACATCGCAGTCGCTTCTAGCCTCATCTTCTCTATCTTTTCATTCACCTCAGTGTCCTTTTCGATATAGGTATCTGTCTGAGGGATGTAACTTTCAGGCTGATAATAATCATAAAAGCTTACGAAATAGCCGACATTATTTTTTGGGAAGAACTCTTTGAATTCTGCATACAGCTGCGCTGCAAGGGTCTTGTTATGAGAAATCACAAGCGTATTCTTATTTGCACTTGCAATGACATTTGCAATTGTAAACGTCTTGCCGCTGCCAGTCACGCCGAGGAGGGTCTGACGTCCACCCTTCCGCACGCCTCTGACGAGCTGTTCTATTGCTTCAGGCTGGTCTCCGCTAGGCGGAAAGGCATCTTTTGCCAGAGTAAAGCCTGTAGAGCTGGTAAGCAAAGTGCTAGAACACCTATTTTCCTAACGGGCTTATATGGCTAATGCCTCTCGCTCTTCTACTTTCTCTTTTTGCTTCACTGTATAGGCAAGTCTTCATAATGTCTGCCTGCATACATGCTCATTTGTAATAATAATAATAATAATTCTATTACACCGAATCGAGCTTGAAACCCCATCAGATAGAGAGTCAGGTGAAGAATATAGTCTAGTCTGTGGCAACAAGCTACCAATATAGAGCTACTACCAAAATTCTGTCAAGTAATGAAAGAGCAATAAAGCTACCACATCCGAGATTTAGAGGAAATGCTCTTAGTAGAAGTTTCTTTCACAACAGGTAAACGCATGCGCCCTAATAATTCATTCATTAGAAAAGAGAGAAAGGAGGAGACACACCCGGGTATCTCTGCCCCACCATTCCCAACAACTATCTCTATCACCGAACGCCCAAATAGTGAATAACCTCTTAGAGAAACTTGACCTTAAAAAGTACAAAAAGTATACGAAAATCTTTTGTTCAACTACAGTGCTATGTAGAGGTATGGGCAGCAGCAGTCTCGACATTCCTAGAGTAGACAAGCGTGAATTCTTGGATTTTCTGCAAAATGAGGGTAAAGTGCGACTGGACGATTATGTTGAGGGCGCAGTTGAGGTCGCCGAAGAAGTCCATTCTGACCAAATGCGCGAAGACGGCACCTCCCCGTTCCTTGAAACCCACACATGGCCAGTCACGATGGATGTGGTAAGGCATTATCGCTCAGTCAATCGCAATATCACAAGCGTGGAAATTGCAACCGCAATTCTCCATGACGTCATGGAAGACGACGAGAGAATCTTGAATCTACATGAATCCAAGTCATACGGATTTGAAGCGTATCTTGCATACAGGTTTGGGAGCAGGATTGGTGACATTGCAAGCGAACTAAAGATCAAGCCCCTTGAAAACTATCCAGGAGCAAACGATATAGAGCGCCAGCTGGAGCGCTTTTTGGAATACTGCGACATCCTTCGCGACGCCGAATACGACGTCAAGGTAATCAAGCTGGCAGACAGGCTTAACAACATGTCATTTATCAGGCACGTTCCAGGACATGACAAGATAAGGCGCTACATGCGGGAAGCAGAGGACTTTTACATTGCATACACTATGCTGCCGCCCAAGATGCCTCACTTCTATCAAAGTATGAGATCCGATTACGAAAAGCTGAGAGTATTATCGACACAAAAGCTGGTCGCCGCATAACTTCTTCTTTCTTTACAAACAATTTAATGATAGTAGTTTATGGAGATAAAAAGGATAAGTATTGACGTCAACAACAACAAAAGACCTCAATGTTGCAGTTATTGTGAAATTAGAACCTGATTTCTCTGAAGGAAATGTCAGCTACAACGCTGACGGCACGCTCAATCGGGCAGAAACAAAGAGCATCCTTGGGCCCCATAGTGCTATAGCG
>DASUUX010000150.1:0-11600 GCA_036373855.1 Nitrososphaera sp.
GTTGAATTTTAAAGAGATCATCAGACGGATAGCCCTTCACCCAGCGAATATCCCAATTGCAGGTGGGAAGAATTTGTTGCTGATGAGTTTTGTCCGACAACTCTCTAGAACAAGCTCAATTCAATGCCGTAGCTCCCTCGCAGTAAGAAATGGACCGGGTGGGAGTTGAACCCACGACCTCAGCAACAGCTTTCTACATACTCCTACCTTCTCTCTGAAATTAACAAGCAATCAAATATTACGAGTAGTTATCTAGTGTGGTTGTGGAAACTACCAGTTATCATGCTTAGTAGGCAAAACTTACCATCCTATTGGTAGTGTTGAATCTTCGGGTGTTTTAAAAAGGTGTTGCAATTTGGTTGGGATAAATTAATGAGTTCTTTCTTAGCTGAGTTAATCGCATAGAGCGTTTTATACCATAACAGCTGAATGAGGGCATGATAACACCCTCTGAAGTCCAAAGTTGTCTAAATTGCGGTAAACAGATTGAATACGTAATGGGTTCATGCCGCAATTGTGGAACTGAAAGACCAGCAGCTATTTATGAGCATCCTAATGGTTAAATCTAGCTAGCATTATGACAGTAGAAGAATGGGAAATTCAACGACTCCTAGCAGAATTTAATAACAATGTTGAGGCAGACCTGAGATTATTAAGAACATGCAACATGCCACTTATACAGTTACTGTCAACAGTGCAGAAGGCAAGAAATAATTTCAGAAGTATTGCATGGTCATGATGACAAACCCAATCTACGGCTCAAGCCCTTTGATAGCCAGCCATACAAAGTGAACGCCAACTATGACAATCTGACCGCAAGCTATGTTGCAGATACTACTGGTGTGATAACAGTTGTCGAACCAGTGTTTAGAGTATTCTATCGTAACGGTCGGTTGGTAATAAATAGAATGTATGACTACCAATATAGATGTCTGCTGCAGGAACACTCCAAAATACAAAATGGCAAAGCTGCATAGATGCATGTATGAGATGCGCTGAATCTTGCGAGCTCTGTGCTACATCTGACCTCAAAGAACATGATGTCAAGATGATGGCAAACTGCGCTCAAATCAATAGAGAATGTGCCAAAGTATGCTGGACGTCGGCTGCATTGATGTCAATGGACAGCCAGTTTTCAAAGCAGTTTTGCAACCTTTGCGCACAGATATGCGATGCATGTGCCCAAGAATGTGAAAGACACAATGTTGACCATTGCAAGAGATGTGCACAAGGCTGCCGCAACTGCGCCGAAGAATGTAGAAGAATGGCTCCCTAATCGAGCCCTTCCAATTTTTTGTCTTATCTGAACTGTTAGCCTGTTGGCGCTACTGCGATCACCGCCTCCCCCCACGTGTGTTAGGCTTTCCAGTAACCACGAACGCCACGATAGCTGCTATTGCAGATACTATTGCTGCGGTTATGAATGTTGTATTGTATTTGGTCCTCGCAGAAGAGAAGATTTCGTCTCCTTTGCAATGAGCTTGTAGCGCAGAGTCATTGACAACTTTGACAACTTTTGATTGCAACTTATATGGCGGTCTTCAACTTGCCTTGTAATTATCAGGGCGTATGTTAATAGAAGGAAATTTTCTTGAGCTACTTGGTCTTGGTATTGCCACATTTGTAGCTACCAACATTGATGATTTGTTTATTCTTATGGCGTTCTTTGCCAACCGCCGCTTTCCTATTTCTCAGGTTGTTCTTGGGCAATACATGGGAATGGGGTCGCTCATAGCCGTCAGTATGCTAGCCTTGCTTATCGCTCTGGTTGTACCAAACAATCTCATAGGGTTGATAGGAATTTTTCCAATTGCTATAGGAATCAAAGAGCTTTTGGAACTACTAAAGAATGGCAACAATGAAGAATCAGCCAAACAGCTGTCACGGAGCAGATTGATAGCATACCTGCCTTTTCTGACAGTTGCAGCGGTAACATTTTCTGGCGGCGAGGAAATTGGCGTCTATACGTCAGTGTTTGCCACAAACAATGAGGTATCTGAAATTATCATTATTGTCTTAGTGGTCATGATTTTGACAGGGCTTTGGTGCGCGGTTGCATACTACCTAGTTAATCGCCCTCTAATTGCATCTAGTATCAAGCGTACTGGAACTGTTGCCCTGCCCTTTGTCCTCATAGGGCTTGGAATATACATCTTGGCAGAAGCATTTCTTATTCCATCTTTGCTTCTATCATCCTAATCCAGCAACTACTCAAAACAAGCTCAATTCAATACCGTAGTTCCCTTACAGTAAGAAATGGACTGGGTGGGAGTTGAACCCACGACCTCAGCAGCATGGTTATTGTCTCTACCTCCATCTAAAGGAGCAGCAGCTATGGGATGAAAGAGAACTATT
This sequence comes from Nitrososphaera sp., assembly GCA_036373855.1. GTDB lineage: Archaea > Thermoproteota > Nitrososphaeria > Nitrososphaerales > Nitrososphaeraceae > Nitrososphaera. Next base: position 2,356 of record DASUUX010000150.1, read on the forward strand.
CAAATCCCACCCGTTCCACCTTTTCTTTGCAAGAGTACTAACATCGACCATCAAGCGAGGTTTGAGAAAGCGAGCCAAGGCAGCAGTAAAAACAAGACAACTATGGCAGGATTTGGTATTAGTTGTTTGTCAAAAAGGGAAATAGAAACAAGTATAACGAGCAACAACATCATCCGTTCCGTCAGGTGGTATACCAAGTCATAGCTTTTCGCAGAATAATCGCAATGCATGAGTGGTAGCAGAGACAAGCAATAGGCTAAACCTGCAACTCTGCAGTAGACCATGAAAAAGAAAATAGAGATAAGATATATCTCTCATATACTAACGAAATATCTCATTGAAGCAAGAGGAGGAGAAGGAGCAACTTCGAGTAACGAGTACAGCAACACCTGCGGAAGACAAAGAAGAAGAAGAAGCGAAGGATGAGAAGAAGAAGAAGAAAAAAGAGAGGACAACTGCCAAGTGATACGAATACGAGACGATACTTCAAAAATAGTCTATCCTAAGAATTACCGTCGTGATGTTTTTTCAGGTCTTACCATCTGAGTCCGGATACCACTTGGACGTAATCATTCTGTCTATCCTGACATATGTATGCATTTACCAAGTCGATTCAAAAAGCTCAACGATGATAAGAAGCCCGCAGTCTATTATTAAATTGGTTGTCCATTTTGTTTGCACACATAATCCTCTTGGTTTCGCGGTCACATCGATGGTCCCATCCATCCGAGCCTTCTAAAGTAGAATACCATGAGCAGGGCACACATGAATGATAATATCAGAATGAATGTCAAGGTTGTATAGCGCCCAAGCTGCTCCCAAGGTCCTGTTACGATTCCTCCAGGTATGTTGACGTTCATCCCATAAAAGGTGCCGATGACCGTTGCAGGTATGGAGAGTGTGAACACGATTGTAAGCACAGCCAGTATCTTGTTTGTCTTTTCAGTGCTAAGCATAAAGTCGGTGTCCTTGTAAATCTCAACTGTTTCCTTCGCCTCTTCAAGCGTTTCATATACCTTTTCAATGTGGTCTTGAACGTCTCTAAAGTAAGGCGTTAGGTCTTCTCTTGAAAAACGCTGTGCATGCTTTGCCAGATCGAGCACTGTTCGGCGAAGCGGGAAAACGATACGGCGAAGTGTGGTTATCTCCCTCCGCAAAAGCGAGATCTGGCGTGGTATGGATATTCGTTCGTCAAACACACTGTCTTCAATGTCGTCGATGTTGCCCACCACCTTCATCAGAAGGTGAAACAGATCATCAACGAGCGCGTCGATTATCTTATGGAGCAGGTATCCCGACGACTTGTACATTGTAATCTGGCGTTGCCTTTCATCGTTCTTGCAAATGTTGAACAGATCTTCAAGAGGCTTTAGATCACCTTGGTGTATCGTCACAAGATAGTCTTCCCCCATGAATATGGCTAGCTGGCTGAAAACGAAGCCTTTCTCCTTGTCAGGAGTAGGAAACTGCAGGATGATAAAGATGTGATCTCCATAGCGATCGATCTTGGGAATCTGGATCTTTGAGAGGCAGTCATCAAGGCTGAGCTTTTGGAAGGGATATTTCTGCCCAAGTATGTCCATTTCTGCAGATGTTGGTCTTTGTATGTTTATCCACAGCAGCCCGTTATTTATTATAGTCTCAAACTGCTTTTCCACATCTGACATTGGCTATGTTTATCCCCTCCTGTGCTTCGGACCAGAAGTTGCGGTTATAAATTGGTACGTGATCCTAAAGCTTGTCGAGAGCATAGCTAGATCCGTGCTTGACTCTCCAATTCCGCCTGAGGAGAATTTCGTCGACATTCCTCTTTATTAATATTATTATTTTTTAAACTGTGCATACTAGGTCATGACAATATCTGTCAACTTTAGGCTCTATATGCTCAACCTACTCAATGCATTCACTCAGCAGTTTGTAATGGTGAAAGAGTATAGACATAAGAATTGCATGGAGTCTTACAGGTTGCACAGCATAGGAGCAGACTGAGGTGTAAAACCTAGGAATGTCAAACATTTCATCAAACTTCTTTATATCAAACTTGTCCAAGGCATTGCTACAGGTTTTGTCCGACAACCATCCTAAAACAAGCTCAATTTAATGCCGTAGCTCCCTCGTAGATAAAGATGGACCGGGTGGGAGTTGAACCCACGACCTCAGCTCAACAGCTTAAGTCATCTAGTCTATTTCTTAGTACTATTTCCATTCATACCCAGTTATCTTGAACTTTTTGGACTCAGGGTCAAATTCTGATTCAAGTGCCATAATTAAATTATTCATCCAAGATATCTTTTGTGAATTTGCAAATCCTGTTACGATGATTAATCCTTTAACTCTTCCACCTTCAACCACTTTGCTCTTTCCATGAGCCCACCATACGAATTGGTCACCTTCATTTGTCATTATTGAACCTTGGTTGCTTTGGTCAACTATGCCATGAGGGTATTGAGTCATGGTTCCTGAGCCTATATTTTTGCCGCTTGGAAATCTGCCTATACCGCTTATTTCAGATGCAAAGCTCACTTCCATGGTTACTCCCTCTACTGGGTGAACCTTTGTTACTTTGAACCCTGTTACATTACCACTCTCCTCAAAGAGTTTTTCTCCTAACGCCATATCGAGCTGGAATTCCAGCATCTGAAATATAAGGGGTTTGCAGTCATCAGCATTATCAAAACGGGTTTTGTCCGACAATAACCGAATATGAGCTCAATTTAATGCCGTATTTCCAGAATAGTAAGAAATGGACGTGATCTATCTGAACTTTGCAATAGTATTTACTTTTTAGTTTATCTCAAGTCATAATATGCACTGATGGGGAGTTCTCAGATCCTCCTAAGCCTGGCTGCTGCTTGAAGAAGTAATACTCTGTAAAGCCTCATTCTGGGCATAAAAAGCACTGAGCTTCTTTAGTCTATGAAAGTTGTCTTCCATAACTAACTCAGTATCGCTTAGTGCTGCTGTCGCGAATTCCCTTTCGATGCGTGTCAGTACATAATAGCCTAAATCGAGATGCTCGTCAACAAAGGAAGTGTCTGAACGCCAATTCTTCCTTGCCCTGTTCTCCCATGCTCTTTCTCTAACCTCATAAGCGAACTTTTTTGTTTCATCATCAGTTTCATAGTCCTTAATGTTGACTTCGTTAGCGGCAAAGCTACGCTGTAGTGAACTGATCTCTTTTTTAAGATTGAATCTCCTCATGAGCATCATTTCGTATTCCCGACGCTTTTGCCAGCTAACTTCATCCTCCTCTCGACAATACTCTTTGTGCTGCTGATCCTCCTCATGAAACTTCAAATCGAAATCATCCCAATTTTCATAGTTACAGTACCTGCATTTTTTGCAGGTATTGTACGGGTCGCACATTTCTGTAGATCTTCTTTTAAGTTTGATGTTGATGATGACGGCATCATTGTTAATATCATGACCAATCTAAGTGTAGTAGTAGCCTGTTTTTACATAAGCAGTGCTCATTGCGGTAGCATAGAAAGAAGACCTGCATTATACTAGTAAGAACCGTTTGTGAACTGACATTTGTAAATATTTTATTTTATGTTATAAGAATTACGCTGTGAGAGTTACTTTTTCCTTAAACCATACTACTCATCATTGGCTGCACTCCACTACCATCAATAATCACTATCTTCATTGGACCCTTTGACCACTTATTACTCTATATGCTCATAATACGCCTTTATTGTCGCTCCTTCTCTTTTCAATTTCATTATGTCAGGATAAGAGGCTTAAGATGGCTCTTGAGTAATAAAGTCACTGCACGTCTTAGAATCCTCAAGGATCCAAACTTAGTAGCGCTATTGGAGGGTTTTGTCCGACAATGACCTAGAACAAGCTCAATCTAATGCCGTAATTCCCTCACAGTAAGAAATGGACCGGGTGGGAGTTGAACCCACGACCTCAGCCAGCACATTCTCTTCCCGCCAGGTAAGCTTTGGATGGAATGAGTCCTGTTCAAATCACACCCGGTCCATGCATAACTATTCGCAGTTTTTAGGGAGAGGAGGCTTAACCTAAGTCGTAGCCAATCACAGAGAGCAATAATGTGCCTCTATGTTGCTCTGAGCTGTTCTTGGTGTGGCTTTTGGATTGGCAGTGTAAATGTAAAAGTTGCACCTCTTCCATCACTGTTGTTTTCAGCCCATATCTTTCCGCCATGAGCTTCAACTATACTTTTTGATATATACAATCCAAGCCCGGTTCCATGCTCTGACTTTGTCGCAAACTTTGTGAATAATCGCATAAGCAAAGCTGGGTCGATGCCTAGACCTGTATCAATTACTTTTACTGTTAAATGGCTTTTATCAGTATTGCTCTGTTCTGTGTGTATTACAATTGTACCCTGCTTTGTAAACTTGAGTGCATTACTTAGCAGGTTCCCCAAGACCTGCATTATACGCTCTTTATCCGCGTAGATTTCTATGTCATCGAGTTTTTTATGGATGATTTTTACGTCTCTCCCATCCAATTGGATTTGCTTTCTGCAGTCTTCAACTAGCAGTGTCAGTACATCCTTTAGATTGAATAAAGATTTGTGAAGTGTGAGAGAGTTGCTTTCTATCCTAGCAATATCTAAAATATCTTCTGAGAGCTTCTGAAGCCTTCTTGCATTGCGTGCAATTATTTCAATTTCCTCGGGTTTTATAGAAGAAGCATCCTTCTTTTTCTGCAGAGTAAATTCTATCATTTCCGCCATTCCTAAGATAGGTTGAATGGGTGTTCTAAGTTCATGCGCTGCGACATGTATGAACTCACGCTGAAGCATATCTGCTTCCTTTAATTTCTCTGCAAGAAGTCTGGAGTTCCATAGCATTTCAAAAAATGATTTGAATGAGTTTACTGTAGGTTTACTGTTGGAGTAAACAGCATAACCTGTGGCGTCTGGGAAACTCCTAGCCTCATCGCTTCTGTATTCTGCTCTAAATAACAGTCTGCCATCTACGATAAATACGGTGGAATCAGAACCATCTCCATTCACAATCTGAATTGCGGGACCACCATTATCCGATAACCACTCTGCTATCTTCGCATTTTTATTGTCAAGTGGGCAAATAATCCTAACTACAGCCTTTCTCTTTGCAGCTGCGTCAACTAATTTATGCAAAATACCAATGTCATATTCGTGCTGCAATGCTTTGCTGCTTGGTAGAATCAAAAGCGCCTCGCTTTGGACTAATTCAGCAAACTGTGAATATACATGTGCAGCCTTAATGCCATCAGGACAAACTTCGAGGAATTCATGTTCTTTTCCAAGCTCTATTTCTTGTATCCTTTGTTCTGCAGAGATTGCCTTATTCCAGAGTGTTTGAAATACATACTGCTGCTGCCTTACAATCTGTTTTACATTGCTGTAGATAAGTATTGGAACTGCTTTTTCTCTATCTAGCGTGGCAGTAGCGATATACTCTGATTCAGAGACTCCAAAATTCCCTTGAACTCCCTCTAGATGTCTTAGTTCCACCAGTTCCATTAGTTGGTTGCACTGGGCAAGATTATCTTTTGTAATTTCTGTTATGAATCTTATCTTGACATCTCTTGCATGAGCATCAACATAGCACTTTTTCACCCAATCAATGCCCATCGCCACTGGCGGTCCATCTGCATCAACGCAAATATCATGTCTATGCAGGATATTAGACATAGTCTGAATGATTACTCTTTGTGTATCGGCAGGGTCTGTAAACACCTCCGTCTTTTCCGAACTGCTCAATATGTATGGAGAAGACTATAGGTTAGCCCGTACATAAGAACCGATGATACAATATTCTATAATATTTGATGGCGTCAGCATTACAAAACCTTAGAGAAGAAGAATCGGCAGCAACATCAGCGCTTAAGTCGAGCATACAAACTTGTTATACTAATCCATATTAAAAGGGAAAATTAGCTACTATCTTAACATAGGTTTTGAACTACCACCTTTAACAAGTTCTAGTGATGGACCATCTTGTTTCTCTAGGAATGAAAAAATAATGTCTCTGCTATTATTCCCATATGCTTCTTTTCGCTCTTACCCTCTTGTTTGATTAGCTTTTCAGCACTCTCTTCGAAGGTATCATTTAGTCTTTTGATAAAGAGTAACTTCATGGGAGACTTGTCCGACAACTACCCACGACCTCAGCAAAGCCCAAGTCTAGACATTCTTTGTATTCAAAACTAGCTGTCAGACTAACAGCTGATTTAGTTTATGGCTTAACCTTTAGTGTTTAAAAATTAATTAACAAATCATTTGCTCTGTAAACCTGTCGGGACATAACTCACTTTCTTGAAGGTATAAACTGTCGGGACACGACAACAACAACGATCGGATATACTACCAAATACAAAGAATCACCACTAAAAAAGAGGGTTTCTTTCTTAGCTGTTTTGACCACACAGAGTGCTTTATAGCATAACCGCAAAGTATGACAGTGTGATAACAAATTCGGACGTCCAAAGCTGTCTAAATTGCGGTAAACAGAATGATCACATAATGGGTTCATGCCGTAATTGCGGAGCTGAACGACCAGCTATTTATAAGCCCTGACTGATAAAATGTAAGCTAAGAGCATTTGACAGAAGGAAACAACGATAACAAGAACAAAGAAGAACAAGTTGCTGACAGAACTATTACAGTTCCATGCTTGCGAGGATGCGACTCGCTATGATAGTCGAACTTCCACGACCTCAGCCAGCTTGGCTAGTCTCTCTATTATCTAAAGGGACAGCTATGGAAAGAGAGAACTTTACGGCTCAAATCCCACCTGCTCCACTCTGCAAGGTTGTATTGTGTTTGGTGGAGAGAGCAATAGAAGAATATTAATACGGTAGTTTAAGGAGCCAGAAGTACAATACTTGATTGATGGCGGGGAAGAAAAAGAAGCAGAGGAGGAAGAAGAAAGAGATATCGAATAAATTTAATTCCTATATACTCTCCTACATACTCCTATCAAACAGGAACATTATCATCAACAGCCTTTTGCGATGAGTATGAAAGAAAGAAACTTGGATAAAGTAAGGCTTAAAACGAACCCTTTTCTTCATTTTAAATATGCCTACATATCTTGACACCCATGACTTGGGAAATATGACTGAAGAGCAGATAAAGCAAGCCCAAAACTCTCCAATGGATGAATTCGGTGTTACGATCAAGAATATGCTTTACAACAAAGAAGTGAACATGCTCTATTGCATTTCAGACGCACCTAACAAGGACGCTGTGAGCAAGCACCATCAAAAATTTGGTATAAAATGTGACTGGATAACAGAAGTAAAGACTACTGCATGAAAAAAAAGTCTCTGTTTGACATTTTTTTCTTCTTTGACCATCATCATCTGTTCAACTTTTAAAATCCATCCCGATAGCTGTTCATAGCAGTAGAGCTGAATTGAAATAAGCAGTATTGGATGCAGCCTTAGAGGCTGGACAACATAAGAGGAAGCTGGGATGTAAAGTCTGAGAGTGTCAAATAACATATCATCATCAAACTTCTTTCTATTTTATTTGCTAAGGGCATTGCTAGAGGCTTTGTCCGACAACTGCCTAAAACAAACTCAAAACAATACCGTAATTCTATAACAGAAAGAAATGGACCGGGTGGGAGTTGAACCCACGACCTCAGCTGCAGCAGCTCTTTCTAGGCGGCTCTCGCCTCTTATCTCTTAGTGGTATGTGACCTTAAATAGTATGATTATATGCTGTTCATTATTCATCATCACTATACTTCCCATAGATCACGTCGAAAAAAGTTAAGAACTAATGACTGCTAAAGCCTCTTGGTGAAGGCTCCTCAGTCTGTCTAGCATAGGAGTGGTAAAGATACCACGCAGTAGTAAATTTGTATGTGGTAGAATGGTAACTACTCAATGCAGCGCTGCATTTCCCTAGACAGAGGGTTTCTTCACCTCACATGTATATTAATTAGGTGACCATTACCAGTGTTAGGATTGGGATCCTCTTCTGAGGAAAACGGTAATCGTATGTTGACAGCATTAGAAGACGACCTAAACTACTGCCTTGATATATTAAAGATAAATAAACATGATGACGGCGAGACCGAAACAAAGATTAAGAAATTATTATATGCTCAAAACATTGCCTTCATTAGCATTTATCATAAACGTCTAATAACGCTAAAAATAATAGCAGATTTTATTACTCTTACCTCTAATACTCTCACACCGTCTCAACTATATGACTTTCTTATGCTGTCTACAGCTGTTGTATCAGCAGAACAAACGAGCGGAAACAAAAGACTGCAAGGAACAACAAATGACATAGTTTTCAAAATATATGAAGACCTCATGGAAAATTATCAGGCTGCAAACGATAGTCTGAAACTTAATTATCCAAGGATCATAGTGGATGTTGTTGCTGTTCTTAACAATGGAATTGATACGAGTGGCAAACAAGTATCAGTCTACGGCGTATATGATTACTACCTTTCAAGAAAATCTGAGCCAGTAAGTAACAATTTCACAATGGTAGATGCATCCAATATAATAACAGTTGATGAAGACAAAAACAAAACAGAGCATGATGTCAGCAACAATAATGATCTCGTCCAAAGCCTTGTTAGAATCACAGGTAGAAATAGCAAGGAGATTAAAGAATCATTGGCAAGATTAAATTATTCGGATACTGGGAGGATAAGAAACCTTTGCGTTAACTACCCCAAGATAGACAAGTACTGTAGACTCATAGCAGCTGATAGAAAACATTTCATAGATGAAATTGAAAGAGAACATGGTGGAAAAAAGCTTACAAAATACCAGCTCCAAATTGCTGTTTTATCTATAAAAAAGGTTCGCAAGTATATTGAAAACGTACTTGACAGAAAGTTTGTCCCTCATAGTTCGCATTATATCAACCACACAAAACACAATCTAGAATATGGATATCAGGTTATGGGTCTAATTGGGAGTAGCAAGAGAGGAGGAGGACGAAAGGGAGAAATGAATAGTAGCGAAAGCTGAAGATAGACATCCACCACTGGTATTGCTATGCATTCTGTCCGACAACTGCCTAAAACAAGCTTGATTTAATGCCGTAGTTTACCAGATTGATAAAAGTGGACCGGGTGGGAGTTGAACCCACGACCTCAGCAATACTTAAGTTTTACCCAGATTCAGGAAAGTCTATGACACATCATGATGATGCTGTTAAAGTGGCACCAGACAGCTATAAGGTCTTACTTGAAAATGACGCAGTGCGTGTCCTTGAATTCCAAATGAAACAGGGCGGAAAGTCA
>DASUUX010000151.1:0-16673 GCA_036373855.1 Nitrososphaera sp.
AAAATCAGATCGATCCAATAGTGCGGCAAAGAGAAAGAGGAGATAGAGGAGTAAGAGGAGAAGAATGGCAGATACTCGATGCAACATCTTGAGCGATTCAAATGTTCGTGACAAATACATAGAAGGAGTCAAGCTCTTAAAACAAGATTTTCTCAGTCAACAATGGGTAAATACATACGACATATTCGTAATCTGGCATTACCATGCCATGATGACTGCTACGCCTCCAGGTTCGGACCGCAATTCTGCGCATAGGGGCCCTTCCTTTCTACCTTGGCACCGGTGGATGCTCATACTTCTTGAGCATCATCTTCAACGAGTGCTAGGCGATCCAGATTTCGGGTTGCCTTATTGGGATTGGGCATCTGACGGCGAATTGCCCCCTAACCAACAACGGACAGCCCCTGTCTGGGCAGATGATTGTATGGGTGGCTCAGGTTTTCCAGTTACTACTGGTCCATTCAGAGACGGCCAATGGCAGGTAAATATAGAGAGTAGACGTGCTCCAGGTTCTTTTGATCCCATACTAGTCTCTACAAACAGGCCATTGAGACGGGCACTCGGTGGAGACGTAAATAATCTGCCTACAAAAGAAGACGTTAGAAGTGCATTCCTTCGCGGAGAGCCTTCCAATGTTGTATATGATGCAACGCCCTGGAATACTAATTCCGAAAGCTTTCGCAATGAACTGGAAGGATGGTGGCCAGATGCACCTGGTCTGCATAACCGTGTTCATGTGTGGGTGGGGGGTGATATGGGGCCGGCAACTTCACCAAACGATCCTGTGTTCTTTCTCAATCATTGCAACGTAGATCGGATCTGGGAGGACTGGCAGCAGAGGCATGGCAATCCTCCATATCTTCCAGACAATAGCGCTGGGACTTCACTCCGCGGTCACCGACTGAACGATAGGTTATTTGCTGTAACAACAAGTGCCCTATTCGATCCAATTTACAGGGGAAGAGTTCGTCCCGCAGACTTGCTTGATGTTTCTGCGCGATATATTTACGACACATTCTAAAGGCGTAGTTGCCAGAAAAGAGAAGGAGAGGTATGTACATGCATATATATCTATCAAACCAGAACTTGTTGAACCCTAGCTGTCATACAACAGCGTATATGTGCTCTCAATTTCTGAGAGTTGTAGAGTTATTAAATTATCATCATGAATGTAAATCCGCAAAAACCGGCTTGCAGTCGCTTGGTACAGATTTTTGGGCTGTAGTAGAAATAATCGCCTTACTCTCAAAAAGAGAATTCCCTGCTAGTTCTTGATGTAACTGGGAGCTAAGAAGAGGTTGGTTTCTGCAACGTAGGACTGGACGGATATGGGGGTAGAAAGGCTTTCAAATAAACAGAAAAAGAGATCTTAATGGCTAGAGAAGACCAAATCTATGCCATTTTCTATAGGTCCAGACTACTGATGATTTGCCTTTGGTAAGACATGATAATGATAGAATTTTCACATTAATGATGGTGAATACAACAAAGAATACATTTATCATCGCCATTAACAGTGCATAATGGTACTCTATCTCCAATTTTAGATAAATTTAATAACTTGTTAATCCAGTGATACAGATGGAATTCGGCCCCGAACACAATGGAAGAACAGTCCTTAGAGGCAGGACTATAAAGGACGAGCCAGTTAAGCTAAAAGGCTGTGACGACGTTAAGATAATCGAGTGCAATTTTTCCTATGATGAGACGAGAAAAGCGATGGTCACACTTGATAACTGCACAAGATGTAAGATATTGAAAACCGAGTTCCACGACAAGACAACTACAGGCAATTTCATAAAGATAATAGGAGAAGGCAGCGAGGAAAATGTGATAGAAGATTGTGTATTTCGGGATCATACATATGACCAAGGTAATGGTGGCGAAGCTCTCCGCATCGGAGAAAGCCCCTACTCTGGTTGCATATTCAAAACTAAAGTTAGATTCTGCAGGTTCCAAAAATTGAGAGCTGACGATGAGACTGTCTCGATAAAATCATGTGGCAATCTGCTTGAACATAATGAGCACATAAACTGTGACTCCAACTTCACCATTCGGCATGGCGGGGACAATATAATTCGAGATAACAAGTTCACAGGTTCTGGTGGTATTAGAGTTTATGGTAAGGGCAATAAGATAATACATAATTATCACAAGAAAAATAACAGTAACAATAACCAGATAAATAGACGGCCTCTGATAATCTCTAATGGGAATTTTGAAGAAGATCGCAATTTTGATTCCCAAGGCAGACCATCCAAGAGGAAGGGCTGTTCACATGCTGTTTATGCTCATGTAAAAGAGAACATTATAGAAGACAATATCTATGATAATTGTAGGGGGACTTGTGTCTGGGGTTATAAGACATACAAGTGCGAACCTACCGAAAGAGAGCCGGATAAATGCAAAAAGAAATGCAATGGCAGTAGGTACACTATAGGAGGGCCTAAAAAACCGAAGAAGAACGAGTTTAGAAAGAATATCATAATTGGTGATGAGATAAACAGAGATACAACATTGCTATTGTTTAACGCCGATGCAGAAAAACTAGATAATGTGTTCAAAGACAACAAATTGCATAAGGCGAAGCGTGGTCATATACCCGAGGAACAAGGCGATACATTAGACAGAAGACCGCCATTCACAATACCAGATGCAGGACCTAGACCCTAAATGGAAGAAGCATCTTCCAAGATCCTGTGTGCTTGGAGGCCCGGCAGATTATGATACTAACCCCTATTACCAACTAGACATCTTTTTTATAGTTAGAACAATGAATCTCTAAATCAGACTAATGTTTTTATTGGAGGTAAGTCTGTCGCCAACAGAACAGTTCCTGAGAAGCATAGACAAAATTATATCGCTTCTTAATGAGGCAGTTTTTTTGAAAGAATCCACCAAAAAGGACTGATATCGATGCGGGTTCGGTGGGATTAGGTCCCTGCTTATGTTTAATTCCTCTGCTGCTTGACAAAAGCAGTATTTATGGTACTTTTTGGCTTGGATCTCTAGCGCTGAGATTGGGATCATGTGGTGGCGATGGTGACATTAGTATTGAATGGGTAAAACAATTTAGCTTCCTTTAATATACCAGTTCGGTTTGTTTAATATTTGCTGAAGAAGTGTTGTTAGATTGAATGCATATGATGAAATATCCTTTCATATTCTTTGATCTTGGACAGACTCTTATCGACGAATGGGACTACATTGCTTACTTTGACCAAAAATTCCTAGAATTGTTAAATGGATTTGGAGCAAGGATCGACCAGCGCAACTATCATGCAATCCGGGACAGCATAATCCGGGATCGCAAGATAGGGCATGGAGGTGTCAGGGAGCTTATCATTGAAGTTTGCAGGCTACTATCTCCTCCAGGCTACGAAAAGGTCATCGCCAGCAGGCTAGAACCCCACATAAAGCAGGGAAGGCACGAGCTATTCAGGTTTTTTGATGACGCCGAGCCGACGTTAGAGGCTCTCTCAAAATATTGTGAAATGGGCATAATTGCCAACCAGTCAGAAGACATTGCGAAGCTAATCGAAAAATCAGGTTTTGATAGGTTCTTCAAGGTGCAGACGATATCAGCATCTGTAAAATTGAAAAAGCCAGATTCTAAGATTTTTGAGCTTGCCCTCAAACAAGCTGGACACAATGCAAAGAACTGCATGATGGTCGGCGATAGGCTAGACACAGACATTTGTCCAGCCAACACGCTTGGCATGACTACTATTCGCACTACAAATTCGCTCTTCGCATTGCAAGTACCTACCAAGGTATGTGAGTACCCAGCATTTACAGTGGAGCACCTATCAGAAATCCCAAAGATCCTAGAAAGCATTATTATCAGTTAATGCGCATAATCTTCCGTCGTGCAGACGATCTTAAAGATTATAAAAAATACTCATAGGCACCCTATCAACCAAGCACTGCACTCTATAGGCGCGCCCTTCTATGGAGTAGGCCTTGCTATGACCATTGGACATGTAGCAGGGATGCAGACCAACCTTGCTGCTGGCGGTGCAATGTTGCTTGCAGCGATAGCAATGTTTGTGTTAGGCCACAAAATAGAAGGAAACCTCAAATCAATGGCGCCGGTATTACTCTTCAGATTGATGTTGGTGTTGTTCTTCTTATCAAGAAGAAAGGTTACTCGCTATCCTTTCGCAAAGCGAGTCCATCTCCTGCGGACTTAGTTTTGGTTTAATTTTGAACATAGAGTGGATAGCACCTGCGCCATCCTCTCTCTTTCTTGGAACAATATGCGCATGTACATGGGGCACCTCCTGTCCCGCCTCACTTCCATTGTGGATTGCGATTGTAGAAGCGTTAACTTGAGAACCTGTCTCGACCGCGTCGGTAAGCTTCCAGACGATTTCAAATACAGCCATTGCGTCCTGCTCGCTCATTTGCTGCACCTTGGCATAGTGTGATTTTGGTATGACAAGGGTGTGACCGGCAGCTAGCGGGAAAGCGTCTAGCAACGCCATTGCCTTTTCATTTTGCATTATAACTTTTGCAGGGATCTCGCCGGCAATGATCTTACAGAAAACACAGTTTGGGTCTTGCATGTCTTTTTTCTTCTCTGCGTTAGCATGATTTAGTACCTATTATATTAGTTCATTATTGCAGCGCCCCACGCAGGGTAAAAATTGATATGGGTTGCAACCTGCCTTTTGATTGTTGTCAGCCGAGATTGTATATGCCTCTCTCTATATCTCTATATAGATCTATCAACATCTACAAATGAAAAGTCAATCTAATAATAATTTTTTCAGGACATCGCTGACCCATTTGAAGGAGAAGGAGGAGTCGTAGGCGGGGGAGGTGGAGCAGCAGGAGGCAGAGAAGCCGAAGCATCATCATGCCGCTGAGGAGTTCCAGTCAGCCGCGCAAGCTTGACCTTTGAAGCCACAAATTGGCTAAGATCGGTAGCAAAACTTACTGACCAAGAGCCTTTCTTTTCTACAAATCCAATCCTCTCCGGGGCAAAGTTATGCTTCCTTAATTCCTCCATGATCAGATTAGCCACATCCTTTGTTGCGACCATGATATGGCATCCATTCAGTGATGCTGTTGCGTTTTCTATGAGAAATTCGCTAGTTACAAACTTGGCTAACTGTTCGTTTCTGATTGGAAGCTCCTTTATCATCAGTTGGACATTTGCAAGCTCTGCAAGTGCGCCAAGTGCCAATACTCCCTGCGGCCCGACAGGGTAAACCGCAGTAATATGTACTTGTTTGTCATATGGAGTCCCAAAGTCTGGGCAATATTTTGCAATTATCTTTCCAAGAGCAAAGTGCGGCTCGCTTAGGTTCTTCAGTGCTTCATCCTTTGCCTGAGTAATGTTGGCAAATGGCATACCACCATTCTGTTCGTACTTGGCGATGTTTTCAGAATCCATACAAGCTAGAGTGTAGAGGCTAAGTGCGGAAAGGCCGCCAAACTTGTTGGTAATTATGATTTCCATTCCTTCCTCCATCTGGTCGTATTTGGTAGGCAGATCTTTTGTAGTGGTTGCCACAGCGCTTGTGCCATAGAACAGCTTACCTAACTTAAGCGAGCTGTAATCTTCCAGCGCAAGATTGTAGCGAGAAGTGAAGACATCAAGGTTAGATCTTATCTTGTCAAGCATCTCTTCTGATGGCGCATCATAAATTGGAAATAGCTTGGATGAAGACGAAGATTTCATATCACATCCAAGCAGGTTCAAAAGTTCGATAGCAGATGTCATCGCTATATTGCTATGTATGTCAGCATCTGGTGCCTTTGTCACGTCAGTAACCTGTGTTACTGAAGTTACTGCCGGCATGTATCCTATTTTGTCACCTCTGTGGAGTTGGATATAATCAAACATCCCAAACTCTGCAGCCTTGTGCTCTGTCAAGACTGCAGATGTACTCGTGACCGATACCTTCGAGTTGAAGATTTTAAGAAAGTTCTCCAATACTTTAGATAATAACGGCGCATGTTCCCCAGAACCAGTATGGATGCGGAATACTGCAAGTGCCCGTTTCAGTTCGACTTCCTTGTCCATAGCAGGATTGGCAAGGCTATATACACGTCTTGTCAACTCGGGAATCTTGCCTTCAATATGGTAAAATGAGTCAAACCATGAAGGAGACACCTTAATGCGAGTATGTTTTACTTCTCCGAGCGCATCCTTGAGGACATGAGTGTCCACTTCATTTGAGCAAGTTGGGATCCAGCGGAGAGGGTCGAAGCCAAGTTTTCGGTATATATTGATTTGTTCCCAAAAATTGTCAGACAATCTCCACTATCTCTCCTCCTAGCAATCACTATAGTTAATCGACTATTCTACAGAATATACAGAAAAGCTTGTTAATAAACGAGTACTTTTCTGTGTCAATTCAAACTGAAAAAATTTTATATTTTAATTAAATTATATCCGAATTGAGGAAGCAACTATTATAAGGAGTCTAGACCTCAATTTCTGCATACATATGAGTTCACAGAATCCGACCACGACCTCTATGCATATTGAAAAGCTTGCAGACGAATTTGACAGCAAGACCGCCCAAGAAGTCTTGGAGTGGTCCCTTGATACTTTTGGAACTAAAATTGCTCTCGCATCAAGTTTTGGTGCAGAGGATGTTGTAATAATAGATATGATGGCGAACCTTGACAAGAATAGGGCAAGGGTCTTTACCCTTGATACTGGGCGCCTCAATCAAGAGACCTATGACGTGATGGATGCAATTAGAGCAAGGTATGGGATTCCAATTGAAGTGTACTTTCCGGACCAAAAAGAGGTCGAAGAGATGGTCAGACCAAGAGGCATGAACCTAATGTATGAAAGTGTGGAGAATCGCAAGTTGTGTTGCGAAATAAGAAAGGTGCACCCGCTCAACCGCGCACTCTCTACCCTTGACGGATGGATTACCGGACTTCGCCGCGACCAAGTCGTAACAAGGGCAACGACTAAAAAAATCGAGATCGATAGCGGTCATGGAGGAATAGTGAAGGTCAATCCACTTACAGACTGGACATCTGACATGGTATGGGACTACATCCGCGAAAATAACGTCCCATACAATAAGCTTCATGATACCGGCTTTCCCAGTATTGGATGCGAGCCGTGCACAAGGGCAATAAAACCTGGTGAAGACCCACGAGCAGGCAGATGGTGGTGGGAAAGCGCTGCGCAAAAAGAGTGTGGCCTTCACTTTGACCCATCGAAAAAAAAGACGCCAGTAGTATAATATAGCAATAGTAGTAGTAGTTGTTGTTGTGATCCAGTTTGGCTGGCTCCATTCCATCACCTCACGGAAATAAGATCATAGACAGATTTGTCGTTTCTGACAAAAAAAATATGGAGGGCATGTATACGCTGCAAGTAAGCAACGAGCTCCGAAACGACATTGAAAACATTGCAGATGGAATCTTTAGTCCTCTTGAAGGATTTGTAGGCGAGGATGATTTTCAGAGCATTGTCAAGACAGGCCGTCTGAGCAATGGGCTTGCGTGGACAGTTCCAATAACTCTTGACATTGATGAACAAGAAGCACGCAAGATGAAGGATGCAAGGCAAGTCGCGCTTGCAACAGATAATAACCAAAAATTTGCAATACTGCATGTTGAGGAAGTTTATTCATTTGATAAGATCGCATGCGCAAAATCGATCTATCAGACTGATGATATCAAGCATCCCGGCGTCGAAAAAATGGTCAATATGAAAGATAGGCTGGTGGGCGGCAAGGTCGATGTCATCAAAAGAATAGAGCAATCACCGCTGCGAAAGTACAGAATGACACCGGCTGAAACAAGGGCAGAAATATCACGTAAAGGATGGAATACAGTAGTCGGTTTCCAGACAAGGAACGTGCCACATGTTGCCCACGAAATGCTACAAAAGGCAGCTCTTAACCTCTACGACGGTCTTTTTGTCAACCCGCTCATTGGTAAGAAAAAACAGGGTGACTTTAAAGATGAATTGATTCTTTCTACCTATCTTGAGCTGATAGACAGCTATTACCCAAAGCAGATGGTGATGTTCGTTACGCTGCACACAGATATGCGGTACGCCGGACCCAAAGAGGCAATTCATCACGCAATAATGAGGAAGAATTTTGGCTGCTCCCACTTTATCGTTGGAAGAGATCATGCCGGAGTGGGCAACTATTATCACCCGTTTGCAGCACATGAGATATTCAAGGGATATGCCGACCTTGAAATAGAACCGGTATTCTTTCCTGCATTTTATTATTGCAAAAGGTGCCTCATGTACTCCAATGAAAGAAATTGCCCTCACGGACCAGAGTTTAGAGAAGAGCTCAGTGGAACCAGTATGAGAAAGATGGTAAGTTCGGGTGAGATGCCGGCGAAGCATCTAATGAGACCAGAGGTTGCAAAGATAATCGTTTCCTTTACCGAACCATTTGTGTAGATATAAAAAAAGAAAAGGATGGGTGTGTGCGTGCGTGAGTGGGTGGGTGCATGTTTGCCCCTGTACAAGGGCCTCTGTGTTGATATAGTAAAAATAAATTTAGAAAAGTAGACAGAGAGAGGTATATATATATCCAGTCTAGCTACTTCTCCGCCTTCTCCAATTCTCCCTTGATTGTCCTGTATGTGTCTGAAGCCTCTCTAAATGTTTCTTCGATGTTATGCATTGTACCTGATTTTTTTGACTCTGCCACCGTGAGGCTCAATTCCGAGGCCAGAGCTTTAACTGCTTCCAGCATTTCTTTAAAGGAAGTGCTCAATTCTTTCAAGTCTTGACCACTGACACCTCCTGCTGTAGCAGATCCCTGGCCATCACCACTAAAAGAACCGATCTTGCCTCGGACGGTATTGATTAGCTCTTTTGCATCATCAATGATACCTGTCTCCTTTAATCCTGCCGTGGTTTTATCCATCCTAGCAGATACACTGTTCATATTTTCAGATATGAGGCGGATGTTTTCCATGTTCTGTTGCCATTCTGGCGTCTTCATTGTCTCCATGATTTCTTTGGCTATTACCGTAATCTCCCTTATCACTTCAAATGACTCTTGAACGCCAGGTGTCCCCAGCTCGCGCATTATCGCCACTGCGTCAGAAGCAGTCTCTTTGATGTTATGCAGTTTCCCTTCTTTTTCTGGCATATCCGTAAATACACTACAATATTGCATGTAGCAAGTTAAGTGCAATACTACAAAATTATATGACTCTAAGATTGCAAATTTTGTTATAGATCTAACCTCTTAGAGAATCAACTCTAGGTTCTTTCATACCAGCTAGATTTAGCTATTAGAGACTCGGATACAGCTTTTTCTTTGCACTTTCAACTTATATGCGTCTTTCATACTGCAGCCGACTTTTGGCATCTATTTGTTGGAATCTCTTTTGAGGTAGTCAATTGAATTGATATGACTTTTATAGGATTCATGATCCCTCCGTGCAACTCATGTTGTTCCTTGCTCAGGTCGATCCTCTACGGACGCGGTGATTATGTTGTTCTTACCATATCTACCAAAAGAAAAGAAAAAAGAAAAGGAAGGTATTGGGAGGGGCAGGAAATAATCCTACTACCTATCAAACACCAATCGCTGGCGAGACAACTATTCCGCTGCGGAAAGGCTGGCTGCTATTGTTATCTGATGTTCCGCCTCTGTCATGATTTCCCCAATGATTGCCAAAACCCTTGTGGTGTCCACCACCACCACCATCACCACCGCATCCTAGACCACCGAACTGTAACGGCATATCGCCAGATGTGTACAATACTGCACCGTTTCCGGCATCCACTATTACAATACGGCTTGTTTCAGCGTCAAAGTTTGCAACTTTGAAGATGTAAACTAAATATCCTTGTACGACTCCTAGGCGGCCTGAAATTGCAGTTCCATTTCCAACTTCAGCCTGTGCGGATTCTAATGCAGTAGATAAAGGCACTTGCACATTATCTTGTATGAATTGATTCGCTTGCTGCTGTACGTTTACAGAGCCGTTGAGCTGAGGAATTTCCGTCCGCATAGGATTCGGTTGAGTACTATTTGTTTCTTGGGCAAAAATTTCGCGCAGAGGAATAGATAGAACCAAGCTTGCTATTGCTAGTGATATAGCTATGCCACCAAGCACTACCACGAATTGTTTGTTGCTGTTCTTCTTCGTCATTACCTTACCTAAGGGCATTTACCTATATAGATGTTGCCAAAAATGTCCTTATCTTGTGATGTTTTTGTCAGTACAAGCCCTTCTAGGTTGATGGGAGAAATTAAACTTGCCAAAGAGTCTAACTACTACTGGGGGCTGTCATTGCGTCAAAATGTTATCCAGACCGCGCAGTAAAAATGAAGGATGTCTAGTCTTGTGTGTTTATCCATGTAAATGCATATGCTAAGTTTGCTGCTGATGTAATGGCTTCTCATTGCAATCTTTTAAAGCTACAAATGACGCCGAGATAGGCGGATATCTTGCGCTGGAAGTCTTGTCACCTTCATGACCATCGGCTCCATGTGCGCTGCTCCACCTCTCATGTGCAGTATATTCAGGGTAAGCAACAAACTCTGAGTCTGGACTTGTTGTTGTAGGGATTGAGATTCCTATGGCACTAACCAAGCCAACGATGAGCAAAGAGGAGATAGCGATGGCTCTAATCCCTGGAGAGATATCATACCTTGTAGTGATCTGATGAGGACTTCTCTCTCCTCTGATTGGGATACTATTTTTGTCTTTGACAAAGCGAGTTTCGGATTTGTGCAAAGATATATCCGAATCGACAATCTGCAGGATTTCCTTTCGCCTCTCTCTGTTTATTGAGACATATCCATTGGGTTGATAATCATCTAACACTAGGTATCCGTGGAGCTTTAGGCTAGAGACTGCGGAAAACACGTTGTCCTCACAGTCGTCAGGAAAGCCGCTGACTAGAGTAGATAATTTCAGTGGCTGCTGCCTCTTGATGAGAATACGCAGTACAGCAACCTCAAAGGTATTCACAACAATACTTGGGCAATTGCGTTATTTATCTTTTTTATCCAGACGATTAGAAGTATTTGTTACCAAATTGTGGATTTATTGCAATAGCAAGGAACAAATATGTCCTTATTCAATTAACATCATGCCCTCAGGCGAGACTGAGACTCATCCAGAATATGAGGGTGTACTTTCTAATGTGTTTTCTTCACGGGCTGTTTCACAGATAGTGGACTTTTTCCTTGATCACAAGGAATTTGATTATTCGCCTGGAGAGATAGCTAGGAAAACAGGACTATCATTTAGAACCGTCTTCAGAGAATTGCCACACCTTGAGAAAAATCAACTGATTTACATTAGCAGAAAGATTGGTAAGACAAACATGTACAGACTTAATGTTGACTTTCAATCTGTGACTTTTCTGGAGAAGTTTGTATTTGAGATGTCGCAACTTCACATTAACGAACAGGAATCACCCTTGAAAAAAGAGGACATAGCTAAGATTGAGTGAGAGGCTTTGACTTCATTTATCTCTCATTATATTAAGCCAAACTGGGCCTTTTCGAATATCCATCATATATATTCGACTCTTCTTTTCTTCCACCGAATTGTCATTCATACTATTAACTAATAGTTCGCATAGGGGTGATGTCATTTTCTAAGGTAAGATCCCGAGTACGTATGAAATCTGGAGAGCGACCTACTGAACCTTATCTTACCTCGGCGCGTACTTTTCTTTCTTCAGTAGTGTTTGTTTCTCTCTGTGGATCCTTTCTCGTGTATCGATAGTCGTATCTGTGTATCTTGCGCCTTCTGACAAGCTGAGCAAAGAAGATGAAGCCGGCAATCGCCAATACTAGATTCAATATTCCGCCTGCAATGTTGTTCCACCATGCAAAGCAAAACACAGCAAGGGTCATACTCACTGCAGCAAAGGCTAGCACAATCCATGGGAGGTACTTGCCTATCTTTATCAAAAGGCTTAGCAAAAGTATGACTCCTTCAAGCTTTGCTGGACTAGGTAGTGGGCTAGAAGATGATGATGATTCTTTTTCTGGCATATATGTATGTCACTCTATAGTACAACAAATAATTTAACCATAAACAAGTAACCGATAATCAATTTTCTTAGCGTCCCACACTAGAAACAAGGCCAAAAAATGCAGATTAGGAGATATAGGTGAGTTTAAGAGCCTCAACATAAAGTGATCTGATACTTTTGAAAGGAAGCCTTCCCTATAAATTTGATTCTGAATTAATCCTGTATTTAAATATCATATATTATTCTTCTATACCGATTAAATGTATTAGGGCTCAGCTCGTAAAGCTGGGATGGCGGTAAGGAGCATATGGAAAGGAAGCATATCCTTTGGATTGGTCAACATACCAATCACGCTTTACTCCGCTGCTGAAGAGAAGACGATTTCTTTCAATCAACTATGCCAAAAGGGTCATAGGATACAATACAAGCGCCGGTGTCCTGTTGAAGACATGGAAGTTCCATATCAAGAGATTCAAAAAGGATTTGAAATCACCAAGGATAACTATGCATTAATTGAGAAGCAAGAGCTTGAAAATATCAAACTCAAAACTACTAGAACAATCGATATAAAAGAATTTGTGGATGCGACGGAACTCGACCCTATTTTTGTACAAAAGAGCTACTATGTTGCGCCAGACAGCAAGACTCCAGAAAGCTTACTTGCTACTAGTTAACATTTTAAAAAATACCGACAAAGTCGCAATAGGAAAAGTAGTCTTGCGAGAAAGAGAGCAGCTAGTAGCTCTTCGAGCATTTCAAAGAGGTATTATCATGCATCTCTTGCACTATCTTGACGAAATAAGACCAATGGATGAAATGAAGGAAATATCAGCAAGTGCAACTAACAAAGTCAAACTGGAAGAGCAAGAGCTTGCCCTTGGCAAGATATTGGTGGAACAGCTTGGATCGGACCGATTCGATATTAGCAATTATTCTGATGCATATACTAATGAGTTGGAGAAGTTAATTAAAGCAAAGAGCCAAGGCAAGCTACACATCGTAAGAGAAGAAGAGCCAAAGGAGACGACAAAGGATTTACTTGAGGCACTGAAGGCAAGTGTAACCAAGTCTACAGGTGCAAGACCAAAACAAAAATAGTACGCAGAATGCGAGTGCTTGCCATATACTGTACTCACCAGTGGTCGGCTAGTGCAACTATGATGAGCAATATCGCCTCTTAAAAACAAATCCAGGAGTGCTTTAGCAGCAAGCAAGCGGTGCTAGCTAGATATTCGTTTCGTTCCTCTTTTTTCGCCAAATTCATCAATCATATCTTATATATCTTATTTGACGGGCTCGCAGCACAAAAATTCTCTAGAGTAATCTCTCTCCGGCCCTTGAAGGCGAACTATTTTTACTGCTCAGCTTTGACGCTCTTCCTTTCTTGCTTTTTCCTCCCAACATAGCATTAATTCTATATAATCTGCGAACGAATTCTTGGCTTCTCCCATTCCTCTTCTTTTTACCTTCGTTACAAAACAGATTCTAACCAAAAACTCTACATATTTCACAGCTGGGATTAATTTAGATACTCAAGAGAGCAGAGCACCAGAGGTCGTTCCACTAACTATGTCACTTAATGAATACAATTCGAAGAGGAATTTCAAAAAAACTCCTGAGCCGAGTGGAGCTATGAGTAATACACATCAGCAAAGCAATAAAGGAATTCTCAGATTTGTAATACAAAAACACAATGCATCAAGACTCCATTATGATTTTCGTCTTGAAACAAGAGATGGTATACTTTTGTCATGGGCGGTGCCAAAGGGACCTTCGCTTGACCCTAGGCAAAAGAGGCTTGCAGTCGAGACAGAAGATCATCCTGTTGATTATATTGACTTTGAAGGAGTCATTCCCGAAGGCAACTATGGAGCTGGGACAGTTATTGTATGGGACATAGGCACCTATACAACTGAACGAGATATTCGACAGCAGTTCCGTGATGGCAAGATATCTTTTACACTAAGTGGGACAAAGATAAAGGGTTTATTTGCCTTAATCAGGATCAGGCAGCGGCACAAGCAATGGCTCTTGATTAAATCAGGTGATGATGATGATCATGTTTCATATGCAACATCTGAAGGAGATTTGACAGTAACTGCTCCTGAATCTGTGCTTACAGGAAGAACAAATGACGAGCTGGCTAAAAAACTGGGTGGGACAAAAAAAGATCGGGAAAAGAGGGGCAGCGACTCCTGCTGCTTCTGGACAACAATATTAGTGTGAAGAAAAAACCCTCAATATCCTCTGTCAGTTAAACCAATGCTGGCAGGTCATACTGACAGGCCATTTGATAATAAGGACTGGGTCTTTGAGGTGAAATGGGACGGCGTTCGAGCGATTCTCTTGCAGAATAAAGCCAAAGGAATAACTGAAATACAGTCAAGGAACAGCAAAAACATTACTCATCGTTACCCGGAAATAACAAAGGCGATAGATTCTGTCGTAAAAAACAGTGAATCAATTGTATTAGATGGCGAAATAGTGGTTCTTAACGAGGAAGGTATTCCAAGCTTTCAGATGCATCAGAAACGAATGAATGTTGAGTCGCAAAGAGACATAGAGTCTCTCTCTATAATGACATACCTGCTACTTACTTTGTGTTTGACATACTTTACATGGATGGCAGAAATGTGGAAGATTTACAACTTTCGGATAGGCGCAAAATACTAAATTCACTAATTGCAGAGGGATCAAAAAGAATACGTATTTCAGAATATATCGAAGAAGAAGGCAAGGCTTTATTCAAAAGTGTTATTGAAAGGCGCCTTGAAGGAATAGTTGCAAAAAATAAGCACAGCAGGTATCACGAGGGCATCAGGTCTTCTCCATGGCTGAAAATCAAAGGGATTCTAACTCAGGATTGTATTGTCATAGGATATATTAAGGGTGAAGGCAATAGACAAGGTTACTTTGGTTCGCTGATTTTAGCTGCATATGATGATAAAGGCAAACTACGTTTTATTGGTCATTCTGGCAGCGAGTTTGGGTTTGACCAGCTGAAAGAAATTCTGATCGTTATGCAAAGGCTCATAACAGACAATAATTTTTGTCCTGTAGACTCTGTGCCATATACGAATAGCAAACCTACCTGGCTCAGACCTGAGCTTGTAGCAGAAGTAAAATTCAGCGGTTGGACCCAAGACATGATAATGCGTGCGCCTATATTTCTCAGGTTCAGATATGACAAGCAGCCGACTGAATGTCTTATAAAACAAGTGCAACAAGAAATAGATCATGATATTATTATTAATGGGAAACGCAAGAAGGAGGAGGAGGAAGAGGAAAAAGAAGAATACAGCCTTTACCACCTGGGCAAATTTTTTCAAATCTCGGCAAAATCTATTGGCCGAGTACAGGAAGGGTAAAAAAGGAACTTACTAAGGGAGATTTAATTGAATATTACGATAAGGCTAGTAAATACATTCTTCCATATTTGCGAAACAGACCTCTTTCACTCAAACGTTACCCAGACGGAATCATGGGCAAGACGTTTTACCACAAGAATTGGATACAAGAAAAGCCTGATTACGCAAAGACCATTCAAGTATTTTCAGAGTCAAGAAATGATATTATCAACTATTTGATATGTAACAATAAGCAGACACTCCTTTGGCTAGTTAACCTTGGCTGCATTGAAATGCATTCATGGTATAGCAGGGTGCATGACTTTAGTGCGTGTAACAGCACAGCCAATTGTTCTGATCCTACAGCATTAGATGAGCAAAAGTGCGGTCTTGACACTCCTGATTTTGTAGTCTTTGACCTTGATCCTTACATTTACTCTGGAAAGGAAAAGGAAGGAGATGAACCAGAATATAACGTAAAAGGCTTCAAGGCTACAGTGGATGTTGCACTTGACTTGAAAGACCTACTTGGTGAACTTACATTGAGTCATACGTCAAGACATCAGGAAAAACAGGATTGCATGTATTTATCCCAGTTGCACCCATCTATGGATACAATCAGACAAGAACCTTTGCGGAAATAATTGGCAAGATGCTTAGCCGGAGAAATCCGGGCAAGATTACAATGGAGTGGAATAGCTCAAATAGAAAAGGCAAGGTATTCTTTGACTATAATCAAAATTCGAAGGGTAAGACTCTTGCCTCAATTTTTTCGGTAAGGCCGACAATATCAGCTAGCGTATCAATGCCTGTAGAGTGGAAAGAATTATCAGACATTCAACCTGCTGATTTCGCTCTTGTTGACGTGCCAGAGATTTTATCAGCAAAGGGCGGTAATGCGTGGAGTACTATCTACCAAAAGAAGCAGGATTTTGCTCAAAATGATACAGCGGACATCATTCTGAATTATTATTGTTTCATAAAGTGTTTGATAAATCCTAGAAGATAGTTTTTAGGCACTTGCAACTGACATACTTTTGGAGCCATCCTTATCATCCCGATGCTGCTAGGTGAAAAAACGCGACTATTGAGTTCGGCCTATGGTAGATTTAGGTAAATTGAAGACAATCGCTAAAAATGCATAGTCTCTTTGGTATTTGGTATTTGCTTTGTCAACAGAACTAATACCAATCAACAAAAAAATAAGAACAGCAATTAACAGTGCATTATTTGATTTAGGATTGAGGATTGGGTAATCTGCTGTTATAGTTGCTCGTTTGTAATAGCAAGTGGTCTGAAAAATTTACAGCAACCGACGGCACCTCTTTTTGCAAGTCTAGTCGATATGCCAAAAATAGCTTACGGCA
>DASUUX010000152.1:0-43830 GCA_036373855.1 Nitrososphaera sp.
GGTGCATGGCTTGTGTTTCAGTGTGCCCTCCACAGGCGATCAAGGTCGACCAGGCAAATCTAGAGTTTCATGAAAAGTCCGCTGGCACATTCAATGAAGCGTTGTCTAAAGGTAGTGCACCTCCACCACATGCGCATTAGGATCACAACTGCCTGTAAATGTTGTTAGAAGCGTTGTGACGGAAGTACAGATATGACTGAATTTGCCAGGACTGACTTTAGCCTCAAGCGCCTAGTCGATAACTCATACAAGGCTATAGATCAGGGTGTCTATGAAACAAAGCAATTATTCACCCATGATACAATAGGCCTTAGAAAAGCCATTACCTTATGTGCTCACGCTCCCATAGTTGCCGAGGTAAAGTTTTCCTCGCCTTCTCAAGGAAGGATAAGGAATAAGACAGAGCCGGCAGAGATTGCAAAGACAATGGTAGACTCGGGAGCAATCGGGATATCGGTGCTGACACAGCCTTCGTTGTTCGATGGCTCAATTGAATATTTGGCGACCATTAGAAAAGCACTGCCGAGGATTCCTCTACTGATGAAGGATATCACGGTCAGCACAGTCCAGATAGATGCAGGTAAGAAGGTAGGTGCAGATTGTGTGCTGCTTATCAAATCCATTTTTGACCGTAACCTAGCCGAAGATAGTATGGAGAAACTTTTAGAATATGCAAAAAATAAAGGCCTTGAGGTGCTAGTTGAAGTTCATACCGAAAAAGAGTTTGGAGAAGCGATTAAAGCAAGAAACGATCTAGTCGGCATCAACAACCGCAACCTTGACAACTTGCAGGTAGACATTACAAACACCGAGAAGTTGCTGAAAAGGTATAACAAGGACAAGAGTGTGATAATAAGCGAGAGCGGTATCAGCAGTCCGAAAGACATACAATACTTGAAGACTGCAGGGGCAGACGCCTTTTTGGTGGGAACAAGTATAATGCAAACAGCCGATATTGGTGCCAAGATCTCCGAATTGTATTATGCGTTATAGAACTAGATATCCCTTAAAATAGCACCTTGAACAGTACATGATTCATCTTTGTTAGGAAGCTATCCTATAAGTGGCAAATTTGGAAAGTATGGCGGTAAATACATACCCGAAACGTTAGCTCCGGCAATTGAGGAGCTAGAATCCGCCTACGAAAAATACAAGAACGACCCTGACTTTCAGAACGAACTTTCTTATTATCTCACTGAATATGCTGGCAGGCCTACACCACTTTACTTTGCGAAGAACCTAACAAAACACGTAGGCGGCGCCAAGATATACTTAAAGCGCGAAGATCTTTTACATGGCGGGGCCCACAAAACGAACAACACGCTTGGGCAGGCGCTCTTAGCAAGAAAGATGGGCAAAAAAAGGATAATTGCTGAAACTGGTGCTGGCCAGCACGGTGTTGGCACAGCCATAGCATGTGCAGTGCTTGGTCTTTCTGCGGAAATATTTATGGGAGCTAAGGACTACGAGCGACAAAAGCTGAACGTCTTTAGGATGGAACTTTTAGGAGCTAAGGTTTATCCTGTCGAGTCCGGCAGCAAGACACTAAAAGACGCAATAAATGAGGCAATCCGTGATTGGATAGCCAACGTAAAAACGACGTACTATCTTATTGGCTCGGCAGTAGGTCCTCACCCTTACCCGATGATGGTGAGAGACTTTCAAAGTGTGATTGGAAAAGAAATAAAACAGCAGATTTGGGAAATCGAAGGAACTATGCCCAACGCTGTAGTTGCATGTGTTGGTGGAGGAAGCAATGCAATAGGCTCATTCTATACATTCCTTGACAATAATGATGTGGTGCTATATGGCGTAGAAGCAGGAGGCAAAGGAATCAAGTCGGGCAAGCACTCAGCTAGTCTTGCGGCTGGCTCGGAAGGCATCTTGCATGGCATGTTCACCCGTCTATTACAGGATGAGTGTGGACAAGTCATTGAAACCCACAGTATATCTGCTGGACTTGATTATCCTGGTGTCGGACCAGAACATGCAATGCTCAAAGAGCTCAAACGCGCAAGATACGCTGCGTGCACAGACCAAGAGGCTATAGAAGGATTCCTTGCATTGTCAAGATTTGAAGGGATAATCCCTGCTCTGGAGCCGTCACATGCAATTTCATACGCAATGAAGCTTGCTGAGGAAATGAAAAAGGACGACATAATAGTAGTCACTCTCTCTGGGCGAGGAGACAAGGATGTGGAAATAGTTCAAGATTACCTCAACAAGAACAAGAACAAGAACAATAGAAAGAAAAAGACGAGGCATGCAAAATAGAATCACCGAAAAATTCCGTGAGCTGGCAAAAAAAGGCGAAAGTGCTCTTATTTGCTATGTAGTTGCAGGGTACCCAGACACTGGAACTTCAAAGCAGGTAATTAGCGCCTTGGTGAAGGGCGGCGCCGACATTATTGAAGTAGGCATACCTTTTTCAGACCCGATAGCAGACGGCCCTACCATACAAGCAGCATCAAACACTGCACTTAGGAAAGGCATGACACCAGAAAAGGCTCTCCATTTAGTAAGAAGTGTCAGAAAGCAGCACCCAAATCTTCCGTTGCTTGCAATGACCTATTCGAACATCCTTGTACGGGCAGGCATGGAAAAATTCATGTCTCGATCGAAGCAATGTGGATTAGACGGGTTTATATTGCCAGACATGCCGGTCGAGGAGGCAGACACATATTTGTTAACTGCTTCAAAGCTTAACCTTGCTACTATATTCCTTGTATCGCCAAATACGGCAGACGCAAGGCTGCGCAAAATTGTTGGCAGCACTTCCGGCTTCCTATACGTCGTGTCAGTTTATGGCATAACTGGTGCCCGCAAATCTTTTCAGAAATACACTCTAGACACGATCAGGGCAGTTAAGCAGGTTGCTGGAGCAAAAGTCCCTGTGGCAGTGGGCTTTGGAATAAGCAGGCCCGCGCACGCTAAATCTATGATAGCTGCTGGCGCAGAAGCAGTTATTGTAGGTAGTGCCGTCATTAACAAAATATCGGATCCCTCAGGAAATAAGATGCTCCAGGATCTGCAGAACTTTGCACGGTCTATGAAAAAGGCCTGCAAAAGTGAGTAGGACAAAATACATTAACACAACGTACAAAAAAGTATGCAATGAACGAGAGAGAGCTCAAATCGCTATTTTGTAGCTCGCTTAGATCAAATCATGTCAAGAACAATGATCTTATACCAACGTCTGAAATAAGGATAGTTCAAGAGGCGCACTGCCGCAACTTTGACCTTTTGATCGCAGCAGTGACAAAGGAACCTGATAGACATGACTATGTTCACTACGACAACATCCTTGTACGGACACAGCTGCTTAAACACTTTGCTCGCCAAGAAAGATGCAGAATAGACTGCATCCGATTTTATCCTATTGAAGTCAAGTCAGATGATGACGTATTAGATGAGCGCCTGCCGAAGCAGATAATAGATGCAATATTGGCCTTTGGGCTGTCTATATTGGTGCTTGACAAGAACCATTCAAAAGTGGCCCGCGGGCTTGGAAAATTCTTGCCAACTACTCTGATATGCTATACGGGCATTGATGACCACTTTGAAGTAGTTTCAAGATTTGATCGTGTTATCTCAAGCGGTGTACTCAACCTTAAAAAGACTATGCTGACCAAGGCACTTGAGGGCAGCAATACTGGCAGTAAAGCCTATAGCCGCCTTGTTGCGCTAGAGCACATATTTCAAAAAATCATCTTCAATCAGCTCTATTTTGAGAATCTAGGCATGACTGAACGAGAATTAGAATTTTTACAAATGATTACTGGTATTAGACCGCCGTCCCAAGAAAGGAAAAAGTTGTCACGGCTGATAAAAGAAACAGCAAATGCAAAGATGACAGATTACTTGTAGGCCTTAACTTTTACAGCCGATCCATTTAACTGGAAGTAGTCTTTAATTAGGTCTTAGAGTACATTCATACTATTAGTTATTATTTGATGTGTTTGACTATTACTCACATGAGTCTTCTGATAGAAGAAGAAGAAGAACAAATAGAGGGAGTGCCTGTGTGCGGTGCAAACCTGTCGTCACCAGTAGTCGACACTGCGTACTACATTGATGAGATCCACTACAGTGTAGGAAACAGGATGTACATTGAGAATGCAGACTAGAAAGAACAATCCCCAAATTCCTGACATAGATGAAGAGCGGGATATAGAGTTAGAGAACATAATAGGAAATCTGATGATAGCGCAGTATCAAGTAGACAAGCTGCGCTCTAGGCTGAGCGAGCGTGTCGGAGGATATGGCTCTGCCGGCAACAAAAAGGCGTCTACACACATTTTCAAACACAACGAAAAATGGTACAAGGTAACAATTCGAGTCGATGAGATGGCAATAAGCCAGCGCGAGCTGTCTGACGATATCAAATAACGCGCAACTACCAGCACACCAAATTTTTTTCTTAAAATGGGAGGACTATTCCCGAATTGTCTCGGGAATAGTGAATAAAATTTACCGGCACCTGAAGCTTTATCCCATCGCGTTCTACAATGACTTCGATTTCATCAAGTGAGTCTGATGCTTCAGTACCCTCTAGTTTTTTTATGATTACGTGAATTGATTCATGAGAAATGAGAGGCTCCATGAAAGGCTCTGCTATCCTGAGAAAGCTGTTAACACCTGCCTTTGCTTCCTGCTCGGACTGTACAATTAACATGGTCTGGTCATGATATGTAAAATATCCTACTATTGAGCCGTCAACAGAACAAGCAAAGGCAAAATCATTTATCCCCATGTTATGATCTATTTATTTACTGGCATGTCGAGCAAATCAAATTAATCTTTATCACCATAGAGAAGCTTCAATTCTTCAAAGCTAAGCTTCGATCCTGCTTGCAGCTTTTTCTTTGCTTCTTCCTTTGCTTTGAAAAGCGCGTCGCTTTGTTCGACATAGCCGTACTCCTTTCTCTGCTTGCGCCTCATCTCAGACATTGAATCAAGACGTGCATTGATTGCATCAAACTGCTTTGCGATGCTGTCGTATCTTACGATATAAGATTGATGCTCTGAGGTTAGCTTTCTTTTTGAATTATATAAGTCATCCAGTGCGAAATTCATCTTAGATATCTTGCTCCGAAGCAAGTCGCGCTCATCATTTAGCTGCTTTATAGCATTGTTGATATTGACAGATTCCTGACTCTGTTGGGAGAACTGTTCTCTTATCGTTCGTGTAGCCTTGACGGCTTCTAGTTTCATCGTGGCGTCCTTTATCCGGGATAAAATCTCGTTCTTTTCACGTTCACTCTTGTAGTCTTTGGCATCGATTATGTCTTGATTCTTTTGCACTGTTGCCTGCAAATCCTCTTCTTTTTCTGAAGGAAGCCGAGCCTCCATCATTGAAAGAAAGTTCCTTGATTGTGATAGTTTTTCGCTGACCGACAAAAGCTCAGAGTTACGACTATCTACTTCAGAACGTATCTGCTTTAGCCTCTCAGTGTGAGCATCAAGAAGACTTCTCTGCTCCTTGATGCTGTTACCTATCGATCGCAATTGGTTCCTGTCAATGTCAATAATCTTGTCCGAGAGCTCTTTGAGCTCGCTGGTAAGCTGGCGCTTTTGCGCAACAAGATCATTCCACCCGAGAGACTCTAAATCTTTCTCCGACAATGGAATATGGCTTAAAGAAGATGATATAAAAATATAGCAGGTATGAAGATTGCATATGATACGATCGCACCAAGGAGGCTGTTAGATATATCAATGTCGTCCGCCTTCATGGTGTGCGAAAAGCCCAAACTCAGGCCTGGTTTGCAACCATAAAATTTAGCGGTTCTGGCTTGCCTACATCTAAAATAAAAAAGATCTGGGGTATCCGATATGCAATTGTGGATAGTATATAGTTGTCATTCTACCCCCGGCAAGATAGCTAAATTAGCTTTACGCCATCCGGTTACAGGGAAACCAATGAGACAAGATGTATTTGACCATTTGCCAGATTGTTTGAAAATGATAGAAAGTGTGGTTGCTGATGTCCGAATTAAGATTTCTTGATTTGTGCAGTGGAAATACCTTCGCTGCCTATACTTGTCTTCATACTGCCCCCTCCCCCTGCAGTGCACTACCCATTATATAGTTCCTTTAAAAATTACTATATAATGGCAAATACGTCAAGAAATGTAGCAGAATTAGAGATAGAGGATATTGAAGGTATTGGGCCGACTACAGCCCGCAAGATGAAGGAAGCAGGAATAAGTTCAGTTATGGAGCTGGCGACAGCAGTACCAGAGGAGCTGGCTACAGATTTGGGCGGCTCAAAAGAAACAGCTGCTACCTTCATCATGGCAGCTCAAAAGCTGTTAAGGGAGAGCGGCATACTTGACAATGAATTTACTACTGCCGATGTTGAGCTTGAAAAGAGAAAGTCTCTTTTGCGCTGCAGCACTGGAGCAAAATCCCTTGACGAATTGCTACTCGGCGGCATTGAGACTCAAGCAATTACAGAGTTTTATGGTGAATTTGGAAGCGGCAAATCACAGATATGCCACACCCTCTGTGTCACTGCCCAGCAACCGGTAGAACAAGGCGGGCTTGGCAGCGGAGCCATATTAATCGACACCGAAGGAACGTTTAGACCTGAAAGAGTGGATCAAATAGCAAGAGCAAGAGGTCTGGACCCAAGTGAAATACTGAAGAAGGTAGCAATATGCAAGGCTTATAACAGCAGCCATCTTGAGCTAATAGTCAAGTCGATGGGCAAATACATCGACGACTTTAAGGCCAAAATGATAATAATCGATAGCATCATTTCGCTCCACCGCGCCGAGTTTGCTGGCCGCGGCACATTAGCAGATAGGCAGCAGCGCCTCAACAGTATTATGCACAAGCTGGTAAAGATCGCTGAGATTTACAATGTGGCCATCATTGTTACAAACCAAGTTCAGTCTACTCCAGACACATTCTTTGGAGACCCAACCAAACCGGCAGGCGGAAACGTAATCGGACATGCATCAACATACAGGATATACCTGCGCAAGGCTGGTAATGACAGAATAGCCAAGATAATTGACTCGCCATACCACCCATACTCTGATGTCAGATTCACTGTCAATGAAAAGGGCATTGACGATCTCGACTCAGAAGTTCCAAAGAAAAGGACAGCAAGAGAAAAAGAGGACGATTAGATTAGAGAAGCGAAAACTTTTTCTCTGCCTCTTTTAATTTTTCCAAGTCTCCGCAGTAACTTATCATCTGCGACAACTTATCCCTCGCTTTGCCGCTTTTTATGGCATCTGTTGCAAATTCCACACCTTCTTTAAGATTGGAGGCAATTTTGCTGACTACGAGCGCGGCAGCAGCATTGAGAATCACAATATCCCTTTTTTCTCTGCTGCCCTTCCCATAAACTGCCTGCAGGGTACTCAGAATCGAATCTATTTTTGAATTTACTATCAATTGCTCTGGCTTGGCTACTTCCATCCCGACCGCACTAGGATGAAGGCGTATCCTCCTTGTTGTGTGATTATCGCTTGAAATCCAATAGATGTCATTTTGGCAGGTATTTGAAAGCTCGTCAAAACCGTCGTGGGCATAAACTATCATGGCTTCGCTAACATACCCTGCGCATACTTCAGAGAAAATTTGTAGAAGTTGTGGCTCAAAGACTCCAATGAGTTGACCGGATATGTTGGTACAAGGGTTGCTCAGCGGTCCGATCTTGTTAAACGCCGTCCTAACCCCAATAGTCTTTCTTACCGAGGCAACATTTTTCATTGATGGGTGGAATAATGGTGCAAATAGAAATCCTATGCCAATCTTCTCGATGCAGGATTGAACCTTTGCGGGTGGGGCATTCAGATCAAGGCCGACGTACTCAAGAAAGTCGGCACTGCCGCAAAGGCTAGAAGCTGACCTGTTACCATGTTTGGCCACCTTGGCAGTGGCTGCAGATGCCACTATGGCTGCTGCGGTGCTGATGTTAAATGATTTTCTTGAGGCACCACCTGTTCCACAGGTATCAATGAGAGGTCCGCTTACTTGAGGCGTTATCTTGGTCGCGTGGTTTCTCAGCGAAATAAGAATTGATCTAAGCTCATCAGATGTCTCCCCTTTCATTGCAAGAGCTACAAGAAAAGCCGCGACAGCCGTCTCAGGAACCATTGCAGCAAGGATTGCATCAAGAGCGTGAGAAATTTCTGCAGCAGTTAAATCGGTCTTTGCGACCAGCTTTTTTATTTCAGGTCGCAAATCAGTCGATACGGTCATTTTTTCACCATAGATATGAAGTTCAGGAGTATCCTTCGGCCTTCACCTGTGAGGACAGACTCCGGGTGAAATTGAACGCCTTCCATAAGGTATTGCCTATGTCTGATGCCCATTATCTCGCCATCATCTAGAGCTCTTGCGGTCACTTCAAGGCATGATGGAAGGGTATTCTGATCAGCTACAAGTGAATGATAGCGGGTCGCCTTGAATGGGTTTGCAACATCTTCAAAGAGCCTGTCTGCTGTATACCGTACCAGACTTGTCTTGCCGTGCCTGATTTTCTTGGCATTTATGACTTTGCCACCAAAAGCATGGACAATCCCTTGATGTCCAAGGCAGACTCCTAATATCGGGATCCTATGCCCCAGTTCTCCGATGACATCTGTACACACACCAAAGTACTTGCGGTCTGCTGGATGACCTGGACCGGGAGATATCACTATTGCATCAGGATCCATTTTAACAATATCTTCTAGTGTTATCCTATCATTTCTTAAGACTGTAGGCTCAGTTCTTAGTTCACCCAGTAGCTGGGCAAGATTGTATACAAAAGAATCGTAATTGTCAATAACGAGTATTTTCATTCAAAACACCTCCTTGAAGCTATAGAACCATCTAGAACAAGATCCTTAAAAGTGCCAAAATCGACCGCCTCTTTGCATAGTCTCCATAACTTTGGAGACTTTCACCGTATTTAAGCTTACTGCGTCGTTGAAAAATCTGCTAAATGAATTGCGAATATATATAATAGATGCAAACTATTTGAATCTCATAATAAATCTCGAGTGATTGTTTTGGTCAGGATCTTCATTAATGGGTATGGAAACATAGGCCGCCGTCTAGCAAGTGCACTGGCAGTCGACAAAGAGATTCAGTTGATCGGCATTGCGAAATATAGCATAGACGACAAGGTGAAGGAGGCACTTGAAAACCGTTATGATGTTTACGTGCCAAAGGAAGCAATCGGGAGCTTCAAGGAACAGGGCTATAACGTGACAGGCTCAATTGAAGAGGCAGTCGAGCGCAGCGAATTGGTCGTGGATGCGGCAAAGGAAGGAGTAGGGTACGACAATAAGAAGAACTTCTATGAGCCTATGAATAAGCCTGCAATATTTCAAGGAGGAGAAGAAAGGAATGGCGAGCGGGCCGTAGCAGATATGATCCATAACTCACGTGTCAACTATGACAAGGCTGCAGGCAAGAAATATGTCATACAAGGAAGCTGCAATGTTTCCGGCATGGGGAGAGTAATGCAGCCGCTGATTCAAAAGTTTGGCGATAGGATCAGACGCTTTGATATCGAACTTGTCAGAAGGTGGGCAGATCTTGAAGACACCAAGGCCGTCAAGGACTCAATTGAATGGGACAGGAATCCACACCATCAAGATGATGTCAAGGACTTCATTCCCAATGCTAACCTATATGTCGATGCTTTCAAGGTACCTTCAAGGATGATGCATCTGCACCAGATGTTTGTTCGGTTTGGTAACGGGGTGGTGCCTACCAAAGATGAGATACTAGAATGCTTCCGAGACGAGTTTGGGGTCGCAATTATCAGTTCCGCCAAGGGCACTGGAGATGTCAGAAAAAAGGCGCTCGAGCTGGGATTTCCTCATGGCGACACGAACATGGTACATATTCACGACGATATCTTGAGAGTTCAGGATGACACAGTCAAAATAGCTTACTCTGACGACCAGACTGGCATGGTGATACCGGAGAACCATCTGCTTATTCAATCGATGATATTTAGACGATCTAGGGAGGAGGCACTTAAGAGAGCTGACAATCTATTTCAGATGAGCAAGAGGCGCGCGATATTAGAAGAGGAATTTAGATGATATTTTTATCCAAACTTTGAATTATATTCCCCTCTTTTTCATCAATTAGAGAAGTAATAAGATAACAACCCCTCAATATTGCTGTTTAGAACCCCAGTTGTTATTTCAAATTCTAGTTTTGCGGGTTTTGGAAGGATTTCTGGCTCCGAGCCTAGATCTCCATATATACAGCGTACACACTAAAGGATAAACTAGGCCAACACAGATGCAGTACATCTACAGCGGAAATATGCTTGCTTACTACTTCGGCGTATATCAGCCGGCATCAAATGAGCTTTGACATGAATAGCAGCGTTCTTGGAAAATTCATTGAATATTGACCCGGGTGAATATACATTTTAGTACCGCCGAACAGAGAACTAAGAAATTGTGTGTTTATGGTTTGATGAAGATTATCATCTTTTTGCGAGAATAATATGGACCAGTACAGTTGACATTATCAGAGTGTAAAGCTGTTCTGTCCAAATCATTCCAAAAATTCATAGACACACGTACAGAACGATTCAAATAGTGTCTTGATCCATAGCATGTCGGTTAACTTAAGTGCAATCAAGTAAGGAATGCGCCCTCTGTGCAACTACACTTCCCATGGAGAGTGAGATTAGCATTTGCAACGAATGTATCAAATGTGCAGACTGCTGTGTTGGCCTTGAAAAATTGAAAGAATAAAGGGCTACTCGACCATTTTCAGTGTGTCAGTTGTTGTCACAATTCCAATTACATTACCCTTCTCGCTCACTAAGATACATTTGGCAAATCTTACAAGTGGAATAAGGGCCTTGGCCGGCGTGGACACATCGACTATAGGAGGCGGCGGCTCCATCGCTTGAAAAACGTGCATATTCTTGAGATCCTTTTCATTCTTTTCTAGCATCACCTTGGCAAGGCCATCCTCTGTCAGTATACCTACAACTCGAGAAGAGTCAAATACCGGGATCTGGCTTATTGAGTTGACCCGCAAGATATCTATTGCCCTGTGAAGTTTTTGGTCCTTTTGCACTGAAATTGGCGAGCGACTGCAAATATCCCCAGCCTTCATAGAGCTGCGGCCTTCAAGTGAGCTTAGGACTTCAAAGATCTTGCGTGCAGTTTCATAGCTCGGCTTGCATCTTCCGGATTCAATTTGATTTATCATAGACGTGCTGATTCCTGTCAAAGTGGCTAGCTTTCTCTGGGTTATTCCGAGTCTCACTCTGGCCTGCTTGATGTATTCGAGTCTTGGTAGCATCTTTTCCGACCTCTACTTTCCCGGTCCTGGCACTTATAAGCTACTTGAGAAGTTGAAGCCTTATATTATGTGCGGACAACTTTTTTCTTGTTATAATACTCAATGGCAAACGATGGCAAGAGCAAGTGGGATTCAGTAAAACGGTACAAGCTGACGAAAATGATAAACGAACTGTCAAGTATATCCGGACATGGAACGGAACTTGTGACCGTTTACATTCCACCTCGCCGACCAGTATTTGACGTTATTTCACAACTTCGCAACGAAGCCGGCACGGCTTCAAATATCAAGTCGGATCTTACCAGAACCCATGTGCAAGACGCACTTAGCAGAACCATTGAGCAACTGAAGTTGTTCAAGGAAACACCTGACAATGGGCTTGTAATATTTTGTGGCGCAATCCCAAATGAAAAAGGAATTGGCAAAGAAAAAATCGAAATATATCCGGTGCTACCCCCAAAGCCGGTCCAAATCAGCCTTTATCGATGTGACGATCACTTCTGGACCGACCATTTGAAGGAAATGATGAAAGACGACAACGTCATTGGGATACTATCAATAGACACTCAGGAGACGGGCATTGGCATACTTACCGGTGATCACTGGGAAGTTATTGACTCGCTTACTTCCGGTGTAGCCGGCAAACACCGCCAAGGTGGCCAGTCTGCAAGGAGGTTTGAAAGATTGAGGGAAAATGAGTTGAATGAATATTATCATAGGGTGGCAGAACATGCCAAGCAGGTTTTTCTAGATCAATATGATATAAAGGGCACAATTGTTGGAGGCCCTGGACCAACGAAGGAGAATTTTCTAAAAGAAGAGTATCTTGACTACCGACTCCAAAAGAGCGTTATAGCAACTCTTGACACCTCTTATTCTGGTGGAGAAGGTGTGCGCGAGCTAATAGAAAAGGCGCAAAAAGAGGGTATATTGCGGGAATTTCGGGTAATGGAAGAAAAACAACTGATCAAAAAATTCATGACTGAAGTGCACTCTGGCCGGGGACTTGGAATATATGGTATTCATGATGTAGTCAAAGCGCTAGAAAGTGGCATTGCAGATCTAGTGTTAGTAACTGATGACATCACCTACACCAAGATGGAGATCAGGTGCAAGGCCTGCAAGAATATCCAGACAGTAATTGTAGATAGGCCGCAAGTCATTGCTACCAAGCAGGAATGGCTTTCAAAGCAGTGCCCATTATGCTCTGGTAGTGACCTCGAAGTTATTGACAAGGACATAGTCGACTACCTTAACGAGCTTGCCATCAAAACAGGATGCACGCTAGAAGTTATTTCTAGCAAGACGGAAGAAGGAGCGCAGCTCTCCAGTCTTGGCAAGATAGGCGCGGTTTTGCGCTACAAGCCTACATAGCCTCGCACGAGCATTCTAAAACGTCCTTGAAGCAGCCTGTGCACACGACAAACGTGTTGCAACCGAGAGCTGTGCAAGCCTCAAATGATCTTGAGTCTCTACCGCAGCTGCATTTTTGCATTAATTTTTTAAAGCTTTGAGAAGAATATCTAGATTGCGGCAGCCCAAAGAATAGGTGAATAGGTGTAATCTTCTATCATTCCATTGAAGTCTATTAATTATCATCATCAGACGTACAAGTCAAGGTGCAATCGAGAAAAAGTCCCTCTTTATGATGTGCAGGATAGCCATTGACAATTGCTAGCAAAGAGGGCTATTGTAAAATGTTATTTTGCAGACGATTAGCAAGAGATGGGCTTTGAGTCTCGTAAGGGACGAACAACAAATGTCTAAGACACGCGGCTCCTAAAGCCCAGATTAGCGCCTTGTTAATAAAATTAAAACAAACTACAAATCATTATTCTCCATCAATTATAGTTCGTTGATATATATCCTTTGACTTTATAACCCTGTTTAATTCTGCCACATTCAAGTTTTCGACCAATTATTAATTAACCGGGCATGCAAGTATATGTATGCAATTTTGCTATATTAGAATAAATCGGTATAACAATTAATGTACCTTGACAAGTATTAAATAAAGGTGTGGAAGTAACAGCTGTTGAAAAAATGCCTGCTCAAATGAGGGTTCATCCGTCATTTTTCAAGGAA
Organism: Nitrososphaera sp.; assembly: GCA_036373855.1. Lineage (GTDB taxonomy): Archaea > Thermoproteota > Nitrososphaeria > Nitrososphaerales > Nitrososphaeraceae > Nitrososphaera. Next base: position 13,375 of record DASUUX010000152.1, read on the forward strand.
TTCGCCACTAAAACCTGGGTCTCCCCGATAGAGATTATAAAGGAGCTTGTAGAGAATGCCTTTGATGAGGACGCAACAAAAGTTCTTGTCACCGTTCTAAGCAATGGTTCTATTGTTATTGAAGATGACGCAGGAATGGATCAGAATGGAATGGAGAAATTTCTGCTTTTGGGCTCGCCCCATAAAAGGACTGAATCCATTTCACCTAGGCTGAAAAGACTCAGAACAGGCAGATATGGCACTGGCAGACTATCATTCCTGACATCATTTGAGAGTATGAGAATAAGAACGAGGCGTGGGAGTTTCACAAAAGCGCTTGTCATCAATGCAGATGTGCTTGAAAGGCTGTATACGGGTAATGCCAAGCTTGATGACTTAAAGGATTCTCCACTTAAGCGAGACGGAACAGAACTTGTAATGACTGGGGCCAAGACCCAACTGGAAATATTCAAAATAATCAAAGAGATCCGAAAACTAGCAGTACTAAGGCAACCTCTATTTGAAGTGTACATCAAAACTGCTGAAAAATTCAAAGAGTGGAATTTTGATGGATTCCAGATTATAAAGGCCCCTGATATTCAAGGCCACAGGATACCCCTCAACCTTGACAACGGCAAATTAGTTGGCGAAATCATTATCGCTAGGAGACCGCTGTCAGACGACGAGCGCGGAATAGCTGTCATGGTTGGAAATCATATCGTGATCCGCAGCAACTTTGGCTTTGACACAAAGTTGAACCGTGTAACGGGCTTTGTCAGATGCGATAGTCTGACGACTAGATTCGCGGACAAGTCTGCAATCATAGAGGATAGCGAATATACCAAATTCAATCAGCTTATGAAAACCTTTGTCATTGATAGAGTCATTCCGGGGCTGACTGAATACGAAGATGTATTGATAACTCGGGAAGAATCCAGGATTTATCGTGAAATCGACAAGATACTTGGTCAAGCCATGATCGAAAATCTAGAACTTGAAGAGGAAGTGCAAGGGTACGAACTGGTGCAAATAAAAGAACGAGTGAGGGTTACACACGATCAGGAACATGAAAAGCATCTACATAAACTGCATCCTGATGACAACCCCCAAGTCGCAGACTATGACAAGATCCAGCCCTCCTCTCTTGAGAGTTCAGCAATTTCCAAGCCAGATGATATAGGACCGCGTGCTGTCACAGAACCGCATTTTTCAGGCAGCTTATCTAATGCGCTTGAAGGGACCGTTGTAGAGATGGTGAATGAAACACAAGCCAACGGCACAGTGATTAAAACAACGAATGTCCGAAAGCCAATACTGAAGAAGACATTTGCACTCAAGAGAATAGGCTACAAGGTGATCCCATATGAAGATGAAAGTGATTCGCGATACAGCTTTATTACCGAAAATATTGTTTTTGTAAATAAAGCCAATCCAACTTACAAGGCAGAAGCCTCAAGAGGAGATGAGTTCCTTATGAGGCACGTCATAAGCATTGTTGCTGAGGCAGTCGCCCAGGCGAAACACCCGGAGGGGAAGGACGCGCTTGAGTTACAGAATAGGCTTGTGGCTGAGGCCATCAGGATACACGACACCAATGTAACAAAGCGTTAGATCCTCATTAGAACCATCTTCTGCTTTGACAATTTTTTGACTTTCTAATAGAAACGACTAAATCTAACTTGGACTGCGATGTACACGCATATGGCCTTTGAATTCATGCCGGGCGCGACAGTAGTTGGTATATCCTACAATGATGGTGTCTTACTAGCAGCAGAGAAGAGAGTTTCATTTGGGAACTTTGTAGTCAACAAGCACATTAAGAAGACATTTCCGGTAACGGACCATGTTGGAGCCGCATGCGCTGGAATGATCGCTGATATGCAGGTACTTGTAAGGCAGGTCGAGGCGTTGGCCAAGATCCGCAGGTTGGAGACAAGACGCAATGTTCCTCCAAACTCAATCGCAAAGTTGATGTCTGTTATTATGTTTGAGAGAAGGTACTTCCCACTGCTAACTCAGGTCATTGTGGGCGGTATCAATGAGAAACCCGAAATTTATACACTTGACCCACTTGGTTCAGTACTGCCTGATGAGTATGCTGCGGTAGGTACAGGAGCAGAATTGGCACTTGGCATCATGGATGCAGAATTTAAACCAAATATGTCTGAAGAGAAAGTTAGAGAATTGGCTACCCGGGCTATTAGGTCTGCGATCGCACGTGATGCTGCAAGTGGAGATGGGATCGACATACTGTATGTAACGAGAACTGGCTATCGGGAAGAAACAATAAAACCTTCCTAATGGCTATATTTTCTTGTAGGCTTCCCAGATCTTGTCGCTAATGTAGTGAATGGTGTCTATGATGTAGCCTTTGGTCATTGCTTTTGCCACTTCGCTGTCTTCAAGAGCAAGTCCGACAGCAAGCCCCCTTCCATGCGTCTGATCCTTTACTACTACAATCTCTCCTTTTTTGAAGGAGTCAAAATTTATTATGCCAGGTCGCATCACCTTGGCGCCGTTGCAAACAAATTTCACTGCGCCCCTGTCTATTGTCACTGAAGGAAAGCGCTGCAACTCTTCCTGCTTGCCAAGGAAGGGCACTAATAGGCCTCGTACTTGGACTGCAACCATCATCTTGTCGGCAGCCAATAGCAACTTGTCTCGCTCGATTTCATATACCTTGATATTCTTAACCTTTGGAAGAATGTCTGGTGGCCAGGAAGAAGCGAACCTATCTAAAAGCTTTCCAGTTTCAGTCTTTGATAATACGAATATCTTCAGGGCGATCAGAATATCGGTGCACCAACGATAATTAATCTGTTACATTCACATTCAAGACTTCTGCATCAGCCTCAGACTTTCGCCCGCTTGCCACGGTTCTTGGTTTTCATCATACCTTTTGCCGAGAACAAGTCTTGCAAAGGAGATTGTATCTCGTATGTACATCTGAGCTCTTGTTGGATATTTGGTGGCTTCGAAAATTGTTATTTGGAATAAGTTTTTATTCTCAAGGGCATAAGCAAGGAGACGTGTGTTCTGGAATGATGTATCGTCCGATCATCTGTAAAGAACAGAACAATACAGTTGGAGGTTCAGTTTGCATAGTTGTAAAGGCCTAAGGGTTAGTATGTGTTATTTCTTGCCAGCATTCTAGACAGTACTCACCATTGATTTGGAATATTTCTGCAGGGTTGACTTGACACTCGATACATTGATAAGACTCGGCATCTGCAATTCCTTTTATTTTTTTGACTGCTTTGTTCAAGATTTGCATACTTGGGTACAGAAATTCTATGCTAACTTGCAATATTTATACGTTTTTCATATCCTAAGGCCAAGGGTGCTATACTGTCTAGGTTTAAATGTGCAATAAATAATACAACAATGAGCATCTATCGAAAAGAATTGATGTTCTAGCACTTCATTACCTTTTTTGTTCACTGCTTACTACAACGTGCTTGACAACATATACCACCCCTATGCGTGGTTGTGTAAGTCGCAGTCATCACTTAATTTCTACTTTCAGCCTTCTCAAATGCCCGTATATCAATCGACTCCTTGCGCGATGCGTCAAAGTTCTTTCTGACATGATTATCGAGGTACCCCACCAAGGGTTCCAATCATATATTTAACAAAAATAATCTCTCATAAAGCAAGGCTTCTTTAGCTAGTTTGCATATTCGTTCTGCTTTTCCAACCTTTTGCTAGTGACCCAATTTCGGTTGAGCTATTTTTCCATGCAGTAGCTAAAACTCCTCAGCTAAATGTCGCGTCTCTTATTTCTATCAGATCTCGTAACATCGCACTTGCAGTTTCCATCCCTCCGGCACCCCTTCCGATTATCGTTTGCTGTCCAGAATGCTCCGAGGAAAATGTAACAGCATTCAGAGTGTCGTTGACACATATTGGATCTGTCTTGGCAACTTCTGTTGGAGCGACGTGAAGCCGTCTACTATCGCAGACCGCTAGCAATTTGATTGCATTGCCTCGTTCGGCCGCATTTTTCACGTCTGACAATCTGACATTGACGATACCAGTGCGCTTGATATCCTTCATGGTTACCTTCATTCCCATAACCCAGTTAGCCATAATAACAAGTTTTGCAGCCGCGTCAAAGCCGTCGACATCAAGCGACGGGTTGGCCTCCGCATAGCCTTTTTCTTTGGCATCCTTCATTGCAGTCTCATATGTCCTTCCTTCCTCCATCTTGCTCAAAATGTAATTTGTCGTGCCATTCAATATTCCGTAGAATGAAATTATCCTGTCCCCTTTTAGGCATCGCTTGGCAAATTCCAGAATAGGGGTTCCACCGCCCACTGTCCCACTGAATCGTAGCATGACACCATTGTAATTGGCAAGCTCGATAAGTGAAGGAAATGCAAGCGCAAGCGGCCCCTTGTTAACGCAGATTATATGCTTACGACTTCTCATTGCCGTTGTAATGTGAGAGGTCGCCGGCTCTCCATCATTGAGATTTGTGGGAGTGCATTCAAGCATCACCTCAGCATCGACCTTCTCAATGACTTGAAAAGGATCAAATTTGGTGCTACCTTTCTCGTAGCCACCCACAGTTCCTTTGGTTTTCTTTGCCTCAAGAAGCCTCTTGAGATCGAGGCCCGCTGGCGCTATCGCTGAGCCGCCTTTGTCTACACAGGCTACTATACGGGGTTTGATGCCGTACTGACTATATAGATCTGCAGAACGAGACAGCAGCAGCTTAGCGAAACTCTGCCCAACTATCCCGAACCCCACAATTACTACACGCAATCCAGATACTCCTGTTTAAAATGGCGTCGGGTTAATAAAACTATGAATTTGAGGCTTTGAGAGTTCAGAAGTTTCTATCTGAAATGACTACCGAGTAGGAAAGGCATTGTAGCCTACTTATAATGTGCAATGTTGCAAGATGGACTCCTTGAATAGCCATAATGAATAATGCAAGAAATGGATAGCGAGTCTATGAAACAAGCCTTGAGACATCGACTATGTTTGTCTTTTCCTTTAGGTTGTATGCTTATGAACTGCATCTCGACGATGACCTACGCTAATTCTAGCGGGTTAGTAGCCTATGCAAGACTAAAGCCCTATGTGACTTCATCAGAGGATTGACCTTCTAATATCTTCTGCCAACTCTTCTACTGTCATGATATATTCTTGTGGTTCCGATTCTTCTAAGCTAAACGGTCTTTTGTGGTATCTGGCTTCATCCCTCAAACGTGACAAATCACCTAAGGTTTTGGAATAACGAGGATCCATGTTTCATAATTTTACGAACTTGCTGAATTCGCTCATAGTCCACTTATGGTTCGGCTTATCTAGATAGTTCTGTTTGGACATTACAAAGAGCCTGCTTTGTACAACTAATTCTGTTGAGCTAAGATTATCAACATACACTCGCAATCTTCCTGCATTGTAAGCATCCTTCGCCGTTTCAAAGAATTGCAGGGCGAGATTGAATAACTTTTCAGCTTTACTCTTATTGTGTCTAAAATCAAAGCATCCTTCCCAATTTCCATTAACATTTTTGAAGGTTACATGGGCACAATCTTTGTAGTTGCTATATGCCTTTAGCTTTTCTATTGAAATCACATCATTATCAAAAAGGACGCTTTTGTTGTCATCGGGGAAAAGAATAACTTGCACATTCTCTGGCCGATAATCCTCTTTCACTAATCCTAATTACCTTAGTCTTTCAACCTCTGATTTAAACCAAATTTCCATAACATGCGCCAGAAAGGTCTTGGAAACCTCTTGGTCTACTGATATGTTATCGATCAGTGGATTACAAAGTTAATAGTTTTTAACTATTCTATGTTATACCTTAAAACCTGACAACTGCGCTTCGAACTATAGTTATGGCGTATAATAGAATTTTTCAGGAGGACTTACATTGTTATGGCTTTTTCCTCAATTGTAACATTTCTACTTTTTAGTGCAGGGTATTGTTATGAGCCTGCAAAAAGCTTTCAGTATAGGAGGCAATCCCCAGCTACACGAGCTTAGGTTTGGCTATTTGAGTGGCATCACAAGGTGCAAGCTACTCTACTGGCGTAATCTCAAATACAATCCAGTCCATATCCGACATTCAAGCAGTAATTATCGGAAATTCACTAGGAATAATATAGCACCTATTGCAAATGATTTTTACCCTCCAGTTATAATAATGAAGGTGCAAGGAATACAGGGTCATTGCTAGAACCAATCACTACTGTAATAATCCTGGCAGCTGTTGGGCTTGCCGCAGGAACATTGGGTTCAATGCTTGGTGTAGGAGGTGGAATAATTATGGTGCCAGCTCTCACATTCTTGAATCTGCCACCCACACAAGCCGCAAGCACAAGCCTTATTGCCGTCATGTCAACAAGCATCTCATCAACTATAGAGTACTCTAGGCAAAAGAGGATTGACTACGCCCTTGGTCTAGAGATGGCCGCCTGCGCGATACCCGGTGGCGTGCTTGGCGCTGTACTTTCCGAATATTTACTGGAAGATACATTCAAACTGTATTTTGGGATTTTGCTAATACTCACAGGCCTTTACATTTTATATAAAAACTCCGTCTTAAAAGATCACCGAGTCAAAAGACGTTCGCTGCCTTTGCAGGTTGCAGTGTTTGCTGCTTCATTTGGCGCTGGGTTAATATCAAGTCTCTTTGGTGTCGGAGGCGGGATCGTATTCGTACCAGCTATGCTGCTTGTCCTTGGCTTGACAATGCACAGAGCGGCGCCAACCTCACAATTGACGTTAATGATGACAGCTATTGCTGGCGTTTTTACACATTCGGCTTTGGGACATCCTGATTACCTTCAGGCAGTTGTATTATCTGCAGGTGCCTTTGTTGGTGCCCAGATAGGAGCAAGATTATCGCGCATGACTAAGGAGATGCTACTACAACGATTATTGGCAGTTATATTAATGACAGTAGCCATCATATTTATTTTAGATGGGCTTAATTTGAGGTATTGATTAGAAATGTGCCATACACAGCTGTTTTGGTAATAAGGTAGCTTTCAAACAAAAAGACTAACCAAGATTTTTTCATTCAGTTGAGAAATGGCACTATTTCCTTGCTTCGTCAATATAGAATATGGCCTCATTTCTCTTAAGAGCAGTGCCTGACAAGAGATTTAATGCGGCGCTGCAAAGTTTACTATTGTCTGGTTCTAAACCTTCGCTGTTTCCTGCAAGCACTAAATACAGCCTTATACTCGAGCCAAGTACATCACTGAGCTCTTGGTTTACAGTTGTAGTGTATGGCCGCAGCGCTCCGCGGAAAACATCAGCCCTTGCCCTCAATAAACCAGATATCTTTTTACCAACAGGTGCATCAGGGCCTACTAAGACGATAGCACCTGTGGAATCTCTGAATTTTGCAGGTTCTTGAATTGAGCCCTCTGGGGCCATAGCATTCACGCCTTCTTTTGTAATGAGTCCCGGAATGTAAATGAAGTTATCAACCAATACATCCCATTGTTTTCTTGAAAGTGAGCTCAGAGGTGTATTATAGTCATAGTCTCCTGTGAAGTGAATGATTGAATCAATCCTGTTCGACCTTTTCTTCGCAGCATTAAAGATGCGATTAACGCTTCGTTCATCTAACATGTCGATCGTATGATTGTGAAATTCGTTATATTCGGACATGTCTTGTTGGTTATGTGCAAGCACGATTACATCCTTAGCTCCACCTTCATGAGCGAGTTTGGCAATCCCTTTTACTCTCTCAGTGTCCTTCTTTGCCGACGAGCTAGTTGTGATAACTATAACTTTTCCTTTGACGTCTGGATGTGCTAGGCCATCAACTCCCGTCCCAACTATTGGTTTCACGGGATAGAATACGCGGTCGTTTGGGATGACTCTGCCGTTTATTAGCCTGCTTATGTTGTCGTCGCCTAAATTCATGACCATGTCTGCTACCTCTTCCTGCTTCAAGAATTCACCGTCTACTATCATCTTGCTGGTATTGCTTTGTATCTTTTCGGCGATCTCTTGCATCTTGGCAAGTGCGCCTGCAACTGTTTCTGACAATTTTTTCACATTTTCCTCTGTTGACATTTGACCACGAGATATAGAGATCTCAGTGGCAACTTGTGAAACCCCTTTTGCTACTACATCCGCCGGTTCGCCTAGTAACGGAAGTGCGCCAGAAGTAACTTTCTCAATCTCTGGAGAGCTGAGCCCCGGATAGCCTCCAATGCGTAGAAATTCTGCGGCAGCCTTTGGGTATACTGTCTTGTAAATCCTATCGGAGTGCACAGGCCCCGGGTTTGTTGCAATCGATCGTATGTCACGTTCTACAAGCTCCCATGCTAGTGCTTCTGCAAGGCGGTTCTTGGCGCCCTGTGCAGCCGTATACGGCGTCCTAAATCTATACGGCCTCTGCTCATAGCGGTTTTCCTCTGTGAAAAACGTTGCAATTGTGATTATCTTGGACCCTCTTTTCATCGCACTCAGGGCGCTCACAGATGTCCAGTATGTGCCTGTAAGATGGATGGCTATGGTATCCCGGAACTCTTTTACGCTTGCATTGGTAAATGTCCTGACCGGGCCTGAGACACCAGCATTGTTGACCATTATGTCGACGCCTCCAAACTGCTTTCGGATACTTTCAAACATGGAATTAATCCCAGCCTCATCGGCAACGTCTACACCTGGAAAAACGCCCAACTTACCGGAAGAACCTGAAGAAGCAATTATTTCCTCTAAGATGCCTGCCGTCTGATCGAGCGGCTCTTTCCTCCTACCCATGATGATAATATTGGCGCCGTTCTCGGCAAACTTTCTGGCTATTGCCTGTCCGATACCCGTTCCGCTTCCAGTGATAACTACGGTCTTATCTGTAAATTTTAAGCGATGCTTGGAAGATACTTGCTTTTCCACAAAATTGCCACTGGCCTATGATTATTAAATTTAACTTGATCTATCGCGCTAAGTTATGAATGCCCGTACAGAAAAGAGGAACGGGATCTAGTCTTTTTTCTGACCTATGTTCTTAATGTGTAAGGCTATCCTGTCTGCGATTTCGAGCATGACCGAATCGAATGCAAGATTCTCCTCATGAACCCACTTGCCATAGATCCTGATATGGTCTTCTTGCGGGTCGATCGTTATTCCTCCTATTTTCAGCATGACTTCTTTGAGCATGCCTGTGAGAGCATCGTCTGCCTGTAAAACCTGCGCAAAATTGTGATCTCCTGTCCACTTGACACCGATTATCCGCTTGCTATGGAAATACCCTTTCGTTATCGGTTTACTTCTTGCTAGAAATTTGTTGTTGTCATTGCTTTCTGTTTGCAGTATATAATGGACATGATAATATGGCAGAGGACCGTATGGCAACGGAATTGGATCTATATTCGACATGCTTTTAATTCCTCTGCAATAGCTGGACAATGTCAATGTTTTTGCCTCTGATCTTCACCAAGCCCTTGTTTGTGACGAATTTAGGTGACATCGAGAACGTCTGGCTGTAATACTGCTTGCGTTCAATAGGGTGTGAGCCCAGCGGAAGTGCTTCGCAGTCGATCTGGCCTTGCTTCATTTCCTCTGCCATCTTCTCGTGTGCAGACACTTTCCTCACTATGACGGGATCGATATCCCCATGGCCATGTTCTTCTGCTTTTTGTTCTTCTTTGTTTGATTTAGCCTGAGCAAAATGATGAGTTTTGTGCTCCACGAAGAGGATACAATTGGGCAGCCACAAATAAATTTACTCTAGGGCCTTCCCATATAGCCTCCGACGCCTGATTTCTCAAGCTTTCTTACTTTTTTGAGCACGCCTCTCTCTAGCTCGCGCTTGTATTTTTCTACTCTTATTGCAATGTCTGAATATTTTGTTCCTAGGATTTGGCAGGCAAATATGCCCGCATTCCTAGCTCCATTTATCGCCATCGTGGCGACAGGCACACCGGGAGGCATTTCAGCAATTGAAAGAAGTGAATCAAGGCCATCAAGGCTCTTTGTCTTGATGGGAACACCAATTACTGGTAGAGCAGTAAGTGAAGCCACCATACCTGGAAGATGAGCTGCTCCTCCTGCACCTGCGATGATTATCTCGATCCCTCTTTTCTTGGCAGTTGTAGCGTAGTGAACCATCCTCTTTGTAGTCCTGTGTGCAGACACGATTGTGATTTCGTTAGCCACGCCAAATGAATCCAACATCTCCTTTGCCTCATTCATTACTAGAAGATCAGAATCGCTTCCCATTATGATACCAACAAGAGGGCTATTCATTTTGGTGTTTCCTTGGTCACTTTGACAGTTAGCTCAAATCCGTTTCTAGCCTTTGCAGCCCGCATAAGCGCTTCCTCCACTGTCCTGCCTGTGGCAGTGATATGACCCAGCTTGCGTCCAGGCCTAGATGTCTTCTTGCCATACACATATAGTTTAACACCTGCAACACTTAAGAGCCGTCTAAGGCCTTTGATCGCATAAGATCCACTCCAATGTTCATTTCCAAGTATGTTAACCATGACGGCTGGACAAAGTAATTCAGGCTTGCTCAATGGCAAGTCAAGCACAGCCCTCAGGTGCTGCTCAAATTGGGACACCGAGCAGGCTTCATTAGTATAGTGTCCAGAATTATGGGGTCTTGGGGCAATTTCATTTATCAAGACATCCTCCTTGTTTGTAACAAACATCTCTATTCCAAATATTCCGGCCCCTTTTAACACCTCCATAGTCATTTCTGCGATTCTTTTTGCCTTTAACCCGACCTCTTGACTGATTCTTGCTGGCACTATTGAGGTGTCCAAGATGCCGTTCTTGTGGATGTTTTCTGCAATAGGAAATGATGCTATCTCTCCACTAGGGTTACGGGCGACCATTATCGATATCTCTTTTGTAAATGGCACAAACTTTTCAACCATTATCTCATTTTTAGAAAAATAGTTGAAGGCCTGGCCTATTTGTTGACTTGAGGATATTAGAAAATTGCCACGACCATCGTATGAGTTCTCACTTGCCTTAAGCATGACAGGAAGGCCAAAGTTTTCGCACAATTGGTATAGGTGATCCTCCGATCTAACGCGGTCAAAATCTGCGACATTAATTTTATGCTGCCTCAGGAAGGACTTTTGTCTAAATTTATTCTGGATGATGTGAAGTGTCTCTGGTGACGGCCGGACTGGGTAATTTTTTGCTTCGAGATCCTTTAGGGTCGTAGAATTTGCAAGCTCTATCTCATAGGTTACAACATCGCATTTTGCAGCTAATCGCATTATTGCGTCTTCATCTTTGAAATCAGCCACTATCTGCTCGTCTGCAATGCTTGAAGCCGGGCATCGTTCCGTCGGATCCAGAACAATAACCTTAAACGACATCCGCCTCGCTTCGTGGGCAATCATCTTTCCAAGCTGACCTCCACCTATAATGCCAACACATATCGGTCTTTCTATGGCAAGAAGGTCGCTGTCCACCATATCTGGCTGGATAAGATGATTAGCAGCACCGTTAAATGTCTTTCAATCATGACAGATAGATTTTTTATTGTATGTAAATCTAGCCAATGCAATCATGAGGTTGATGCGCAGCGGAAAGGTCAAGGACATATACGAGCTTGACAGTGGGAATATCCTATTCCATTTCTCAGATCGCATCTCCGCTTTTGATGTCAAGATGGCGACGCTGATTCCAAAAAAAGGGGAGGTTCTATGCAAATTTGCAGAGTTCTGGTTTGATACACTTGAAACTCCTCACCATATGCTGAAAGTAGTGGGCAAGAATAAAATGGAGGTCAAAAAACTACAAATGATACCTCTTGAATGCGTGGTAAGAGGTTACTTTTACGGCAGCTTTGTCGAACGGTACAAAGAACACTTGGGAAAAGATCTTCCTTCCAGTTTCAGGCCAGTCTTGGGATCGAAACTGCCTGAGCCAATATTCGATCCTACCACAAAATCTGAGGAGCATGATAGGCCTATCGATCGTCACAGAGTAGTTTCTTTGGGCATTTTGTCATATAACGATTATGATTTCCTCGAAAGGACATCGATATCACTTTACAAGAAAATGAGCACGGTCGTTGATAGAGCAGGATTTATCATAGCAGACGTCAAGTTCGAATTTGGCCTAGATGAAAAAGGCAACATACTCCTTGGAGATTCGCTTGGACCCGATGAATACCGGCTATGGCTCAAGGCTGCTCACCAACCAGGCAAAATTCAAGAAAGCTACGACAAACAGTTACTGCGTGACTGGCTTATCGAAATTGGATTTAAGGATATGATAGACAGACTAGCTAAGGAAGGCAGAAAACCAGAATCCCCGCAAATCAGCTGGTCGGTGGTTAATAACCTGAGCAGGCGCTACATATTTGCCTATGAGCGGATAAGCGGCCGCAGACTATAGCTCCATTTTAGGACCTGTTTTGGCAGTTTTTTGCTGGTATTTAAGGCTGAAACATGCTTAGCAAGCTAAAGTTGGTTAGCTAGCACTAGATTCCATGTGTATCATTTGGATATATGTTAGATTGTTATCAGAATATTGATAACATTATTACTTGAATCAGAATTGTTGTATGACATCCACTTTAAACAGATATCAAGTATAATAAACTTATCATAGTTAAGACATTTAACAACCAAGGCAAAAGGAACTGATAACAGTCTTTTTACTATGTGGGGAGCTCTCTTCTTGTTGTCATCATGGTTGGAACAATTTTTGAGAATGAGGTCAAGCTGAAAGGAGTGACTACACTAGGATATCAATCAGCTCACGCGCTAAATGACCCTGTCAGGCTAAAGATCCTAGAGATCTTAAGTCACAAGCAAATGACTACGGAAGAGATCTGCAAGATACTTCGACGCACTGGGCATAAAAAGGCTACGACTACTATCAGGCATCATCTTGACACTCTCAAGGGTGCCGGCTTGATCGAAGTCACCAAGATGGTAGAAGTGAGGGGTGCTGTCAGAAAGTATTACATGCCAACTCTGCGTGCCTTCAGCTATAATGGGTCAAACCTTGAAAAACAATCCAAGCTGATAGAAGACACCAGTTCAAGATTGCTGAAAGTCCTAAAGAGCATATTTGAAGACGAAAAATTTGCTACAGAGATTAATGGAAAAGGCACCTGCAACCTTTGCAAAGGGGACCACTACAAGGAATACGTTGCATTTGAGATACTAAACGCTGCTTTGGCTAGGATTCTCCAAAGTAAGGAATATGGAATAATGATCGGAGGAAAAAAGCAGCCCAAAAAATGATCATTCGAGTGTAATCCTGAATATCCCCTTTGTCTTTTGGTCCTGCAACATCTTTACCAGTTTCCTTGGCATGTCTGAAGACGCCTTGTCGCACAGAACAGACATCGTTCGGGGGCATACAAAATTCGTCCTGCGTATCACTATGTCATGTGCATTTAACATGCTGAGCCGCTCGTCACCCCTGCCTATTATACGGAATGATTCATCTCCAACCATTATCTCTATTCTGACTATTGCTGAGTTTGATTTTAGCCTGTGCTTGAATGATTCATCCAAATCAGCGCAGGCCTTGTTAGCTTTTAACCCTATTATACAATCGCCCCTGGGTGTCAGGTGCTCATCCTTGGTTATTTCAATAGTCTTGGCATGAAGCGACTGAATATTTGGGTGGCCATAAAAGGTCACCTCATCCTGATCCATCGCAGTTCTTGTCACGTTACACTATTAAAATCATGCACGATTGCATTTGCTTTAGACCGTTACCTCATAGGTAGAATTAAATGGAACATTACAAAAAAATTAGATCGAATTGTTACCAGCAGCAGCGGGCTATGACAGAGCCATTACAGTATTTTCTCCAGACGGAAGGCTTTACCAGGTAGAATATGCAATTGAAACCGTCAGACGGGGAACACTTGCAATAGGTGTTAAAAGCACAGACGGAGTAATCCTCGCAGTAGAGGAAAAAACAAGAAAGCTCCAGATATCAAACGTTACACAAAAGATCTTTCAAGTCGACGATCACATCGGCGTCGCCGCGGCGGGATACATTCCTGACGCACGCACTCAGGTCGACCATGCAAGGTTCTTTGCACAGAGCAACAGGCTGATATATGACGAGGCCGTAGACGTTGAAGGTGTTGCCAAGAACCTCGCAGACATGGCTCAGCAATTTACACAGTATGCGGGTGTCAGACCATTTGGCGTTGCTTTGATACTTGCAGGTGTTGATAAGAATGGTTCTGCTCTTTATCTGACAGACCCAAGTGGCACATATATCGGCTATGACGCCGTTGCGATCGGTGCAGGAAGCGATCAAGTGACTGAATTCCTGGAAAAAAGCTACAAGCCGGATATTGGCCTTGATGAGGGCGCCGCCCTTGCTATTGAGTCGATATATCTAGTTAGTGAGGAAAAGACAGGCACTCGGCACTTGAAGATGGCGATAATCGATAACAAGGTCAAGACAATGCGAAAGGCAGAAGATGATGAAATTCAAAGATATGCAGCAACGGCAAGAGACAGGGCCTCAAAGCGCGGTGCATAATAAAACCAATTAATACAGATCCCGCTAGACTGGATTAACAATGGTAGCAACAATAGGCACGAAAGCTCCAAACCTAGAGGTTTCGACGTGGGTACAAGGAAAACCGACAAACATCGACGAGGAGCGAGGCAACGTCGTGCTAGTTGAAGTATTTCAGGTCAATTGCCCCGGCTGCTTTCTTTACAGCATGCCTGAAGCAATTGACATTTACAGAAAACATAGAGATAAAGGTCTCACAGTTTTAGGTCTTGCAACTGCCTTTGAGGATTTCGACAAGAACAATCTTGAGAACCTTGAAAAGTTACTCGGTACCGGCGAAGTCATAGGAGAGACATATCGGGCATTTAGTAGCAGTGGGCAGCTAAGGGATGACAACAGGCTCCCCTACAAGATACCTTTTCCTGTTGCTATGGACATGCTAGTCAAGCATCCCGGCCCGCTGACTCACAGCAAGGTGATGGACTTTATCGAAGCCAACATCCCTAGCTTCAGGTCATACTCTGAAAGAGATAGACAGGTAATGATTGAGCGTGTAAAACAGTACTTAAAATCAAAGGAGTATTCAGCCAAGACCTTTGACGAATACACTTTACGCGGCACTCCATCCACCATCCTTGTCGACAGAAAAGGTGTTTTGAGAGGAACTTACTTTGGATCAAATGGCTTTTTGGAAGGTGCAGTTGAAGAGCTGATACGGGAGTAATGCCTGATCTTTGGATTACAATACCAGACTCGTCACTTTCAGATGAGCAGACAAAGCGCGACAAAAGCATAAAAATAGCACAATTTGCTCGAGCCTGCTCGATTTTTGGAGTCAAGAGGGTATACATCTATCATGATTGTCTATCTCACTTCGAAAAAGATGACCTGCATTTGCTCAAAACAATACTCAGATATCTTGACACACCCCAGTACCTTCGGAAAATGCTGTTTCCCATGATGCGCGAGCTCCAATACGCCGGCATACTACACCCGATAAAGGCGCCCCACCATAGGGTACTCGAAGACATCAAGAAAGTGAAAGCAGGCGACGTCCGTACAGGTGTTATAGTCAAGGTTAAGGGTCAGCTATTTGTTGAAGTCGGCCTAGGATCTCTTGTGCCCTTTGTGGATGAGGGCCTTGAAGGTAAGAAAGTGAATGTCAGGTTCACCTCATCATATCCAAACCTCAAGACTGTCCAAGCAACAGAAGAAGATATTTTTGATTATTGGGGCTATGAAGTAAAAGAGGTTCCTTCAATTTCAAAGCTTCTTACAAGCGTTGAAAAAACCCTCATAATCCTTACATCGAGAAAGGGCCGCTACTTCAAAAACATCGAGGCCGCGGTTGCTGAACACACCAAAAATGTTCAGAACATTCTAGTTGCATTCGGAGCACCCAAGCATGGTCTCCAGGGCATCCTTGCTAAGGAAGGTTCCAGCATCAAGCCCTACGAATATGTTGTAAACATGTTTCCAAATCAAGGCACTGAAACTGTAAGACTCGAAGAAGCAGTACTTGGAACTCTAGCTATATTGAATAGCGCTTTACAGTCAACGGAACAATGGGGAAGGCCTAAATAAGATCTTCGGAGTATAGCCTACGGATACAGAAAAGACAAAGAAACAAACACGCAAAGCTAGAAGCTACATGCTTCATAGAATAAAACCAGAGAAAAGATTGTTATGACTTGCACTTGTGGTTGGAGGCATAAGATAATCCGGAAGCTTCACTTATGAGGATATCATAAAGCCTAGACAGGTTCTGTACAGCTGTCTGGGATAGCTCAGCCAGCGTCGTCCTTTGCTCTTGTCCTGTTACAGAAAAGAGATTTGGATCAATCAAAACCAAACTCTATAAGAAGAGATGCATGAATAGGGTAATAATATCTCTTCTCATTCAATAGGAACATATGCACAATATACTAAAGCGTCATAAAATCAGCTTTTTTTATTAAAAGTATCTTCTATCTAAAATCCCTTTTTGTAACAGATAAATTTAACACTAGTCCTAAATGAGTTAGTATTAATTATGTATCTGCGTCCAGAATTGGTCCAACCACCGACAGCGGCTACAAAGCTAATCCCCGCAAAAGGATAGCATAGCCCTTTGTCTGCCATACATGTGGCAAATTGTTCAAGTCTGACAATGAACTTAATTTGCACGAGTTTAGACCACAAGCCGCAAGAATCTGGTCTGAAATATGGGCGGCACTAGTTGCCTGCAATAGCGGTGCATATGTGTGTTTGTGCATGCTCATGTATTAATTATATTCCGTCTACCCCGATGTGGCAATCTGAGAAATATATTTGGCATATCTACTCTGCAGATTTCTTGTTCTCTTAACTAATCACAATTACCATCTCCTCAGGGTCAAATAACTTATTAAAGGGAGAGGCAGTGTGGTGCAGTATCTATGGGTCATCGTAAGTATAGTGCCCCAAGAAGGGGTAGCATTGCTTTTAGACCAAGAGCAAGAGCTAGGAGTCTGGAGGCGAGGGTGAGAACTTGGCCCCAGCTAGTTGCAGAAAAGAGCTCTCTTTTAGGTTTTGCAGGTTTCAAAGCTGGCGGCATTCATATCTTGACAGTCGACGATAGGGAGAAGACTCCAAATTTTGGAAAGCAGTTGTTGAATGCTGCAACTGTGATTGCGACGCCGCCCATCAAGATTATCGGTATTCGCGGCTACAGGCACGATCTTTACGGTCAGCACGCCATATTTGACGTCTATGCCAAGGATCTGCCAAAAGAGCTCTCGCGCAAATTTGACGCGAAGAGTACTGATGATGGATTTTCAAAGGCAGAATCCCTCCTTGAGAGTGCAAGTGACGTGGTAGCCGTTGTTGCAGTCTCCCCAAATTCAATTGGTCTTGCACAAAAAGTACCTTTCACTTTTGAAGTGGCAGTTTCTGGTAAGGACCCTAGGTCGCAATATGACTACGTAAAAAGCATTCTGGGAAGGGAAATAAGAATATCTGATGTTTTCCAAATTGGACAGAATATCGACGTTTTTGGCATTACCCGTGGCAAAGGAATAGAAGGTCCGATTACTAGGTTTGGTGTTAAGAGAAAACAACACAAATCAAGAAAGAGTGTCCGAGCCGTCGGTACACTGGGTCCAATCTCACCGGCGGTAGTTATGTATACTGTCGCTAGGCAGGGCCAGAGGGGATTCCATCAGAGAACTGAATACAATAAGCGCATACTGATAATCTCAAACACCGACAAGGATGCACAGAACTCAATAAATCCCTCAGGCGCCTTTAAACATTTTGGGCTAGTCAAAGGCGATTACATTGTAGTGAGAGGTTCAGTCCCAGGCGTTCCAAAGCGCTTGGTAAAGATGAGACAGCCAATACGCGGTCTGTCGAAGAAGGTGGTTGAGCCAAAAGTCCTGGAGGTAGTTGTTAAATGAAAGCCAAAGTTATTGGACTAGATGGCACAGAATCTGCTGAGATCGAACTACCTGCAGTTTTTGATACCCCATACCGACCTGAAGTGATTCATAAAGTATACGTGAACATCCTTTCGCATTCGTACCAAAGACAGGGACGCTATCCAGCAGCCGGCGAGATGGTCAGTGCTGAGTCCCGCAACACAGGGCTTGGCATTGCCCGCCTTGCAAGAGCTCGAGGAGAAGGCTTTCCTAGGGCAGGCCAGGCTGCGGGTGTTGCGGGTGTTAGACACGGACGAGTTGCCCACCCCCCAGAGTCTTGGAAAATCATTTACAAAAAAATCAACCATAAAGAAAAACAGCTCGGGCTTTGCTCTGCAATAGCAGTCACCGCGAAAAAGGAGCTGGTACAAAGGCGTGGCCACAAGATAGGTAATGAGGTCAAGCTTCCTCTTGTCGTTTCAAACGAAATTGAATCAATAGCAAAAACCAAAGACCTGAAGAATGTGCTGATACGTCTTGGGCTCGGAGATGACATTGCTCGGGCAAGTCTCGTGCGAAAGGCAAGATCAGGAACCTCCCGACGTAGGGGAAGGTCAACTCGCTCTGGAACAAGCGCCCTCATTATCGTTGGAGATGACTCTAAAGTTGTCGCACTTTCCCAGTCAATACCCGGCGTTGACATCAAGCATGCCAAGGACATAAGCATCGTTGATCTTGTGCCTGGCTCAAAGCCAATAAGGCTAACAATCTTTTCTCAGAGGGCAATTGAATACATGAAAAGCCTGCAGGCACCTATGCACACGCTATTGGAGGTCATCCGAAAGTGAGCAATGAAAGAGCAACGAAGCCCGCACCTATAGCAGAAAAGAAACAAGGAGTTGAGCCTAGCCGAAGAAGCGACATGACTTCAGAGCAAGCAGCAACTATGGTACTGGCCCCATATGTTACAGAGAAGACATTCAACCAGATAGAAAAAGAGAACAAGCTTGCTTTCATTGTAACAGAAAAGGCTACCAAGAAGCAGATCATTGAGGCCATCAATATCCTCTATGAAGCTGACATCGAGGAGGTCAATACTACAAGGACAATTCGGGGCAAGAAAGCCTTTGTCAAGTTCAAGACCGCAGAAGGAGCAAGAGATCTTGCAACAAAGTTGGCTTTGGTATAGAAGGGCTATTTTCTTCTCGTTAGGTTTAAAGGTGGCCTTGGAATCCAGAGATCGAGTGATCTAATTGGTACGTGAGTTTAAGTTTAAAGGTTACAGTCCCGAACAATTACAATCGCTCTCAATAGAGAACCTGCTTCCGCTTCTCAATTCAAGACAGCGTAGATCGCTTGACAAGCGCGTCAGTTCTTACATGACTGACGAAAAGAGGAAACTTCGAGAGAAGCTCAAACTTGCGAGAGACGGCAAGCTCAAAGGTCTGTTGAGGACACATGTCCGCGACATGATTATTCTTCCTGACATGGTTGGTCTGACTATTTACGTTCATAATGGCAAGGATTTTGTACAGGTTAACACTAAGCCAGAAATGATTGGGCACTACCTTGGCGAATATGCGATTACAAACAAGCGTGTTCAGCACGGCACACCGGGTGTAGGCGCTTCTAGGTCGAGCCTGTACGTTCCACTGAAGTGATATATATGCCACAGTTTGGTTATGCCTTTCAAAATTACGATAAAACAAAACATGTACGTGCTTCAATACGCGAAAAAGACATATCTCATAAGCATGCCCGGGAGATAGCTGTTGCCATTAAAGGCAGGTCAATTGAAAAGGCACGGGAGTTACTTCAAAATGTTGTATCTCGCAAAGAAGCCATTCCATACAGGCGCTACAACAACGAGGTGGCGCACAGGTCGAACATCCGTGACGGATTTTTTGCTGGCAGATTCCCCAAAAAGGCAGCATCGGAATTCCTCAGAATTTTAGACAATCTTGAATCCAATGCTGAATACAAGGGTATGGATCTTGACAGACTGAGAATCGTGAGTGCAGCCGTGCATAAAGGCACAAAGCTCAAGCGGTTTCAGCCGCGAGCAATGGGCAGATCAAGTCCAAAATTTGACATCTTGGTTCATGTAGAGATTATTGCACAGGAGGCAAGCGATAGAGAATGAGTGCAGTCAAAAATGTAATTAAAAATAACTTTCGCAATATGGAGCTGAATGAATTTCTTGGTGAAGCGCTCAAGGACGCTGGCTATGGCGGCATTGAAGTGCAAAAGACGCCTGTGGGGGCAAGGATAACTGTCTACGTTACAAGGCCTGGACTTGCCATTGGCAGAAAAGGCGTTGGCATCAAGGACCTCATGACCAAGATCGAGCAAAAGTTCGGCCTGCAAAACCCTCAGATTTCTGTTCTTGAAATTCCAAACCCTGAGCTTAATCCGCAGATAATGTGTAATAGGATTGCTCAGCTTATTGAGCGAGGCACTGCATTTAGGCGGGCAGCCATGTGGTCGCTCAATACAATAATGAGCGCGGGCGCGCTGGGAGTTGAGGTTACGATTTCTGGCAAGCTTAGAACAGAGCGCGCTCACTTTGAAAAACATACAATTGGCGTTGTACCAAAGAGCGGCGAGATTTCAGATAAGATGGTCAAGACAGGGCTCTCTCATGTGCTAACCAAGATGGGTCTAATGGGGATCCAGCTGAGAATTGCATCCAAGGAAGCACTACCGCAGGAATTTGAACTTAAGAATGGAGAGACAGATATACAAGCTTCAGCAGCTCAGCCAAGTCCTCAGACGGAAGAATCCGCCAAAAATGAACAGGGGGCGGGAGCAGGTCAAGAAGAAAAAGGAGGTAAGCAGCAGGATGGCAAGACTTAAGCTAAAGACATTACGAGAGCTGAACGATCAGGATCTGAGTGACAAGCTTGCCGAGCTCAAAACAGATCTTGGAAAGCTTCAGCTTGAAAAGTCAAAGGGCACCCTGAAGAAACAGACAGGCAGCATTCGATGGCTCCGGCGAGATATTGCTCGAATGAAGACAATAATGAACGAGAGAAAAGGGCAGAAATGACTCTAAACTGTGAAAAGGTTCTCTCGCATGGGATCATAGGCCTTCGCACAAAAATACTTGAATCTTCAGATTCAACGTTACAGGGCATGGTCGGCACGATTGTATTTGAAACAAAGAATACAATATTAATAAGGAAAGATTCTATTATAAAGCAGGTAGCAAAAAAGGCGGCAAAAAAGCTCCAGCTTCAAACGTCTTCTTGCGTTTGCTTTATAAGTGGTTCCGCATTGATAGGAAGACCTGAGGATCGTATTTCACTGTTAAACAATGGGTGATATGATAGATTATGGTTAGAAACATTGGTGTCTCAGTTGCTTCCCCTCGGAAGGCTTGTGAAGACGAGTTCTGCCCATTCCACGGTAGACTGTCTATAAGAGGCAAATTATTGGCAGGCATCGTATCAAGTGCAAAAGCACCGAAAATGGTTGTAGTATCAAGAGGATACCCTAGGAGGGTTGCAAAGTACAAGCGTTTTCAGAGAAGTAAATCAAACGTGCATGCATACCTTCCACCCTGCCTCGAGGTCGAAGAGGGCGAGGAGGTAAGGATTGCTGAGTGCAGACGACTTGCTAAGACGGTTTCATTTGTAGTGATTGAGGTGAACACAAAGGATGGCGGCAGGAGCTAAGTCAAGAGCAGTTTCAGCAAAGGGAGTCGAGGAGTTCCGCCCCTATATTACAAGAGCCATTCCGGTTACGGCAAGTCTAGTGTGCACTGACAATACCGGTGCGAAGATATTGCGCGTTGCGCAAGTGACAAGGTACAAGGGAAGACACTCTAGGCAGCCGGCAGCAGCTGTTGGCGATTTCGTTATTGTGACTGTCAAGAAAGGTCCGGCAGAGCTGCGCAAGCAGGTTTTTGGTGCAGTCATCGTGAGGCAGAAGTACCCAATAAGGAGGCTTAACGGTGTGCGTGTAGCCTTTGAAGACAATGCTGCAGTTCTCGTGACGCAGGAAGGTGAAATCAAAGGAACAGACATTAAGGGACCAGTAGCGTCAGAGGCGGCAGAAAAGTGGCCAAGAATCGCCAACTTGGCGAGCATGATAGTATAGGTGAAAGTTATGGCAGGTATTAATCCAAAACTCATTCATCTTCCTAAGCACCAGCGCGATAAGTTGGTTGGCGCCGTACTAGAGGACTCATTGCGCGAACAGTATGGGAGAAAGAACATACGCGTGGTCAAGGGTGACTCTGTCAGAGTAATGCGAGGAGAATACAAGGGAGTAGAGGGAAAAGTCGAAAAGGTAAACACTGAGCATGCGACATTTCACATTGAAGGTATCCAAAGGGAAAAGATCCGCGGAGGTCAAGTCAAAGTACCAATTCATTCTTCAAACGTGATGATTATTTCCCTAAATCTTGATGACAAATATAGATCCAGAAAGCTCCAGGGAGCAACTAAGGCTGGGTCAGCTCCTCCCGAAAAAAAGGAAACAAAAGAGAAGGAAAAGGAGGAGGATACTGAATAATGGCGAAGAAAGGTCGCGACACCAGAGTAAAAAGACAGCTAGCACCCTCCTTCTGGGCTATTAACAGGAAAGAGGGTAAGTTTGTCATGAGAGTAAACCCCGGGCCTCATCCTGGGAAGAGGGCCTACCCCCTTGGGATGGTCCTGCGTGATGTGCTCATGGTCGCAAGCACAGCATATGAAGTAGATAGAATTTTGAAGGCGGGTAAGGTCAAAGTGGACGGGATGATAAGACGCGATCCCAACTTTGCTATTGGATTAATGGACGTAGTGGAACTAGCGATGGGCCAAGCATACAGGATGGTTCCAAAGCATTCAGTGTCATTGTCTCCAATTGTAATTGAGGAGGCAGAAAAAGAATTAAAGCTGATTAAGGTTACAAGCAAGACTAGTATTAGAGGCAAAAAGATGCAATACGGGTTCCATGATAGCAAGACACTCATAAGCGACCAAAATCTAAAGGTTGGCGATAGCTGTGTTATCAGCGTGCCGGCGGTCAATATTATCAACCATGTTGCTTTTGAGAAGGGCGCGACGGCACTCATAATCAGAGGCGAAAATGCTGGCGCGGTAGGCAAGATCGAAGACATTCAGGACGGTGTATTCTCGCTTCCAAAGCGAGCAATTGTTTCATTTGACGATAAATCAGTAGAATTGCCTGTTGAAATGGTAATGGCTGTCGGAACTGACAGACCTGTGATTAGGGTGAGTTAGGTTGAGCCAGGAACAAATACAGCAGCAACATGACATGAAAAGAATAGAGGTCCATAAGGTAGTGATAAACATTGGAGTCGGGAGGTCCGGTGAGCCCATAGATAAAGCAAAGAATGCTCTGCTTGAGCTGACAAATCAACAGCCAGCTGTACGTGGAGCGAAAAAGACTGTCAGGGACTTTGGTATTCACAAGGGTGAACCCATAGGAGTACTTGTGACCCTCAGGCGTGAACCGGCAATTGAATTCTTAAAACGCGTCGTAGCAGCGAAGAATAATGTGCTCAAAGCGTCATCGTTTGATAATTATGGGAATATCTCTGTTGGTATACATGAACACATTGACATCCCTGGTACAAAGTACAACCCTGAGATCGGCATCTTTGGGATGGACGTCAACATTGTGCTTAACAGGCCAGGATATAGGATTGCGAAGAAAAGCAGAAAGAGCGCCAAGATAGGCAAGACGCACAGGATAAATAGAGAAGAGGCAGTTGAGTTCTTTAAACAGGAATATGGAGTAGAGGTTGAATAAATAAATGCCAAAGCCCAGAGAATATGAAGTAACAGGAAGAAAGAAGCTTGCGCATGGCAAGGGCGGAAGGTGGTGCAAAAGGTGTGGTTCATATAATGGACTGATCCGCACATACAACTTGATGCTTTGCAGGCAGTGCTTTAGAGAAGTTGCCAATAGCATAGGATTTACTAAATACGAGTAGGTGAAGAAAGAAGAAAATGCCAGCATTAAATGTTCTATCTAACCTCTTTACAACTATCTACAATAATGAGTCTAGGAGAAAGAGGGAGTGCATAGTAGTACCTGCATCCAAGTTTGCGAGTGAAGCGCTGCGCGTGATGCAAAAACATCGCTACATAGGAGAGTTTGAGCAGATTGACGACGGTAGAGCCGGCAAGTTTAGAATTCAGCTTTTAGCCAAGATAAACAAGTGCGGCATCATTACACCACGCTTTTCAGTTAAAAAGAACGGATACTTTGGTTGGGAAAGACAGTTCCTGCCGGCGTACACGATGGGCATACTTCTTGTGTCGACTAGCAAAGGGATCATGTCACACCACGAAGCACAGGCCCAGAATCTCGGAGGAGTTTTGGTTGGCTACGTCTATTGAGCAAGAAATAACGGCAGAAGTCGAAGCTCCTGCTAGTGTCACGATAAAAAAGGAAGCTAACGTCATACAGATCAAAGGTACACTTGGCACGGTAAAGAAGGATTTCACAAAGCTTCCAGCTACAGTGACAGTACAGGGTAATAAAGTAACAATAAAACCCTATGGAACGCGAAAGCGCGACCTTGCTGTGACAAATACCGCGCGCAGCTTAATCGCAGGAATGATAAAAGGTGTTGAAAAAGGCTATACATACAAGCTTAAGATCATATTTGCACACTTTCCGATTTCTGTCAAAGTGAAGGGCAAAGAGGTACATGTCGAGAACTTTTTTGGCGAAAGGTCGGCAAGGATTTCTAAAATAATGGGAGAAGCTACTAAGGTGAGTGTCGTGGGAGAGGATGTAGTCATCCAGGGTCCAAGTCTAGAAGATGTTTCGCAGACGGCGGCTAACATTGAACTATCAACTAAGACAAAAGGCAAAGACCAGCGAGTGTTCCTCGACGGCCTTTACATATACTCTAGAGAAGAAGGTATGCAGTAAGCAAGCCCAAAGATTTATTTTGTCCTTGGATTTGCTGTAGTAGTGCGCCGCTCTAGCTCAGCATGGTAGAGCAATTTCGATGCGCGATATTGTGCTTCGAAGTTTAACTGGCTGTTAACCAGTGGGTCGTCAGTTCGAGTCTGACGAGCGGCGCTATAATTATAATTATAATTGTTTTTGTGCATCCTTCGTAGGTTTTAGCCCAAACACCGTGGACATGGAAGAACATGTTCGCAAGGCGATCTTTCAAAACTCGATTTTTGAAATATTTTCATATTGAAATTATATCGAGTGCAATCGCGTCAGCAAGCAGATCGAGGTGATGGCTTGCAACAACGTAACCATTCTTGATATCACTTGAAGCAAGCCACCGATTAGAAGAACTGAAGAGCCTCTCTTTTTTTATCCTCTTTTCAATCTCCTCTACATCAAGCTCCTTCTCTTCGACTTCTTCAGTATCATTGTACTTGATAGTCAAAAGTATCTTCTGGACAAGCACCCTGCGCCCAAAGCGCTGTGAAAAATCACGGGCATTTTCGTCAATTTGAAGTATTTTCATTTTGATCTGCAGCTTGTTGAGAGCATCGCGGCTCGTAAGGAGTCTCTCGTCAACGAACCTATCATAACTCATATGTATACATCCTAGAGGGTTATTTGCTAGCGTATATTAATGTCAGCCCTTAATTGGCTCAAAAAGGTAATACGGAGTGCCATCGGGCCTCACGCCGCACGACACCATTTTCACCTTCAATCCCTCTCTCAATTCGAGAGTGTCAAACGATCCAATGAGTCTAATTCCTGACATTTCAACAAGACCATAGCAACCTTCCATGCCTTTGACGTATGACCTTGTGAAATGTATCAAAGTTCCACTTGTATCAACAATTTGAAGTGAAGTCTTTGAAAGACATTGAGGGCAATAATGAGACGGTGGCCATACTTTAGCCTTGCACGAATTACACATCGGCAGCCGAAATTCACCTTTATTCAAGTTCTCTATGAAGTCCTGCAAGTGATTATCATACACCCATGACAATTACTGACGCTGAGGACCCCGCTGCGGCTAGATTGTGAACAAGCCCTGTCTTGCAGTGCTTTACTTGCCTCTTTCCTGCTTTCCCAGCAAGCTGAGATGCGATTTCGGCAACTTGGGCCACACCAGTAGCTCCAACAGGATGGCCGCACCCAATCAGACCTCCTCTTGGATTTATCGCTACTTGCTGTTGGTCGACGAATTTTCCTCCTTCCCCTTTCTTTGCAAATCCTAGGTCTTCATACGCCAGGATTTCGAGAATTGTAAACGCATCATGCAGTTCTGCTATATCTATCTGCGATATTTTTGTATGCGACATTTCAAAAGCTAAATGAGCGGCCCGTCTGGCCGCCTCAAGGGTTGTGAGGTCAGCTGTCGCTTTTGCAAAGCTGGCTGAGGTTGTTTGCTGTCCTATTCCCTTTATGAAGACAGGGTTGTCGAGGCTGCGTGCTTTTTCTTCAGATACTAATAGTATCGCGGATGCGCCGTCGCATGGTGCAGAGCAGTCTAGTAGCTTAATAGGAGATGCAATCTTTTTTGAACTCATCACTTCTTCCAAGGCAACTTCCTTTCCAAAAAGAGCTTGAGGATTTTTAGTGGCATTTTTATGGTTCTTGACAGAAACCATAGCCATCTGTTCTTCAGTTGTGCCGTATTTTCTCATGTGAGCTTTTGCAAATATTGCGGCCCAGTGTACTGGAACCATAAACGATCCCCGAGTAACATCCCACAACAGCTTGTTACCAGGGCTATCTGTCTTTTCTGCGCCAACCACAAGGGTCGTATCACACAAGCCAGATGCAATAATTGCAAAAGCAGAAGCTACAGCATTAGTGCCTGAGTTACAGAGATTGTCTATACGATGCGAAATCCTTGGATGTATGCCAAGCATTTCAGATATTATCGCAGAGCTGTACTGGTCAGTCGCGCAGCTAGAAAACAAGACAGCATCAATTTCTTTTACAGAAAGGCCGCTCTCCTTTATTAGCTGTATGGAAGGCTCACAGGCCAGCTCAAATAAAGAGATCCTTGAGTCTTTGGTAAAGCTTGAGGTTGCCCATGAGGACACTGCCACCTTGCGCATATCAGAAAGTTGATAGCATCTCCTTAAATGAGCTTTCTGAGTCACCAACAGGGTTAAACTGGATAATGGGCAGCGTAATTCCTGTCGAAAGAAATTTTGAAAGTGACTCTCTACACTCTTCGCTACTACCGCAAATTACAAGCGAGCGGAGCATCCTGTCAGAAACAAATTTTGCTGCACTATCTGCACCTGCCTTTCTATACTCTGCAGCTATCTCCTCAACTTCAATCTTGAAGCCATTCTCTGCAAGAAACCTGCTATAATACTTTCCAACTGCGATGTAAAACGCAAGCGTTGTTGCAGCGCGACCTCGGGCTTTTTCTGGCTCTTTGTTTGATACCGCGCATATAAACGAGCAAGCAATTTCAAAGCCTTTTCCTTTTGTAGCTTGCTTTAATTTAAATGCGGTCCTTTTCAATTCTTCAAGAGGCCTTAAATACAATAATGTGCCATCTGTTAGCTTCGATGCCATTGAGACCATTTTTTTGTTGACAGCGGCCATAAAAATTGGGATATGTGTCCTTTGGGGGTGATGCAATATCTTGAAATTGTTTATTTTGAAAAATTCGCCATTATATTTTACCTTTTCCCCTTTAGTCATGAGTCTGAGGCATTCAATGTATTCTTTCATACGGCTGGCAGGCTTATTGAACTCTAGACCATGCCAGTTTTCAACAATAGCCGCAGTGCTTGTTCCAAGACCGATAATAGTCCTATTATCTGAAAGCATGTCAAGAGTCGCGGCGGCCATAGCGACGGTTGCTGGCGTCCTTGAATAAATGCTAATAATCGACGTACCCAGTCTTACTTTTTTAGTGACCTGGGACATGGCGCCAAGAGTTGCAAATGATTCCCGCCCCCAAGATTCCGGAACCCATAATGAATCAACATTTTCTTGCTGATCAGCCATCTTAGCGCATAAAAGAATCTCGCGCATCGAGAGTAAGGGACCGAGACTGTATCCCAACTTTTGCACACTCATGATAGTTTTGCTTCCTTCATCTCTTTGGATGCTTCTTCGATGTCCTTATGAGAATCAATTGAACGCCAGAAAACATCTTTGTATTTCACACCCTGGAGCTTTGCCTCTTTTGCTAGCGCCGGGAGAGCAGTAAGCTCAATGTTGCCTTCTTGAGGCAGGTATCTAAACACTTCTTGAGTAAAGCGATACATGCCAGCATTAATCCATGTGTCAGGGATTTCTGGCTTTTCAACAAATCCACGGACTTTTGAATTCTCATCTAGTTCAACCACTCCAAATGGGCTACGGAGAGGAACAACCGCAAGGGCATTTGAATTCGCAATATTCAACCTGTTTGGGTCAAGCTCTGTAAGAATATCTCCGTTTAATACGAAAAATGAATCTTGGCTTGAAAGAAGTTCTCTAGCGTTCAAAAGTGCTCCGCCGGTTCCGAGCGCCTTCTCCTCGAATGAGTACTCGATTCGGGAATCGAATCTGGCGCCATTGCCAATATGGTCAATTATCTGCTGTTTCATATATCCAGCGCATATGACAAAGTCTTGTATACCAAATTTCCTAAGCCATCTTATCTGCCATTCGATAATTGGGACATTAAAGACCTCTATCATTGGCTTAGGTCTCGTATCGGTAAGGGGCTTTAGCCTTTTTCCAAAACCCCCAGCAAGAATCGCTGTCTTCATGACACCAATAAGCTTGCTAAGATTGTATAAAATGTTACTCGCTAGGATGCAGGCACATCATCCGGTCAAGAGGTTTTTGCTTGAGTGTGTAAGGTCCCAAGTGGATGTATCCATGTCTGCACTTCTTTCGCATACCCTGTAGTCAATAGGCTTTACTTTAGAAGTCAATCATGTGTGTCAAAAGCCCAGAACCGATAAGCCTTTTCATTTCTGAGCCGGCTCTTTTCTCCTTGTAGCGAGTAGTTTTCTGTCTGTTACAAGCTTCCATGCGCCGAGCCCTATTAGGATTCCTCCCATTACTGTTGTACTGCCAACCGTGCGTAATGTGTTTGAGGAATCTTCGGATGCAAGTGCGCCCTGTGCTACAAGCGCAATCATTCCTGCAATGATGAGACCCCCATTTACAAACAAGAGCGCAGAAACGATAGGCGCATATTCCTTGCGAGCAATTACAAATGCAATTATTGACATTACGACTGCACCCCCGCCAAAGGCTCCACCTCTAACTGCCTCGTCAAAAGGCAAGAAACCCTCTCTGTCTGGAGAGGCTGCTGCGACTGCAACATCGGCTCCGTAGACTACCAGCAGTATTAGCGAGGCAATAAGGAGACCTGTAGCAATTCCCCTAGCCATATAGATAATAGCCTATGACAGATTTAATAAACGTAGCTTGTATGCAGTATCTGTGAGTGCAGATATCAAAGACATTCTATATTCTACCATAGATAAAATCGGCAAAGCAAAAATCCGCATGGAAGTTATTGGCGAGATTGAAAAGTCGGAACAACGCTGTAATGAAATTGTTGAAAAATGTAAAAGTAGGATGGGCGATGATTTAGATGACGAGTCGTTGGGAACTTTATGTGAGGCATTGCTCCATTTCATGCTCACTGCTTCTCTGCTTCCTTCCGAGAGGAAGGTCAACTGGAAAGGCGTAGAGTTGGACCTAGTTGTTCCTTCACTAAAAATGCTGAGCAAAAGCCCGGAAAAAGCTCTAGTGATCCAAATAATAAAAAGAAATTCGGAGCTGACAAAGATAAAACATGCCGAATCTGTGCAGCCTCACAATGGAAATATTTGGATCGTGTCAGCAAAGCGGCTAGAGGTAGATAATAAAAATTATTTCATTGGATCAACACACTTTCCGTACTCCAGGATCATCTTAGATATCAATACCTTCCTCGTTCGCAAGGGAGATCGTGGACTCAAGCTCTTACATGGACAATAATTTGTCAAGGTTCAAATCATGTTCTAGCACCTTGCCAATGGCAGCGTAATTAGCTCCTTTTGAGAAAGGAATTACGGCTAATACTTTGATATGTGTGACCCTCTCAAGAACTTCAGCAGTCTTTTGCTCCACTATGTTAGATTTTTTTGATGTTTTATTCAAAATTATTCCCATGATTTTGAGGCCAAACTTTTTACAGGCCATTACCGTGAGCAAAGTGTGGTTCAGGGTTCCAAGCTTAGGTGTCGAGACAATAATTACAGGCAAGTCTATCCGCTTTGCAAAACCTGCAACACATTCTTTTTCAGTCAACGGAACCATGATGCCACCGATGCCTTCAGAAATTAGAAAATCGTGATTTCTTCCAAGCTTTTTCAGCTCCTGCACGGCTTTTTTGATATTGACTGGAACCCCCTGCTTTAGTTCCGAAGCAACTAGAGGTGAGGCCGCTATTGAGTAAAAAAAAGGATTGAGGTCGCAGTCATGATCGTTAACTCCCGAGGCCTTGGCAAGTATTGCAGTGTCCTTCGACCGGTATTTTGTTGAAAAAACTCTGTTTGCAGTTGCAAACGGTTTCATGACACCAACATCTATTTTTCGCTTTCTCAGAGCCCAGGCGAGCCCTGCACCTACTGCTGTCTTGCCTACTCCTGTGCTTGTCCCTGTTATGAAGATGCCACGCATGGAAATATTATTAGAGCTGCAGATAAAACATGCATTTAACTGAATTGAACCTGACAAATGCGGA
>DASUUX010000153.1:0-15292 GCA_036373855.1 Nitrososphaera sp.
TGCTCTGTTGGCGAATTTACATGCACAGCAATTGACAGAGACATCAACGCTACAGTGATAAGCATTGCGCTGTCAGGAGGATTGCTTGGAGTAACCTATACACTCTATAGAAGAAAGGAGAACAAGGAGTGCTAGCGATTGCAATCCAACGAATTCAATATATAGCCCGCCATTTGTGTTACAAGCGAAAACAATAATGAGCCAAGCTGAAAATGAGGTGAGCGTCACCGTAACCATAGGTGACGTAAAGGTTGAGTTCAGCGGCTCTGCGGAGACCGTCACAGCTTCTGTGATGAACTTTCTGCTTAAGGAGGTGCCTTCGATGGATCTTGCAAGAAAGATCCTGCTCAACTATGCAGCACAGGAGCTCATCGAAACGTATTCCCATCTCATCAAGATCACACCAGAGGGTCCTCGTGTAATCCTAGGGACTGATGTCAAGCTGTCTGATAAGGATATAGTAGCTCTACAGCTTGTAGCTGCCAGAATAGCAAAGGATCTTGGCAGACTGCAGGACAACTCTATGCAGGTATCAGACATTCATACTGCCACGGCGCTCAACCCAAAGTCCATAAGCTCCAGAATATCTGAAATGGTTAAGGCCGGCCACGTCGCACGTGACGAAAAAGAGCCGAGCAAATACAGGATAACGACAGCAGGCATCCACTGGCTCAATTCGACGATACCCAAAAAGATCAGACCTGGGCAGTAGTGCTATTTGGTGGCCTTTTCTGGATGTAGCGGTAATTCCGCATTGTTCCAATTCTTGTCAAGATGTTTTCTCGTACCATATCTGTGAGCGAATGCGAAACTGCAGTCCTGTCGTAATTGTAGCCTCTTCTTGATAGCTCTTCATGTACTTCACCAAGCGACCTTTCACTTACAAAATGCCCCTCGAACCAGAGATTTTCCAAAAGGCCCCTACATGTTATACCACTCTTGGTTGTCACCTTCTGCTGTTGCTGGCCCTCCGGCACGAGTTCAGCGACGGACCTAGTCTTTAAGGAGTCTATTTCTCGCCTCAACGCATCGAGCTGGCTCTGAACTTCTGGCCCCATTATCTTGGCAGTGTCAAGGCTTGAGAGCACGCTTTCAACTACCTGCTTGACCCTGCTCTCAATGCAAACTACCTCTACTTCCCACTCACCATGCTTAAGCCTTATTTTGACTTCCTCAGCAGGATGGCCGCTCATATTTGCTTAAATATACCCCTCAGACTGCTATTGATAAAGCTGTTGCTGGCCATATTGATCATGTTGAGCAATATTAATATATTTGTGCCCGCAGATATTGTTGAGCAACATGAACAACCAAGAAATCATTTTCTCAGACTGCATCTTGACTCTAGGGGGTCTTGACATAGGGGAATCGGTGAGCAAATGTCTTGCTCCAAAGCTTGACGTGCTGAAAGGGAAGAAAATTGTGTTTTGCTATGACGACAAGAAAATGATGCCAGTTGATGGATGGGGCATGAGATCTGACCCCTACAGTACAACAACGGTAACTACCATTCGCCCGATCAAAGAAAATGCGCTCGTGGCGGCCATAGACTCCAGCAGTATCAAGCTAGCCGAGACAGAAGATGGAAGCCTTTACGCCATTAAGTGTGGCGTCGCTACGGCCTATGCTAGCCACAATCTCATGCATTTCAAGATAGGCCCGGTGCTGTTCTACCTAAGCGAAAAGACAGTTCATGAATCGGAGCTGGAAGAGCGGCTCTCAAGACTTGTTCTCTTGGATGATGACTTGGCGAAGCGTCTGATAAGAGTACGCGTGGAGAGATCCGTCCAGAAAGAGATTGCAAGCCACTTTACAAATTCAATAATTTTAGTTGACGGCTCGCTCAAAGCATCGATCTTTGAAGAGAGAGACCGTAGTATAAGAAAGATTTCAGAGAGTAGCGTTCTTCGCAAGAACATGCTTGTAGGAATTAGCAAGAGCACCAGGCTCAAGGCGCTAGACAGGGCGGCCGCTCCATTAACAAAGGTGCCAGGGCCGGCTTACATCGAAGTTGATGATATCATCAAGAGCTTGATCAGGAACATTATTGGCAGCAACCTGATGGTCAAGCTGGAAAAGGGCGGCAGCAGTAGTCCTATTCTGCGAGCAGACATTGTAGGTGACGTTAGCCAGTCACTTGGCATGCTGCTTGGAAATGACGTAGTAGCAGGTGGCTATCCTGAAACCCTCAGGCTCGCACACCACATTTCCACGTTCACAAGTACAGAGGTAACATGCCTCCGAAGCCACATACTGAACAACTATGACGTGACGGAGCTAGCTGCAGAGGATATACGCAGAACTCTTTTGGGGTCGATACCAGTATGAAGATACTATCAAAGAATGGCAACGAACTGCTCTTACTTGCCATGAAGGAAGATTCGGCTGCCAAGGGAGACTACTTACTCATAGAGGATAGGAGCAGGAGCATGGTTGTACAGGTCTATGATGAAGAGTATCTTTCATCTCAGGCTTTAATTGAAGACATTGTAAAAGAAGAGGTGGTCAACGCATCAAGCATGGAGAACCTGCACGACCCACTTAACATCGGAAGCCTATCCCGGTTGGTAAGAGATGCCAGAGTATTTCGTGCCAAGATAAGGGCATCAGTCAATGACGGGAAACTATCAAGCGACGTAACTTGGCTTCCTTCAAGAGTTGAGTCCAAGATAAGGCGGATTGCGATGAAAGAGCTTGACTCTTTGCTTGGAAGATGTGGTGTATTTCCGATCCCGCTTGGCAGAGCGGGTCATGAAGAAGAGTTTGAAATTTACGCAGAAGATCTGGATGGCAAGCTGACTGTCATTACAGGCAAGAAAGAGTCTGGCAAATCACATCTATCCAAGATGCTTATCAAGACACTGGTGCAGTACGGCGCCTTTGTGGTCGTATTTGACCTGAACAACGAGTATGGAGGCCTTGGATGGAGCCGCGCTGGTATCCCTTCTTCAATCCATCAACAAGTCAAGGTGCTCGAGCCGGGTAAGACACTGAGGTTTACTCTTGACTACTGCGGTAAGACAGCGATATCTGGAATGCTTAAGAATGCTCTTGATATGCCTGCCGCGTCTTTGCGTGAATTTTTGCGGATCTGGGACTGGTGTGAAAGCAAACAGTCGCTTTCAATAGATGCGATAGGTAATGCTGTCAACACTTGGAACATAAATGAGCTTGTGCGAGACGCACTAGTGTCCCGCTACCATGTCATCCACTCCTCACGACTATTCATCAACGGTGAAGGAGGCGGCCTACAATTTGAGGACATAATTTCAGGCAAGAGCGGTGCAGCCATGATAATCAAGATGGGCGAAGTTTCGCCTACTGTACGCAGGATGGTCGTTGAGTTAGTATTGAGTAAGATTGTCGACCTACTGGAGCACAAGCAAATCCCACCCATTTTCCTCTTTGCAGAAGAGGCACACATCTACATCCGCGATACATATTGGGAGGACATCATTACTCGAATGAGACACTTTGGTATTTATACCACCTTTATCACAAACCAGCCCGACGCAATAAGTGATGGCATCTATCGACAGGTGGACAACATTTTCCTGTTTAATTTTACAAACGATAACGATCTAGATAAAATATCCAAAGTGTCGCTGGCAGATAATGACACCATACGATCGATAGTAAGGACACTTCCACAACGCCACTGTTTGGCTATAGGCAAGGCAGTGTGTGACCTGCCTGTAGTGATCAAAGTAGCAGCAGCGGAGGTGTTGATGCTTGGAGAAACTAAAAAATTCTTTACTAAAAAATAGGCTATGCTATGGCAGTCTGACCACGTTTTCTTGTCCCAATGTCAATTGCTTCATTGACGGTGGAGACAAATATCTTACCGTCCCCTGCAGAACCAGTGCTCGTGGTTTCAATGATGGCTCCGATCACCTTCTCTACTTCAGAGTCATCAACTACGACCACAACATTAGCTCTAGATGAAAATTCAGCAGAGACCCCCCTTGTCCCCCTGCCGCTCTGGACCTGCGGCTTTTCGCCCTTGCCCCTTCCTTTCGCATCAAGTATAGTTGCGCCGCCTACACCAGCGTTCCTTAGAGCTTCGTTAACAGCACTAACCTTCTCCGCAGATATAATCGCCTCTACACGCTTCATGGCACGATGTAAATAAAGTTACAATATAAGGTTTTCAAATAATTAGGTTATCACAATTCAATATATCCATGAATCGCGAGTGTAATGTAAATATCATAAAATTTGCAGAATAAATATCAAACCGAAATCTGAATACTGAATATTTTACCGCAGCGTTCATAAACGTTTACCTAAGGTACAGGTTACTTGCATTGCAGGAACAAGATAAGATAAAGAACCGAAGCAAACTTGACATAATATATGACATACTGATATCTGCAACAGGCGGAGTCAAAAAGACGCATATTATGTCGCATGCAAACTTAAGCTCGGAGCAGATGAACTATTACTTCAATACATTACTATCACATAGTCTCTTGAATGCAGAAAAAGACTCAGACGACAACCTCGTTTACAAGACAACACACAAGGGTGTCAGGTTCCTTCACTGCTGCGCGCAAATAAAGTCACTTATCGCACCAGTAGCGAAGGTAAGAATGCGGAGCGATCTCCTCTTCCTTTAGAAGCAATAGAATTATCTTCGTATACCGTTAAACGCAATACTAGCCTACCTTTGAGCGATGTCTTATTATCCGACGCAGGAAGACGAGCTTCGGACAAGGGAAGCACAGGCAGAGAGTATCAAACACTCAGAAGAGGCCAAGTTCCTTTCCACGTTTCAAACAATCCCAGCAAGAAATGTCGGAAGGTTATCCGAGCTGGCAAAGGCAATAGTGAGCAACTTTAACCGGATAATGGAAGAGGCACGCCAAGAGCCATACCAGCGGCAGGAAGACATCATGGCAGGAATGAAAAAGCTATTGGAAGAGCAGATCAGTGTGATCGAAGCGCGACGCGCTTATGCGATAAAGATAAACCCATCGACTGCCTTAAAAGAAGAAAAAAAGGCCTAGCAGCCGTGGTCTTTTACCCAAGACTCATTAGCGAACTCACTTGTTGCGCACTGCTCCGTTTCAAGCTCGACGTAACCATTATCCAAAAGCTCGCTGTTGAGGTTGCTTGATGAGCAGTACACTACGGCGGTAATATCAGAGTTGGATGTAAGCAGCATATCGTCCTGATCTACTAGCACTGTGCTCCCGAGGCAGAGGTCTCGAGTAAATGCCGTCGACTCGACGAACCCTTCTTCCATCCTTGAAGGAGCCTCGGTAAGGGCAAGGTCAACCTTGTATACGGTGCTGTTTACCCTCACATAAAGTGTATCTCCGTCCACTATTCTAATTGCCATACCTTCGAGGCAGCCTGCCGACCCAAGGCATTCTACGTCTGATCCAGAATACGCGCTATCAAGTATTGTACTAAGGGTGTCAAGATCATTGAGGTTGCCCAGAGTATTTTCTTCGCTATCAAATGTTGTACTGGGGGTGTCAGGATCATTGAGGTTGCCCAGAGTATTTTCTACAAATTGCCACTCGTTATTACCATCAGGGATCCTCTGCCAAGTACGGTCATCGTCGCTCCTATCTACAAGCGAAGGTGTTCTGTCCTGGATATCGCCTGTTGCGTTTGCAAGGACAATGCTTCCAGCAGTGTTTGGCAGCATCGGCCTGTCGAGCTCAATCACATATGTTTGCCCGGCCTCAATTGCAGCATCTGGTGGCAGCTTAATCGTTGGAGATTGGAACAAGGGTCTTATCTCAAAGTCACTTATGTTGACGTCGGCGGCGGTTGGGTTGTACAGCTCGATCCACTCATTCTCTATGTCGTTGCCTCTAGGGTTGATCTCAACTTCGTTTATCAAGATGGTGTCACCTGCTGTAACATATGAAGGGGCAGCGTCATCGGCAAGTTGAGAACTGCTTGTATCTTCTATTGCTTCTAAAGGAAGAGGAGATTCTATTTCTTCTTCACCTCTTTCTGTCACGTTGTCGACAAGATCAATAATATCGCTAGCAGTAATATTGGACAATGCATTTTGGCCGGCTGCAGAGGGAATGCCGCCTACTATAGGTAGCAACAATAACACCAAAACAGTCTCTAGGTTTACCGACATTATATACTCTCTTAGTAGCAAGAAACGCTTTGGGGAATATTAACAGTTATGAAGGCTATCTCTAGAAGCAGTGTTTTACTGTTGAAGCTTTTTGTGCAGGTAGACCCTCTTTAATCTGTTTAATCCAATAACAAGCACAATTACTACTAATATAGCAATTGCTGCCTGCACTGCAGAAATAGTTAACCTTTCGCCTTGGCCACCAAACAAGTATATCTCTATTGGTGCAACAAAGATGACTAAGAACGCCGCAACAGTAAGTATCATTGCCCACATCCCAGTCATGAAAAGCGCCAGAGTTGTAAGTGCCATCTCGATTACTATCCGAAGAGGACGACGTACTGGATCGCAATTGAGGCAAATGCCAAAAGTGCGGTAAAGATTGCTAGCTTGAATATCTGATAACCAATCTCTCTTTCGCCAAGCGGCCTATCCACAACAATCAGTCTTACAAGCGTCGCCGGCGCCGTACTATCAGTTGATGCTGTTAACTTGAAGTCGTCTGTCAAGATAGTAGGCCTTGCCTTTACCTCCCTGTGCTCTACTATGCGCTTGACGCTTGCAAGGAACAGGAATGAGTTCATGACGGCCGGCAGGAGCGCAATTACGCCAATTATTTCAGAACTGCCGGCGATGGCCACCGCACCATACATTGCTCCAAGCAAAAGTGTGCCCGAGTCGCCAGGAAATATCCGGCTTGGGAACTTGTGGTACCTGTAAAATGCAATACTGGCAAATAATATTGGAAGCGCAGCGAGGAATACTTCATAGCTGCCAAAAATCGCGGTGCTCGCCAAGAGTGGAACCGATGCAATTATCAAAAAGCCGCTTGCTACCCCGTTTAGCACGTCGATTGAATTGATGGTGTTGCCAGTAATAGGAATGATGACGAATATGAGTGGTATGTATAGTAGAGGTATATACGCACGGCCAAATATTAGGTTGAGAGACTCTCCATAAACTTCTCCTACATAAGTGTCAAGAACAACCAACGGAATTGCAGCCGCCAGCAGTGCCATTGGTTTAAACCATCCGGGCATCACTCTGCTGTCATCAATGTAGCCCACGAGAAACGCGATCGCTGTTGTAAGAAGTATTGCAAAGACTGCAATGTTCATTGTTAGGATAAAGAGCACGATTTCCGCTGCAGCAATGCTGATCATGATGACCGGACCTGCTGGCCGCGGGACTTGAGGCTTTTCTGGCTTGTGAGCGTCGGGAACTACCTTGTGCTTTGCAGTCAGCGACCTTATTGCTGCCGGCATCAGGAACAAGACACTAAAGAATGATATGGCGGACACGGCTGCACCATATGTTATCAGGTTAACGCCGTCCAGCATTTGTGATATTATTGTCCCAGCCTCTTCTTTAACTGATGCTTTAACTTTTCTGCTACAGTTGGCCCTATCTTGGGCACACTTGCAAGTTTGGCCTGTGAAGCCTTGGATATCTTGGCCACATCGGTAAAGCCTGCGTTATACAGGGCCCTAGCTTTCACTCTTCCAATGCCCTCAAGCACAACAAGTGGCAGCAGCTCCTCCTTCACTCCGTACCTTATCCTAGTACGTAGATTATAAAGTTCTGGCATAAGATCCTCTCTACGCAACAGTTTGGCCACTTCATAAAGCGAATAGACAAGCCAGTTAGCAATCTCCACAATCCTGTGCATGTCACCGGGCTCAACTCCTATCTTGTCGCTCAGCACCTTCTCTGTCGTCTCCTCTATCCACCAACATAATGCCCAAAAGCTTCGAGAGCAGTCATACTCACTTATTGGGTATAACAGTTCATTGCCACGACGTTGTATCAGGACGCTTACGTGATCATAGTCGGTTTTGCGTAATGACAATTTTGGGTAAAAGTCAGGGCTGTCTGCTATCACGTGCAGAAAGCCAAGCGCATGTTTGGTGGCGGCTGTGTATTCTACCCCTTGGAGTGCATCTCTAAATTTGACTGCAGTAACCGGATTGACGTAGAGGAGCGATGTCCGTCTGCCAAAATCTGTGGCGATATAGCGGTCGTTTCTTGACTTGACCAGCTCTTCTTGCTCCAGGTATTCAAGGGCGGACTCGACTTTAAGCTCGACAGTTGCACCCGTATACTGGCGTGCAAAGAGTGTCCTTGAGAAGAGGTCATGGATCTCTGGTTTTTTCATCCCCGGTACAGTTGCAATGTTTGAGAGTAAATGAAACCTGATGGCGTTATCGCTTGACAACTGCGACCGAAGTGGCTCCGGGCTACCAAGGACGTAATGGTCATAAAGCTCTTCAGCATTTGCACTAGACTCACTCACGATTATGGCCTCGCCTGATGTATCGTATTGAGGTCTGCCTGCCCTTCCGCACAACTGCTTATATTCTAGCACGCTGATAGGCAAATTTCTACCATACTCGGAATCATATCGAAGGATGCTTGCTATCACAACCCGTCTTGCGGGCAGGTTAACGCCAGCAGCAAGAGTCGGCGTCGCAGTTAGCAATTTGATCACACCTTTCCTAAATGAGCTTTCAACTATCTCCCTGCTTGACGGTGCAAGGCCGGCGTGATGAAATGCTACCCCTTTTGACACAAGCTTAGCTAACGTCTTTGTGATCTCGCTGTCATCCCCCCTAGCTAGTATTTCAGATGATGTCTTAACTGCCAGTTCTCTTGCTGCTTTGTCTAGCCGCTTATAGACACCTTCTGCGGCTTTGGCTGCAAGCGAAGCAGCGCGCTTTCTTGTTTCTGCAAATATGAGTGCCTGCCCACCTTCATCGACAGAATCAATAGCAATGTCTACTGCAGATGAAATGCCGGAGCTATTGACTCTGAAAGTAGTGCCGCCTCTCATTCTGATCATGCCATGTTCGTAGACTCCCTCTACTAGCTTTGTTGGTCGCCAGTCGCTTTCTACAAGCTCGCAGGCAAGCCAGTCGGCTATCTCGTCGGAGTTGGCTACGGTAGCAGAAAGTGTCACTATCTGCGATTGCGGATAGTGTTTGCGGATTTTCGTAAGCATCATCTCAAGCGTTGCCCCTCTTTCCCTATCGCCTATAAGATGCACTTCATCAGACACGAAGAGCCCTATGTCATCAAGCCACTCTGCATTATGGCGGAAAAGCGTATCCATCTTTTCGTTTGTAAGAACGATGACGTCTGCTGCCGCCAGTTCTTTTCCCGGCGAGTCATAGTCGCCAGTTGCAGCCATCACTTTGATCTTTCTGCCAAAATCGAGATTCTCAAGCACCTTCATGTCATCATACTTTTCGCTTGCCAGCGCGCGAAGCGGTGTCAGATATACCGCTTTTTTATTCTTTTTCAGCGCCTTGTGAATGGCCATCATTGCGATAAGTGTCTTGCCGCTGGCAGTTGGAGTAGTCATGAGCACACTCTTTCCTTCCAATATGCCGTGCTTTAGTGCCATCTCCTGAGGCGGATAAAGAGAAGAATAGCCAAGATGCAAAAGAAGCATTCTGATTGAACTGTCGGTTAAAGCCGCTGGCATTTTAGAGCTATAAGCAAGCCGGCTATTTTAAAAATGCATTTACGCCTTAGCCCAAAATCCAGGCCGTCTTTCAAATATCTGACCTTCCCGATTAAACTTTTGAATATATTTTCTTGCCTCTTCGTCAGAGAACTTACCTGTCTTCACTAGCTCGTCTACAAGCACCTTATCTTCCACGTCATTGTTCTCAGTGCCAGTGAGTCCTCTGAATAGTTCCATAAAGGTCTTTTCCTTTGAAACTACACTCTGAGGCTTCCCGTATAGCACGCCGAAGTCCGTCTTTCCTGTGTTGACGTCGACGCCAGCAGTCCTCATCATCTGGTCTACAAGGTAGATCGCACGCTGGGCATCCTCTGCCTCCACCATGTCCTTTAATAGTAACCTTGCACGGGCAGACGCAAGCCTGATCAGGCCTTCAAGCTGTCTTGGAGTCACCGTTATCATCCCTTCTGACTCGATCCTTCTCATGTCCATATAATAACTTCGAACGATGTCAATTGCTTCCGGTGTTAGTGCTGGCTCGATCTGCTTTGCATATGCCAAATACTTGCTGAAGAGGTCGATGTCAATCGCAGGCCTAGCCGCTTGTTCAGTATTGCGGTGTATTTCCAAAATATGGCTTGCGACAAGGTTGTCCTTTTCCTTGTCTGGACTATCTCGGACTATGAATATCAGGTCAAACCTTGTCAGCAGCGGCACTGGCAGGTTGACATTTTCTGTTATGTTCTTGTATGGGTCATATTTGCCATATATGGGATTTGATGCAGACAAGATTGACGTTCTTGCGTTCAGTGTAGCGACAATGCCTCCCTTTGCCACTGAGCAAGTCTGCTGTTCCATCACTTCATGAAGCGCCGAGCGGTCTTCCGGCTTTATCTTGTCAAATTCGTCAATGCACACGATTCCCTGATCGCCCAATACGACGGCACCTGCTTCTAGCATCATGATCCCTGATTTGTCACGAATGACTGCAGCTGTCAGACCTGCAGCTGTAGAGCCCCTACCAGAAGTGTATAGCCCCCTTGGAGCAATTTTGGCAGTGAATTTTAGCATCTCGGATTTGGCCGTACCTGGGTCACCTACCAAAAGCACGTTGATATCACCTCTTCTGGTCGAGCCATCCTCAAGCCTCTTGGTCACGGATCCTACAATAAGCAGCAGTATTGCTTCCTTGATCGGCTCATGGCCATAAATGTGAGGAGCGAATGAGGCGATTAGCTTTTCGTAAGCATCGGGCTTACTTGCTATCGTTCTTATTTGTCGCTCGTCCTCCGTGCTTATCAGTATTCTTTCAATAGACCTTGTGTCCTTGCTCCCTGCCCTGCCACCGAGATACTCGATGTTGTTTCCTTCCATACGAAGTCGGAAAAGGCTGGTCTTGGCCTGTGGAACCAATTGCTCCTGCTCTATTCTAATTATGCCTGTAAGTATGATTCTATCGCCAGGGCGGCACTGGTCTACAAGGTCGCTCATAACAGTAACTTCAATGTAATGTGGCAGTTGGCCTGCAGGTAGATCTTCGGGCAGCTCCTGCAACCGCACCAACTGGAAGTCAATAAATAGGCTGCTCTCCGGATCCATTTCTAGTTCTTTTTCAGAGCACGCAGGGCATTTAAGCGGCTTTTTCATCACAAGACCTTTGAGCTGCGCCTCTGTGACTGTGTTGCAGTTCATGCATTTGTATGCAACCTTCTTGGCAAGGGGCTTGACTTCTGATGAGCGCACGACCATGCCAGAGATGCTCACAAGCTTATTTATCAAATCAGCGTTTATTTCACGCAGGCCCTTTTGCACAGTATAGTTGCCTATCCTGACCCGGATCTTTTCACGGATCTCTTGCTCATAGTCAGGATGGATCTCGCGCAGGATTGATAGGACTGCTTCGTTGAATGCCTCAAGATATTCATCGGGCTTATGCGTTATCTCTTTGGCAAGGAAAGGGTTGTAAGAATCGAGATCGATATAGTCTACAATAAGCGACTGAGCGCCTGACGCCATCATGTTATTTATCTTGTCAAAATACTTGTAATTGCTGTCGCGGTCTTTGAATGCTTTGAGAAACTTTTCCAGATCGTTTGCAAGCGCTGCCGCGGTCTGCTGCTCAGACAAACTTCTTTAGCACTCCTTTTTTGAATTTCGTTGAAGCCTTGTTTATCAGGATGTAAAGCTCCTTTTCTTCCGCAGTGAGTTTGGCTTCAAGCTCGGGGGAGAGTGATGAGGCAGCAGCCAGCTTGACTATTTTTTCAAGTCGAGAGGCTACAAATGTATTTAGGGAAATAATCAGGTTTTCTCTTTCCCGCTCCTTCAGACCTTCAAGGTAATCGTTGACTCTAACGTAAAAGTCAACATCGACGCCAGAGAGGTCATGAGGCTTTGCAATGCGCTCGCGATTCATAGTCCGTGATATGTAGCCGGTGACGTCGTTTGACTGGATTTCGACTGCACCCTGCTCGACAAGGATCTTGGCAATCCAACGCGGGAGAGACGACATATCGCCTTCTTTTGCATCAATCACAAGGTTGCCGACGCTCATCTTAGCGTCCTCTTTATATGTCACCCTGATCTCCTCCAGCATGTAGCCGAGCTGGTAAATGCTTTGAATGGCTTCAATTCTTGGCTCTGAGCGGGCGATGTTGGCCATGGGGAAGAGCTATTAAGAACTGGGTACTTATTATATATCATATCAGCACAGCTTTTGTAAAGCTAGTAGCTAGCTTCTAGCTGTTTTTATCGAAATTGGCAGCTTGTGAGGCAAAATAGCAACCTATTAATGGTTTAATAACTTCAGTGAAAAGCGCTTCGTGATGGAGTCGGCCAAAAAAACAGATCTGGCGAACCTTATGTGGTCTGAGAAATACAGGCCAAAGAAACTAAAGGAGGTAGTTGATCAGAAGGAGATAATCAAGGGCATAAGTAACCTGATTAAGAGTCCCGACATACCCCATATGCTGTTCGCCGGGCCTGCAGGAGTTGGCAAGACCACCACCGCGCTCTGCATTGCAACGGAGCTCCTAGGAGAAGAGTGGAGGAAGAACACGCTCGAACTTAATGCATCAGATGAACGTGGCATCAAGATGGTGCGGGAGCGTGTAAAAGAGTTTGCCGCTTCAATTAAGCTGGCAGATGACAAGGAGTTTGGTAAGCCCAAGATAATCATACTTGATGAAGCTGACGAGATGACCTCTGAGGCCCAGACTGCGCTCAGGCGGATAATCGAGGACAGCGCAAGGACGACTCGATTTATTATTATTTGTAATTATTTATCTCAGATAATTGAGCCGATACAGAGCAGGTGTGTAGTGTTTAGATTTACACGCTTACCAAAGGAAGATGTTATCGATCATCTGAAAATGATCTGCGAACAACAGAAGGTGAAATATGAAGAAAAGGCTCTTGCTCAGATATATGAGGCAACTGGTGGCGACCTACGCCACTCCATAAACATTATGCAAGCTGCAGCCGGCATGGGCTTGGTATCTGTGGCAAGTGTTACAGCAGCTATTGGGATTTCCGGCAGGGCAAGGGTGGGTGAAGTGCTGCGCCTTGCAATGTCTGGCAAGTTCAATGACTCCAGAGCAAAGCTTCTCGAGCTGACGCAGGTCTATGGGATGTCAGAGGGCGACTTTATGAAGTATGCAAACGAGGAGGCATATGAAATGAGGATCGAAAAGCCAGAAGAGTTTGCAGCTTTAATGGCGGAGTATGACTACAGGCTTGTTGCTGGTGCACATCCAGAAATTCAGCTTTCGGCGCTACTCGCGCAGCTAGGCAAGTTGGCTAAGAAGTAGCTTGAGAAGAACACAGGATGCCTAGTAGTTGCAATAGAGTTCGGTCAGTATGCCATCAACAGGTAAACTCGGGTTTTGCGTCCTTCTTCTTTTCAGCATAAATGTATCGTGTGACTCTAT
Organism: Nitrososphaera sp.; assembly: GCA_036373855.1. Taxonomy (GTDB): domain Archaea; phylum Thermoproteota; class Nitrososphaeria; order Nitrososphaerales; family Nitrososphaeraceae; genus Nitrososphaera. The sequence goes on from DASUUX010000153.1 coordinate 13,502, forward strand.
ACACACATCTCTGCAGACACCTTTGCTACAGAGACAGATCGATAGTGCTATGTCGTTCTGGTAGCCATCCGAAGCCAGAGTATCCATATTAATGACATAGCCATCCTTAGAATTGAATGCCAGATGAGGCTTGAGAGTTATAGCTTACTAGACACAGCTAGTTAATATTCTTCTTCAAACTCTTCCCCACCCTCTTCTTCTTCTACCTCTTCAAAGTCCTCCTCCAGCTCTTCGCGTTCTTCGGCGCTTTTGTATGGAAGATCTGCTTCGCCAGGCACGCCACACACTGGACACTTGAACTCTATCGTCTGGCCCTCAAGGTCTAAAGGGAACTCTTTGGAAAAGACCTCGTCGCATTTTGAGCACACAAGCGTAGTCTGGATGTTATCCTGGCTGAACTTGTGCGATTGCACTCTAAAGGTGGTATTTGCCAAGTATTTTCGTCCTACCTATAGGAAATGTCCTTTTTTATAAGCGTTCTTTGACATCAAGTAGCACTTTATAAGGAAGATTCTACTCACCCTTACAATACGAAAGTTCTCCAACCATAAAGGGTCGGCATGACTAGCGCCATCTCCTGTGCTGTTAAACAACTGATACAAATTTCTCTCGAGAAGCCTAGTTCCATTTTTTCTTTCCTGCTTCTTTCTTGATAAGTGTCTCTCTGACCCGATTTTCTTGCCACTTCATTTTTATTTCTGTTGTAACTCTATTGAGCGTAAATATTTCTTGCCAGTTCTTGGCCAGTACATGCTCGCCGATGGAGAAAGTTTTTTAGTTGAGTTGACTCATAGCCATTCAAATTGAATGGGAGTGTATAGCTTCTTTCGTGCATCATCTAAACTGCTTCGTTCAATAATTAACCCTTGTAATTTAAGCTCCTCCACTGCGCTTTGCACGGTCCTTCTTGGAAGGTTAGTCATATTCATGAGCTCAACCTGATCAATTGGATGCTTTGATTTCATCACAAAGTAAACAAACTTAGCTGCTGGACTTCCTTCAGGGTTCTTGCTAAGATTATATACGCTAAATGCTGCTTTTGTTGGGAATCCTCTCCTCTGCGACTCCACAGCAGATGCAGCTTCAATTCGTACTTCAGCTAAGTTGACCCGCTGACCAAATTCTGCAATCAATGCAGACTGCTGCGATTCCAAAGGAGCTTCAAAAATGAACGTGCTTGGTGGAAATTTTGCAGTCAGCGCGCCAACGAAATTCCATCTTATGAAGCCTTTTTCGTCGTAAATGCCAACATTTATGCCCTCATTTGCTTCAAGTACAACTTTATCGGAACCTAGTTTGACTGCTTCTTCGATTTTGGCTAAAGTAACATCTAGTGGAAGCTGATGCCTTGGATCTTTCTTGCCAACCTTCCATTGAACATCAAGCTCTTTGGCGAGTATGCTTTCAGTGATCTTTCTCTTCTGTTCAAAGTTCAGATTGGAACTATTTTCTCCTATTTCAATAATGTCAAAACCTACCTTTGCAGCTTCTCCAACGAATTTTTCAAACGCATTTTCTGCTATCATATACTCAGAAATAGTGCTTCCACTGGAAACCTCAATGTTGAGAGCATGGTAGAATTTGATCTTTTTCTTCAGTGTCTCTTCTGAGACGAGAAGTGGCAGAATTCCGTATATCTTTACAACATCAATAAACGGTGCAAGCACTTCAAGATTTTCCTTGTCCAAGCCTTCTAGCTTATCTATGGTATATGTTCTGCCCTCGCTTCTTGGTTTTTTTGCGTCTATTCTATTCTTAGCGTATTCTTCTAGCAAATCTTGGTATGTATAT
>DASUUX010000154.1:0-12562 GCA_036373855.1 Nitrososphaera sp.
TGACTACAGACACGAACTCTTCAAACTGGGCAACTTCTTGGTTCAATCCAGAGTATAATATCAATCGAGGAGTAAAGTCATTATCAGATAACCTGTTGCTAATCAAGAGCAACTTTCCAGGATGCAGCAACGAACAGTATATGTTGATGGCTCTAGGTGCTTACAATTCCGGACAGAGAGCAATAGATGGATGTGGAGAGTGGAATGACCGTGCGGATGAATATATTACTAATGTAACTACACACCATAGAATTCTATCGCAAATGGTAAATATCCTAAATGCTGATTGACATCTTGACCGGATTGGAAACTCTGAAGATTTAGTAAATTCTAAAAGGAGCTCCAAATGCAGTGCTTTTTGATTCTTGCAATGTTGCATAGGTAGGCAGGCACTATAAGGGGTTGCTTAATTTTTTGGGCTCCACATTTTGTCGCTTTTGCTGTTTGTCTATGACAAAGAATTGGCATATATCTTTCTTTTGAATAGTTCTCATAACGCATCCTAAAACTCCAGTAGTTTAAAAAATTGTTACATAGTTCCCTTCGGGAGATGTAACGAATGAAAAGATAAAAATTGCCAGATAGAACTTGAACCCTTATTGTATGTCCTTCTTTATATATAAAAAGTATAATATTTCTTTACTCTGAAAGACCTATTAGTTGCAAAAAAATAAATCGCTGACGCGGTAGCTATGAAGGCTTTTGCTTTATGAACTATCCATAAATTCGATGATTGAATTTCTGATTCGAATAGATGATGTATATATGCTAACGAAACAGCAAAATAATAATCGCTACAGCGATGGATTTATTGCAGAGCAAGACTCGACAAATAAATATATGGCGCGCGAAACTGTTTTGATTACATCTACGGGAAGTGTAGTAGCTCAAGGAATAATCAAATCACTAAATCTTGCAAATGATGGAAAAGATAATCCTGTGAAATATCGAATCATTGGTACAGATATGAGTCCGAATGCCCCTGGCTTGTACCGATCCGATAATGGAATTCTAATCCCCTCAGCAAGCTCACCAGATTACGTAGATAGCCTGATAAAGCTTTGCAAACAGAGAGAAGTTAAGGCAATATTTGTAGGTTCAGATGATGAATTACTAACTATTGCTCGCGCGCAAACCCAAATAGAAAGAGAATCGGCAACAAAAGCGCTAGTAGGATCTCTCGATCTAATATCAAAAGCTAGAGATAAGTGGAAGACATTTGAATTTTGCCAGATAAACGATATGCCTCATGCTGCATCTGCATTACCATCCAGTCGTGAAGAATTTGCAAGGGAATTCGGCTTTCCTCTAGTTGTAAAACCTCGAGAAGGATATGGCTCTGTACATTTCAACATAGCAAAAAATAAAGAAGAGATGGATTTCTCAATTCAGGCGATCGAAAGCGCAGGATGGCATGCAGTCATCCAGGAATTCTTAGCAGGCGAGGAATTCACAACTGGGGTAACTGTCGATGCATCAGGAAAAAAAATAATGTCATCCATATCTATAAAAAAAATAATAAAACATGGACAGACGTACAAGGCCTTTGTTGATGATTTTGCTCTCATACGAGAATCAGCAGAGAAATTCGCTAGCAAGCTAGGTGCAAAAGGCGCAATCAACATTCAAGCAAAGCTTCAGGGGGATAAACCTTTCATATTCGAAGTTAATCCCCGCTTCTCTGCAAGTTGTTCTATACGAGCTGTAGCCGGAGTCAACGAACCCGATATCGTTTTCAGAAATACAATACTAGAAGAAGAAATTAATATCAAGACATATACAAGGCTGTTTTGTATGCGTTACTGGAATGAGGTATACATACCTATGTCAACCTATGAAGAGACAGTTGCCGAAGGTGAGACAAGAAAAGACGAGAATCACTCTTTCATCCCGAATTACTTTTGAAAGATTCGCGCAATGACAGTGCGCGCACAATGTTTGATATGCTCATAATTGTAGCTATGACAATTGTCTTGGATATAATGCATTCACCCAAATCGATAGAAAATCATTCTTTGATATAGATAGATACTCGAAGATTATAGCATCCGCAATTCGCTTGCATATACAATGCTTGATGGGCTAATGGATTTTCTCCGCGAATTAAGTTTCGAAATCCTTTCGGTCCATATATCTATGATTATAGACGACCCTCGCTAAGTAACGCAGATATTCTATCGTCTTGATCACTGCAGTCTTGATTGAAATAAATAGGAGAGGCCAAATTGCCATTTTCCAAAAGATGTCTGCACCACTGCTTCTCACTATCAACCATCCCAAAGTTTACGGCATAGTCTAATATGCATGGAGAGAGACTCAATATCTTGGTGGCCTTCTCAATTATCACTATTTCTCTGCGAATTCTTCTTTGCTCTTCCTTAAGTTGAAACAAGTCTTCTAGAATACTGCGCAGAGAGCCATTAGCCTTCGCCAACATTTTTCTTTTAGTCACAAGTTCGCGTATTTTTCTTTCGTATTCATTATTCCTTGAATGCAGCTCTTGCAAGCGCGTTTCAGCCTCTGGAATCTCCATGGAGATAGCATTCAATGCCTGATTTTGAGCTAACCCCCTGTAAACATCCTTTGAACCCCAGACTAAGGTCAAGGGCCAACTAATACCAAGATGTTTGCTAATTACATTCGCATCCATAAGGTATCCTAGCCCTCCTTTTCCGGAACAATAACATGAAATTTCCAAATCCCGGGAAAGCAACAATGGAATCGCAATTGCCCTTGGAGAAATAGAGCTAATAACTTTCGAAAGATCTGGCTTACGAGGGTCATCAGCCAAATCTAAAGTTAACTCCTTCTTGCACGACATACATGAACCCTTGAACGCTAATTCTCCTTGTACTGAGAGGGATATAGGAGCTTTGCTTCCGCATTTACAATGAAGCCACAGAGGAGCCTTCTCATATGAAGTGGAACTTACGCCTGTACTTATGCCTTGTGACAAAAATGTCTGTTCGGTTCTACGCAGGATATCTGCATAGGTTCGCAGGTTAGATATTAGGAACTCGAAACCGTTCATGAAAACCTGCGATATTTCGGATAGCCTCACAAACAAGGTATTGTAGCCCCATATGCTGTTTATGATCCTTGACATCAGGAATGCATTGAAGTCTGAATAGGATCTTGCCTTCGAATAAGCGATCTCCACTACTTCCCAGAATCCATTTAAATTGTCGATCATTTTCTCCCGATGAGACGGCGATGAAGATGATTTTTTTACCCAGGAGATAATCTCCCTTTTCCAATTATACAGGATTGTCTCTCGAGGTCGAGGGACATTGCTTACCATCTCCCACATCTTCAAATGATCTACGGAAAACCTAAGTTGCAACAAGCCAGATGAATGGTGAAAACTTGGGAGTTGAGCTCGTCTCATCCAGACTTCATTAATAAAGTCGTGGTCAATTATAACGAATAAATTAATAATTTTTTTTCCTTCTTTGTATTTTTCAATTGTTGTTTTCAACATTTCAAGCAATACAACTTTCTTAAAGATGCCACCATATGCGAATAGATTGGGCTGATGAGTAGAAACAACCAGCTTAGTTGCAGGGTCGTTTAGCAAGGCGCACTGATTTTCTATATTGTCAGGAAGTGTATCCGCTTCAGAATGAAATTTTCGGATGAACGGCGCAAGTCTGATTCTATTCTGCAGCACATTATCATTCACACATATGAGATTTGAGTAAAGCAACTTCACAGCTTCTGCAAATGTTTGAGGTAAGGAATTCGTGAAATCCACAACGTTTGGCTCATGGACAAGTGCCGTTTTAGGGGACGATGATGTATTAATATCGTTTTTTATATCTTTCAAGAGATTTTTTCCAGTTACCAGAGTCATGCTCTTGAATTTAAGATTTTCAGTCAAATAAGATTATGTGTTAAGGGCTACATAGCGCTATAGTACAATTATTCTGTATAATAACTATAATAATGATAATTTTTGAAGAAAAGATCCACTAGAAATAGCATGGACGAAAACATAAGATACATGCATGCTTGCCAGTGTCCATTTATCTAGTGAGCAGCGGTTGATGCCGCTTCTCCTCCAATCTCTAAATTAGGAGTTCAGAGTGTAAATAATGCCAGCCCTCCTCCCTTCCTATAGAGCCCAACTATAGCTAGTATATATCTAATTAATTACTTCTAAAACATTTTATGCATACTTCGGTCCTCTGCAAGAAGCCAATATTTTTTTGGTGAACATATATTTATCTAGACCATGGTACCTTGAATTGTTAAATCTAGGGTTGGAGATGTATTTATCAGCAAAGGAGGACCAGTGATTAAAAATGGGGCCAAACAAAAGGACGCTGATATTAGCGTCATCTCTAGCTACCATTCCTTTAGCTGCACTGTTATTTGCTACCGCCCTTCATAGAAGAAGGCGTAAATCTGCACGAACACATGCGTTTTTAGGGCAAACAAGATCAACTAAAGGTGTTAATACTACTAGTACTACCTATAGGCAGAATCTAAAGGAAAAATCCCAAAGGCTACAATCAACGCCCTGGCAAGGGTCTAAGACAAAGGCAGTGACGAGGACTATTACTAATGCAACCGTTACTTCCAAAGATACTACTACTATCCCTGCAACCATACCATCGCCAATTGTGTCTTCCAGTACTTCTGATAGCTCGGCAATAGTCTCTCCTCAAACTCCAAAAGAGGAGGAAATATCAGTCTCTGACGAAGCGACGAAAACAGGAGAATCGCTAAAAGAACTTATCGTGACAGCTATCAAAGAGGCAAAAGATTCTGCAAAGGAAACGGGAAAGCGGCTAAAAGAACAAACTATCAATATTGCTACTACAGTTGATTCAAAAGATATTCGCTCCTTAGGAGATAATGTCAATGCCTCGGTTGACCTCTTTGAAGAGACAATGACTGAGATCCGTAAAGAACGCTACGATGAGCAGATAAAGTTGCTGGACAGCTATAAAGATCTTTTACAGAGACACATCAAGGTAATCGATGCAAGAAGCAAAATGGCAAGCAAACTAAAACCTGGCGCTTGACGCACATTCTAACTTCCCAAACTTTGTCTTTTCAGTATCACCCACAGTCACTGCCTCTCTTTCTTCAAAGATCTTTTATCTGTATCCGGGGCAAAAATAATGAGCAATATATATATCTCTCTTACAATCGACTGAGGATATATATCTCTATATCAAGATAATATCCAGCATTTTCTGTTATTAGTCAAAAATTGAGTACAAAAGCCCGCGCCTCAAATTGGTTTAAATCTGTCCTCATGGGCTCTTGTTATCTGCTTGAGCGCACAGAAGGATGTCTCAATTTCTTTGGCTGAAAGTTCGATAGTAGCAGGGAATGACTTGCATGGCACCGTGGTCATCAATTACCGCGGGAGATTTGACAGTGTGGTAGTAAACTCCCAGATAGAGAACTCAAGTGATGTATTCTCATACACTAGCCTCAATGAGAAAAACATCAAACATCCTTATGCACGGCTATCAATCTTTAAGTCAGAGCTTGCCGGCAGAAATACCATCAATTTTACCGCCACAACTAACCACGTTCCTGCAGGCGAATACTCTAGCGTTAAATTCCGCGTGTCGATAATACAAGAGCATAAAGAAGTGGTAAGCGACATCGCCTATACAAAAATATTAAAAGCTTAAGCGAAGCTCTCTACGATTTCGACGCTAGCTTGCATGTGCGGATGGGGTTCGCAGTGGTATGGATATTCGCCAACCTGGGTGAATGTAAATTCGAAGATTTCACCAGGCATCAAAATTGCGCCAAGCTGCTGAGTCGAGTCAAAGTCTCCATTAATAAGATCGACGTATCCGTCGTCTGTAGTTACTGTGTGACCGGTGACATCGGTGTTTGTCCATACTACCTTATTTGATATTCCTATTGTTCCACGCGCTTCTTTTGGAACAAAAAACTGGCCGTTAGTTGGCAGAGAAGAACCTTCTGCGATACTTACTTCGGTAACTTCAGGAGGATTAAGCACTTCTTCTGGCAGGGTAGGCTTTGCGCTGGCCTGTGGAATGTAGACAAACTGGTAGTAACCCATGCTTACAGCGACGGCAACAATAAAAGCAATGATGCTGATGCCGGCTGCGTGGTTTACCATGGCCCGATCTTGGGGATCATTATTTTCACATATAAAGCTTAGTTGTTAGAGAGCTTTTTTGTCTTGGCCCTCTTTGCTCGCAGCCGACGTAAGTTGAGCATGATCTGATGATATCTGCCCAGGCTTGCCACTACCTCCTGCTCCTCCGGACCCTGCATGCTTTTGTTGCTGCTGCTGTTGTTGTTGTTGCGCGAGCTGCGCCACCTGTTCTGAACTAACTTTTGCGGTCACGGTGGGTGGAGCTGCCATTGGCTTTTGTGCTGCAGGGGTAGTAGTCGCAGGTACAGGCTTGGACGGAGCAGGCGCAGCTGCTGGCTTGGATGGAGTCGGCGGGACAGGTCTAGGCGGCGGTGCCTTTACACGTGCTCTGCCGTACCTGTAAATGTGAAACATTGCTGCAAAGACCAGCATCATTATGCCTATGATAAAGAGCGAGTAGTTCTTCATTCCTTGAAGTACCGCATAGTATGCAGAGATGTTGAGATAGACTTGGAAAGCAAGGAGCGTTATAAACAAAACGTACAGCCACTTTTGTGAGATATTTATTGAACCTTTGGGCGCCTTCTTTGGCTGAAGCTTGGCGTTTGCTTCTGCATGCTTGGCCAGCTTGATTATCATGTAGGTAAACCCAAACGATAGCGGGACGAGCAATATCATAACTACGTAAAAGAATATAGGGTCAATTACCAATCTTTCAAGTAGCGCCTTATTCCTATCAGGGTCAATATAGAATCCCCAGTATGTGGTGACAATGATCTGTGCAAGGCTCGTGATGCCTAGCGCAGTGATAATCGGTCTATCTTTCCAGGAGAACTTCTTGTACTTGTCTATAAATGGAACAATCAGTAGTGCAAATATGAATAGCCCTGGCCACGCGACACCTGTGACAAACTTGTCATACATAGTACGCAAAAACGCGTAGAGACCAGTAAGATACCACTCCGGAACTGTAATGCCAGGCGGCGTGTCCGGTTCAAAAGGCAGCCCGAGACCTACAGGGAACACTCCGCCTGTTAGTATAACTGCGCCTGAGATTGCCATGACCATCGGCACATCAAATACGAGGAAACGTGGAAAGTGGACTAGCATTAGGCCAAGCATCGCTATAGGCAGCAGGAATACGTGGAATGCATAGAATCTCAGGATGAAGTCGTGAAAGCCTGCGCCAAAGAACGCTTCCCTCATCTGAGGCCCCAGCACAGGTATTGAGTTGGTTAGCGATGCAGCAATAGAGATTGCAAGCTCTGCGCGCTCACTAAAGATAATATCATAGCCCGTGAACGCTTCAAGAATCGTCAAGACGCCAAGTATGATGCCCGTAACCCAGAGTATCTCATTTCTGATCTTGTAACGACCACTGAAGTACTGATAGTACATATGGAGTAGGGCCATCATAACCATCGCGTTTGATGCATGGTAATGGATGTTGCGTATGTGGAACCCATATGGGATGGTGTCGTTTATGTTCTCGACGCTGCTCCACGCCCTATCAAGTATGGGTTCGTACCACAGCATGAGCAGCGCGCCAGTGATTCCAAGTATAATAAAAAGGACGAATGTTAGCATGCCAAGGAAACCAAGCGGGCTAACGAATCTTCCGGGGAAGGTAAACTTCATCCCCATGAATATGGTTCGATCTACTCCGGCGTATACCCACCGGATGAACCTTACAAAGCTGTTTTCATACGTTAATGTAGCGCCCATATCCAACTATTCCATTTCCATTGGGGTCCCACGTAGGGGGCAATATCAATATGTCTCCGTTAGAATCAATTTCAAGGTCAAGTTTTGGAAGGACATTTGAGGGGGGTCCTTGCAGCGCCGCGGGGCCCGCAAAGGCTTGCCCCGTCAACGGGTCATACATGCTCCCATGGCATGGGCACTCACCCCTCTTTCTGCCCTCCTCCGGCCAGTACTTCCACAGGCACCAGAGGTGCAGGCAGATCATGCTAAATGCTCTAAAGGCAGAAGCATCGTTCTTGTCGCCGCCAAGTTCCTGTGGTAGTCTTATCAACTGCCATGTACGGAACGCTTCCTGGTTCAGCACAGGATCATCGCTCTTAGGATAAATGATTACCTCGGAATGATTAACTTGAAAGGTATTAACGTTGGCAACTGTGCCATCGGCAAGCTCTGCCTTTGCCCTCTCACCCTGGCTGCTAACAGGGTTTGGCAAGAACTTGCCCCAATCAACAAAGGGCGTAAAGGTCATGACAGTACCAGCGGCAGCCATCAATTTCAGAAAGTCGCGCCGAGATACTCTTCCTCCAATTGCAGGAGGGGTTTGCGCCATACCTAAAGAAAAAGAATCTTTGATATTTAATAAACCTTTGGAAATCTAATTCACCGATGGAAAGACACAATTTGGCATCTCAAGCCATGGCGGGTTCGCAAGAATGGAAATAATAATCTTTAATACAAAATCGAAAAAATCTTTTTACTGATGCTGTCCGGCAATCTGCTCAAACCAAGAAGTGCCTTCCAACTTGGCGTACTTCATGTACGCTCCAGCCTTATCAATACCTGCGACCTTGGCATTTTGAAGGTTTGCTTCAACAAATATCGTTTGCAACATCTTGCTTCCTGTCAAGTCTGCATCTTGTAAATTGGCCCACATCAGGTTTGTTTTGATCAAGCTGGTGTTTCTAAGACGAGCTTCTTTCATTTCTGCGTACATTAGGAGCGTTTCACTAAGGTTGGCACCTTGAAAGTCCGCGCCATTTAGGCTTGCCTGAACTAAATTTGCTCGAGTTAGGATCACGTTGACAAAGCTTGCCCTGTCTGCAATCACACCATTAAGAAAAGCACCCGATATATCCTTGCCTGAGAAGTCTCTATCGCTAAAGTCCAGTTTGACTCTCAGGTTCTTGGCCATCATCCTCCAGGAGTTAAACTCTTGAATCTTACCTTCAGTTAGCAGCTTAAACCCTTCTTCCTGTGTGCTTGACATGCCTGTCGACGTTTACCTTTTATATATATATACATATTTGTCTGCTTATCAACCAGAGGTATTCCAAGGATTTATTCCCTTTTGATAACGTAGTGCATCTATGAGCCCTTCAGCATAGCCGATGCTCAATACAGCCAGCTCAAACTTGCCTAGCCGAAGGAATCGTTCAGCATCTGCAATATAGCATTCAGCGTTTTCAAGCGTTTCAAATATTCCCTTGTTACTTCCGGTACCATCACTGATGAGCTTACGCATCTCCCGAACCGCATGCTTGGCTTTTGGAGCATAACGCTCGACCATTTGGGTTTCAATTCTATTAGCGCTTTGAGAATTGTCGGTTGGCTCATCAATGTTTTCTGTAACGGAAGCAAGCGCCTGTGTCTCGGTAAAGTGCAGCGAACCAGTCACAATCACGGAGTGCGGGCCGATGCCAAATTCCAACTTCATAAGCGACTTGACTTTGCCTGATATGATCTTTTGATCTTGCATGCCTACTCTGGAGGCAACTACGGCAAAGGTATCGTCAGAAAAGATCTCGTGCTTATGAGCTCGTTCTGCATCTAGCAGCATCTTAAACACAGAAGATGGATCAAGGAAGAACGGCTCATTGCTTTCATCATTATGACTGTACTCTGTCAAAATTAGTGTGTGGCTTCCAGCAAGCAGGTTTTGAAAAATGGTGTTATAGACAGTAACCGCCGAGTGAAGCTCAGCCATCATTGTAACCATCCTGCCAAACTTGTAAACGTGCAGCCCACTCTCGCCAATTATGGAGGCGATGCCTGATGCGGAATGGAGAATTGCAGTCTTGATCGAGTCTTTGGCAGCTCTTGAGCGAAGCTCGCTATGTGTCGTGGCAATAAGAGGATCGCCGTAAGTTACAAGAGCTACATCTTTGGTTCTGGCTGCTTCTAAGAGCTCCCTGCCGTCTTCTACAAACCGCCTTGGCACGGGTTTGGTGTGTGTTTCAAGTAAAGAGTTGAGTCCCTGTAGGTCGACCTCAGAAAGGGCACTGGTGAACCTTTCAATATAGACAATGTCGCATTTTCTTAAGACATCGAGTGCGGCAATACTTAAGCCACGGTAGCCATTAATGCCAGTTCCGACAAACCATAGCATGGAGCAGGGAGGCAGTCGCCGGCTATATTACTCCTTTTTTTTCTTCTTCAGATGATGTAGACGCGAAAGATGAAAAAGAGCCCTTTTATACACTTCTATGCTTGCCACGTACTCATCGATATTCACTCGCTCGTCGGCGGTATGCGACGCATGGGCATCACCTGGCCCATATGTGATAACGGGTATCTTGAAGTTGTGTCCAAGCACGTTCATATCGCCTGTACCGGTCTTGCGCAAAAGCAGAGGTCGTTTGCTGCGCACATCCAGGACTGCGAGCAGAAGTGCTCTGACGAGCGGTGACGAGTGATCGGCTTCAAAGGGCTCTGTCTTGTCCTCTATCCTATAGGTTGCCTTGATCCCCTTTTTTGCTGCAACTCTTGTAATGGCATCGTCTACATTGCGGAGCACGTTACCACAGGTTGTTATGGTGGGAACCCTGATGTCGATCGTTACCTTACACTTTTGCGGGGTCACGTTGTGGCTTGAGCCCCCTGTTATCTCCGTGAGACTACAGCTTATCGACTTGGCGTTATTCTCTGCAGTGCCCACGCGGCCTATCTCTGACTTGATCTCCTTCCAAAAGTCATACATTTCCTCAATTGAGTTCCTGGCAAGCCAAGGTGCGCTCGCATGGGCGCTCTCGCCTACATCGCATGTCAGCCGTAGTTCAAGCCTGCCTTTGTACGCAACAGTGATGTTGTCAACTCCGGAAGGTTCGCCAAAGACCGCATAATGGACTCCTATTTTGCTTTTGACCAGCTGCTTAATGCCTGTCGCATTGCCTTCTTCGTCTACTACCCCTGCAAAAATGACGGTGCCGCTCTGTTTTGGAAATTCAGATGCTGCCAAGAGCATCGCTATTAGTGGAGATTTTGCGTCAGAAGCGCCACGGCCGTAGAGGTAGCCATCTTCTATCCTTACTGGTACTTGCCCGGGAACAGTGTCCATGTGTCCGCACAGCAGGATACAGGGCTCGCCAGCTCCTTTAGTAGCAATAATGTTGCCAACATTATCGATATTGACCTGCTCAAAGCCGAGCTCGTTGACGCATCTGTCCTTAATCATGTTGGCAAGTACCCCCTCTGATCTGGATGGAGTATAAAGCTCCAGCGCTTTTCTTAAAAGTTCTACAGCATAACTTGGGGATACCAATTGCTATAACTACTTTCCTTGCCCAAGTGCGTAATCGATCATCAGTCCGGGAATATCAATTCCTGTAACGCGGACGGTATTTTTAAATTCAGTAGTATTGTTGACTTCGTGCACAACTAGACCCTCGCTATTGCTCTCCATCAAGTCGACACCAACTATAAGGCCATTCATTGCATTTGTGGCCTTAAGACAGATATCTTCAAGCTCATTTGTCACCGGGCATGTTTCAGCATGGCCGCCAAGTGCCATATTGGTCTTCCACTCGCCTTCTCCCGAATAGCGGTATATTGCAGCCACTACTCTATCGCCTATTACTATTGCTCTGATGTCACGGGGCGGACGATTAACAAATTCTTCAAAATAGTATACTTGATACAGTGGAAACATGTGCTCTCTGTCCTCTATTACTGCCTTTGCTGCATCCTTGTCTCGTAAGAGCGCGATCAGCCTGCCCCAGCTCCCTACTGTAGGCTTGATCACTGCAGGATAGCCAATCTTATCAAGCACCTCGATCGCTGATTGCTCTGAAAACGCTGCCACCGCTTTTGGTGTCCTGATCCCAGCTTTTTCGAGCTCCATGTGGGCATACATCTTATTGCCACACATTATTGCCGCATGCAAAGGGTTTATGACTCGGGCCCCGAGGCCTTGAAGTGCTGCAGTAGAATGGACGTTTTTGAAGTAGCTGATACTCCGCTGGAGTACCACCTGCCCACTGTATTTTGAATTCTTGTCGTTCAAGTTAATCGCTAGGTTCTTGCAGTTTACGTTTTCTACCTCGACGCCTTTCTTTATGGCGGCTTCGTACAGTGCCTTCTCCTCCCACCTGATGCTATCGTATAGGATGATAAGCGATTTACCTGAAAGATTTAATGATGACACTGACGACTGATTGGGTTGTTGTTCTTCTTCTTCTTGCCTCACTGACCCCAGTCCTCACCGACAACTTGAGCCGGTTTTATGCCAAGGCCATCCGACGACTTGACAAGCTCATAGCTTGCACCGCAGTCGGGGCAGGTTACGATCTCTCCCTCAATCGAGTCAGGAGGCACCTTGATCTCTGCATCACATTCTGGACACTTTAACATATTTCTTAATCTACTCCTTTGCTGGACTTAGGTTTACGGCAGCATCATTAAGTATCTTTCTCTCCAGCCTGTCGTCAAGGTATAGCTCAAGTATATCACCCATCCTTAACTCTTTTAGGCCATACGCTAGAGTTTCTG
>DASUUX010000155.1:0-7577 GCA_036373855.1 Nitrososphaera sp.
AGAGTGTTATTGGCGACGCCATTGCAGGAATGGTGCTTGCAATTGTCAGACCCTTCAAAATACTAGACACAATAACCATATTTGGTAATACAGGCTCTCAGAGATATTGGACTGCTGTATATGCAGTTGAGCACGATTCAGGATAAAAAACGGTCCTGGTTCCAAATGGGACAATGCTTGGAACGGCAATAGTGAAAGAAAAAATTGCAAAACTAGTGAAGGCGTAGAATGTGTATTTGAAGCCTAACGGAATTTGCTACCAAAACTGATAAAGCGCTGGCCTCTCATCTATAAGAGGATGATGCTATCATAACAGCGCAGACTGACAAGAATGATGATGGTGATGACATTTATGCTTCTATACTTTCCTTTGCAAAAGAAGGCGCATCAAAAAAAGATATCACAGAAGCGCTTTCGATCTCGTATCAGCAACTAAGGCGGTTATCTGCAGAATTGGTAGATCGGGGTATGTTGCGCCTAGATGTAAAGAAGCGTGTATTTGTGACAACATACAAGGGGCATGTTTTCCTTCAAAGTAGGAAAGCAAGAGATGTTTGAATCACTGTTAGAAAGAAAAGCGCTGTCGCAAGGCTTCACATCTTCCTACAGGCTGTAATGGTAGATCCTGTTGCCAGCCCTTAGATATAATAGATCACTTCGTGTTCTTGTTGGTGATCTCATGGATCTTATGGTTTAGGTTGGTTATCTGCCATCGAGTATACGATAAAATTTGCAATGTCTACTCGTCCCGCACTGCGATAGCGCACGACTTCATTGCTCAGATGTTGCTTTAGTTGTTTAAAAATTTCAAGTTGATTGAGCGTTCCTTGGAACATAGGATCTTGTTTATTTTTCTCTGTGATTTGCCTGAGATCTTTTTCATCCAATTTGATATAAAGACAATAATAATGTTTTTGCTCCTCTATATATTGCTCTCTATTGAACTGGGTGTTCATGGTTATATAGCTCAGATTCTGACAGCAATATAAGCAAGTCGCAAAGAGCCAGTAAAGGCAATAGTATTTTCTGGCCAATGTTGAGGATCAAATTAGCGCTTGGTTTGTCAAAGAATCAGGAAGTAAATTAAAGTGCTGCAAAAGCAACCAAATCATAGCACACACATTCAATCCTATTTGTATTCTATCGAAGGCAAAAGGTATCACGTGATCAACTTGAAAATTAATGATCTACTGTTGTATGGTATATTATTTATGTCATTAATAAGAATAATATCTTCTTGTTGCTAACTGTCTTGAGCAACGGCTATAGTGCATGATTTACAAATCAGTACATTTTTTGTAGACAAATATGCATTCATTGTACTTCAGAAATCGGCCTTACTCAAATACATGAAGTAGCCAGATATCCTGGATTCTATCCAACATTTTCTAATGTCAAACCCGAATATAGCATTAGAGCCTTTTCCAACCTCCATTGACCGGCCTGGTCATATAGCGACTATGGGATCAAATGCATAAGCCCGATATCTACAAATCTGTCTTTGCAAATTATTACGCCGAGTCGCGTGATGCAATATTTTCTTGACACTATCAGAACCTAAGCAATATGTCCTATTTTTTATTTATTGTGTGGGAGATCTCTCATTACTTTTTGAGAATTAATCTTGGTTCGCTTCCTGTCGACAACTACACCAACCGAGCTGACTTATGGCCCTGCCAATCACAACTCCTACAGGCTTGCTGCCTGAACGATGACTATGATAATAATCCGGGTGATTTTATCATGAATATGATCTTTTTTCGAACATTCTTGATGCTATCGTCTGATAAGAAGGAAGTAAAGTTGCTATTCATTATTTCCCAATAAGCCAACACGTTGTCGTAATCACACTATATATTTTGCGGATATTTTCTTTTGCTAGGGCGGTATTTCATTGGAAAGTTTGAGAGATCGTTTTTACCTACTCCTACTAGTGCGCTCTCTCTGGAATGCTTCAACTAGATCCCTCGCAGTAACCATTGCAACTACCCTTTCCCTTTTTGTAAGCGGAAGTCGCTTTATCTTATGTGCAAACATTAGTCTAGCTGCCTCGTTAGCTGCAATTCCAACTTTGGCGGTTACAACAGGAAAAGAGCTGTACTGGCCAATCTTTTCGTCGATATCGACGCCTTGTCCTATTACTTTGTTGAGCAAATCCCTTTCTGTAAATATTCCATAAGGAGAGCCGTCTGCAGTGACAATCACGCTTCCTATTCTTTTCTTGAACATGAGCTTCGCGGCATTTAGAATGGTGTTATTTGGATGTACTGTGACTATCTTGTTTGTCATGGCACCTTCTAGTTGGGGATTCTTGTCAGTCTCTAGAAATGCCCTCACTAAATCTGATGCTGTTATTATACCAATGAGGCGGTCTGCTATTCGTTTTGTTACCTTGTGTTTTTGGAATACCAACAGCCTAGTTTTCCTTCTAATCATAGTCCGTGCTGCCTCTAGCACGCTAGTATCTGGTTCTATTCTTTCGAAGTTTCGAGTAAGAATGTACTTGACTTGTTTGTTAGGAATAACCTTATTCAAAACCAAGTATTGCAGCATCTCCCTTTCAGTTATAATACCTGAAACTTTTTTTTCATTATCTATCACTACAACATTTCCGATTCGTTTGCCAACCAACAACTGAATCGCTCTTACAAAATTCGTTTCAGACGAGACGCTGACTACAGGCGAGCTCATAAAGTCAGCAACTCTTAGTTGTTTCTCTTCAGTTCGTGGCGCCATGGGTCTTGTTTGCATATATATTTTATTTAAAGAGGGAGACTGCAGTGCAGTGCAGTGCAGAATGCAAAATGCGCATGGACCTTTCACTATGCTGCATATATGATATTTTCATAGGAAACATCGCCATAAGAGAAGAAAGGCTTCTTCAAAATGAAGTCGTTGTACCGGCACGGCCAGATTTTTCTCGATAGAAATTGGTATTCCAGTGAGGCATCCGTCTGCTTCTGCAAGGCCTTTACTAACGGATTCTATCGGCCTTCTTCTTGACCTGTAAGCGAATCCCTCCTCTAGGCTAGCTCATTTTATCAACTATCCTTGACATATTGCAAGTAATGTTGGCTGGCCTAAACATGCCTACTGTAAGATGTATGTCATGATTTTACAATCTCACAGCAGATCTATCAATCAATTGAATCTTATTCCTCGTTTCACATGATAAAACCTTCCCCCTCCAGAGAGCATGTTAAAAATCCCAATTTATAATAGGCCGCATCCAAGATATTGTGCTATGATTTTTTATACAATCAATTCTGGCATTCTTGTCGTTGGCTGACCGTGATGGAAACCCATCTTTTGATATCGACTTTCTTCTTTTGGATCCAATAAAATAATTGATATTATAATATACATTATGCAAATTCCCCAACTAATAACGTCTGCGTAAACCTGATGCTGTTGATCCTTCTAATTCGCCAGACTGCGGAATTTAGTTCCTTTAGCGTGCCGCATTTTATCTTGACTACTATATCATAGGGACTGCCATATACTTGATCAACTTTTACCACCCCCTTGGTCTTTTTGAGCACATTGACAACTTGTCCTTCAAAGCCAGGTTCACACTTTACTAGAATGTATGCTTGATTTTTGGAAAGCGAAGCCAATTCAGTTACCCGATCCAAAATACATTCTCCTATCTAACTACAAGCACTGGGCACAGGGCATGGCTAACCACACCATTGGCTATACTTCCAAGCACAAGCCGTTTAAATGTGCCCAAACCTCTAGAACCCATGACTATCATATCTGCCTTGACCGCATCGGCATGTTCAGCTATCATTTGCACTTCTGACTTGCCTACTTCTACAAGTATTTTAGTGGTTACGCTAGTGACACCAGCCGATTTTGCTTTTCTTTCATATTCATGTATCCATCTATAAGCTTCTCTTTTCAGATCCTCATACAGTTCGTCTGTAGAGAACGCTGCTTTAGAAGAAAAAGATCGCCTCATTATTGTTTTTGTTAATTCTATATGCCTGATGGCGTGAATGATCTGCATCTGAGCTCCATAGGCTTTTGCCAATCGGATAGCATAGTCTAGAGCTTTTTCAGAACCAAGTGAGCCGTCCACCGGAACAATGATCCTCCTAGCAAGAATGTCCCTCTTTCCATCATCCACCATGGTTCTGAAAAGGTGGCATCTGCATATAAGGAAGCGGAATGCACTGCAAGATATTGCCACTTTCTCAGGATGCTTAAATACGACTGAAGTAATAAACAGCTGGATGTCCTCTACAGGCTGGGACAACTCACCCCCTAAAATTCAAATGCACTTTTTGTAACCTCTATTTTAGGACAGAAGAAGAAAAAAAGAGGCATATTGAAGAAAAGCACTCAGATTATTGAAGCTGCCTCTCTGCCCGCTGGATAAATGATTAGATGTTTTGGCCACGAGTGCATAGAAAAATATTATTACAGTTCGGGGAAATTTTCTTTTGTTTGCAACTGTGAAGCTCAGGAACTCGGCAGAAAGTCTTTGCCTTTATGTGGCTCCATTCTGCTCATACTGTTATTGCAATTTGGGCACGTTGAGTTCACTGGTATCTGCATAGCAGAGCTACCTCGTTTCTTTGGTCGCTTAAGATCCTTCTGTGGATCAGAATAGTGGCAGAACCATTTGTAGGAACCACGGGACTATTCAACTTACATTTGAGTTTTTTGCTATCCTTCTAATTCTAGCTCTTTTTTGGCTGCATAGGTCTAAGGGTAAAGTTGGTTTAGCTTAGAGTTGCATCTCATTGTTACAAGAGGCAGCATTGATATCATTATTGTACACAATCTAGAGCTATGTGCGGGCTTACCTGCAGATTCATCGAAATACCAGAATATATCCATCTAGTGACATCCTCTGCAATGCTTGATCTGTTTATGCCATCCCATGCTTTGTATACTAAAATTGAATACACAGAGCTCGTTATCGCATTTATTCTTCTTGGGATCGTTGCAGCATTGGCTTTGGCAGGAGCAATATTTTGCTGTAGTCTTATGCTGTGGTAACTAGTGTATATCCCTCATTTACATCGAAAGGACAGGACAATGAAATATGAACCTCTCATAGCCGGGTGTCTAGAGGGAAAAAGTGCAGCCATTTCATTCGCGATACAAAGCCAAGAAAAAAGCCAGAGCAGGCAACGTAGGCAAATGCTGAAATTACACTCTAGTGGCCTAATCACTTCAAAAAGTGGGGTTTCTGAATCAGAAATGGTCACTCCCTACTAGAAATTCTCTTCATCCAGTTTGCATATTCTTATTCGCACCGGGATGTTCCTACCTTTTTCTTCAAAAGTTATAGACACATTGCTTATCGTAACTTTGTCTCCTTGCTGAGGTATTCTCTCAAGATGTTCATGTAATAAGCCTATAATGGTAGAGTGGCCTTTCCCGCTAGGCAGGTTAACATTTAGGGCTTCATTTACCTCGTCAATTTCGACATCTCCATGTAAGACCAAGGTTTGCTTGTTGATTTTTCTCAATAGCTGTGATTCGATGTCTTTTTCGTCGGTTATCTCACCCACAAGCTCTTCAATCACATCTTCCAGAGTCACAAGTCCCTCTGTACTTCCAAACTTATCAATCACTATTGCAATCTGAATATGTCTTCTCTGAAACTCTTTCAGCAGTTTGCTTATCGGCATGTCTTGGGAAACAAAAAGTGGCCTTCTTGCCATATCTTTTAGCATCATATAGCTTGTATTGGCTTCAATTGCCCGTAGGACATCCCTT
Organism: Nitrososphaera sp.; assembly: GCA_036373855.1. Classification (GTDB taxonomy): domain Archaea; phylum Thermoproteota; class Nitrososphaeria; order Nitrososphaerales; family Nitrososphaeraceae; genus Nitrososphaera. The sequence goes on from DASUUX010000155.1 coordinate 5,737, forward strand.
ATGTGAACAATACCAACTATATCATCCTTAGATTCTCTAACAATTGGGATGCGAGAGAATCCACTCTTGTTTATCAAGGGAAGCGCATCCCATATAAGCAATCTTGCACTCAGCGCAAACATGCTATTTCTTGGGGTCATTATAGTCCCTACCGTGGTATCATGGAACTCAAGTATCTCTTTCATCATTTCCCTCTCTTCTTTCATGAGCACCTGCTCCTCAACTCCAATATCCAATATTGCACGAATCTCAGCCTCGCTCAATTTCTTGGGCTTATCTTCGATTTTGACTGATCTAAATAGGCCTCTTGTTATTAATTCCAAAAAGATCACTAACGGATACAATACGTATTGTATTGCCAAAAGCACTTGCGCAAACCTAAGCGATATCTTTTCTGCATGAGCATAACAATATGCCTTGGGAGTAATATCACCAAATACAAGCAATATTAATGTCATTATACCCGTTGCTATGCCAAGACCCAGATTGCCGAAGGAACTTATCGCAACATCGGTTGCTACTGCTGCTGCTCCTATGTTAGCTAAGTTCACTCCAAGCAAAATGGTAATAAGCATCCTCTTTGGATTGGATTTAAGCTTTGCAAGAGAATGTGCACCTGACCTTTTTTCATTTACAAGTCGCCTTAGCTGACCTCTTTCCAAAGATACAAGTGCAACTTCAAGCCCACTGAAAAATGCAGACAATCCAACTAGCGCAGCTAATGCAGGAATAGCAAACTGTAGATCTGCCATATGTTTCTCTTAAATCAGGTAATAATATGTCCTCGACTGTAAAAAATGCTCTGGTATCGCATCTACTAATTTCGAAACAGGATAATTACAGAGGTCGCAATATCGCGCATTGTATCTTCTTATATGTACTGTGGGCTAGGCTAAAGCTTAATCATTAAGATGCTGCATATACTTTCTCGTTAGGCGAAGGTTAATCTTTTTTGTCCTAAGAGCAACAATGCTAATGTGAGCTCAATTTTTGCCAATATGTGACCCAAGGTTTCCTAAATTCTTTTATTGCTTTGCTTGTTAAGCCATGAAATGGTTGTTGGCAGAAGTTTTCAACCTCTTTTGAAAGAGAGATTCTTCTTTTGCTTCCTTTTGTATAGCCAGATGTAGAGTTGAATATGTTACAGGTATCTTGTCAACTGTTATAACTGGTTCCAACATATTCTCATGACCTCTACCTTATTCAGGGGACATTTGCGACTCATATCATAGTGTATAACAGTCTACATAGCGGCCTTCTCAGAATCAGATGCTGCCTCAGCAGGAAACCTGTAATAATTTATTATCATATTCCATCCTAGTGTTTAATGTTTGCGCTAGGATGTTAGTTAGCTCTGTTGCAGGCTCGATGGTTCCCATCTGATGTTACAGCGCAGATGTTTTCATTGCAGACAAATGATTATCGGTAACACTTCCTTACCCGTTTATGATAGAATCATTTGGCATGAAGATTGTCAATGCGCAAAGGATTCTTTCATCTTGACCAAACAGACGAGAAATTACAGTGCAGCCTTGCCACGAACAAAAAGAATTTGCTGGATTTGCCTGCTTAAAAGTAAATGATCAGAAAAGAGACTAGGAGGTCAAGTATCGCTTAAAATTAATAACGTAACTTCTGTGAAGAACTATTGTTGATTCATTGTCAATGTACAATCTTTATCTTTGGGTTTGTCATAGAGGATACCAGACAAAATCTGGCCCTATAATACAGCTCACTACCATCCTTTAATTCTGCTATTCTAGGATATTTTCTGTTATTTGCATACAAGAATTCGTTAATCGTACAGGCTTCCATGGATTGTCTCTCTTAATTTATTTTTC
>DASUUX010000156.1:0-5631 GCA_036373855.1 Nitrososphaera sp.
CCGCGACGACAGGTTAGGTCCAAAAGAGATAGTTGTAGGCCTTGAAAATGAAGGCGTTTATCGCGCTTACCCTATTCAGCAAATAGAAGACAACCACATAATCAATGATGAGATCGGAGACAGAAAAATTGCTCTAATGTCGTTTTACCCATTTATGGTCAGAGCCTATGACAGATCTGTAGATGAGATGATTCTTGATTTCCAGTACGATGGTGGTAAGGTTATCGATACTCAGACATCAAGCATATGGAACTTCGAAGGTGAAGCAATAGAGGGAGAAATGAAAGGCAAGCAGCTGGTTCGCCTTCCCTTTGACGAGGGCTTTTGGTTCACATGGGTGGCCTTCCACCCAGATACTTCTCTACATAATCAATAATGCAGCTCGAAGAAGATGACACTCCTATTATGATAAGAGCCATCATCAGGAAAATGGAACAGGGGAACCAAGATCGTGAAGGAAAAGAAAGCAATGGATTATGCCTTTATAGACTACAATGGGTTGGAATCTTGAACAGTCCACAGTGAGAAAAAAAGAACCCAATAGAGAGGAGGATAAGCCAAATCATAGCTTTAGACTATGACAGGATGTAAAAACCAACAAACTCAAATACAAATCTAGGAATTAAGGTGGTCATAGTATGAAAGGCATTCACCAGTTTATAAATAGCAGTCGACAGGTCGTCATAGTAGAACAGATGTCTCTGCCGCTTGATAACTAGCTAAAGGCGTTCACTCAGAGACTTAGTTTATCTCTTGTCATTCTTCCTTTACAAAATTCTGCGGTAGCTGTGTTAATTTTCCCTCACATTATCGCTAGGGACCTACCAGAGTTATCAGTATTTTCTATAACACGATTAACAACTTTTTACTGCTCTTTAGATCGTTCAATGTTCTCAAAAGAGCTGCTAGTTCATGATGGCTGGCGTGCGGCGATTGCAGAGACCATTAGCGGCATATATATCTATGATTTTCCTATAGCCATTTAGATGGGTCATAGAAGAAGCATCATATGCCCCAGACAGCAAGCCGACATTTAGCGATACCATCCTATTGAGATAGTCAATTGTAGGTAATAATGGATACAATGTGTCATTGTTTTATTTCGTTTTTTGTCTGCATAATCGCGCAGCCATGCCTATCTGTTTCATAATACCGCTTTCGCAAGAGCTCAATATTTAATGCAAGTTCTGCAAATGACTGCATATATTTCATTTGGGATTGGCCTGCCCTCCCAAAGGCTATAGAGCAGAGTTTTTTCATAGCACTCTGCTACCTTTTGTGGCTCGGCTGGGAGGACATGATGATATGTTATTGATTGCATGTGGTATTAGAAAAGATCGTTTAACTGTCAAAAAATTATGCTCTAATCAACTAAGATCACACTAGTACGGACCTCAAGGTTTGTAAGAAAGCCCGGCTAAGAACCGCTTCTGAAGTATATATCTCCGCTACCAGTTGTAGCGTCACTCCAAACAACATAGACGTCCCTACCAGATCCAGATGCTACTTGTGGAGGACCAGAGTTGCCGGGATTATTACTGAGGTTGATAACTTCATCAAAGAAATTACCATTATCTTCGCTTGTTCTTATATACACTTCCTTTGACAATCCTTGGAGAGGTCCTGCCCGCCAGACTAAATATACATTGTTTGCTGTAGCGGATATTTCTGGCCACCCTGAATCGGTCTCATCATTACTCAGATTAAGCGACTCAGAAAAAGTATTGCCTGCATTTTCGCTCGCTCTAACGTATACTTCCCTGGGTGTGTCTCACCATGTGACATACACCTTATCTCCAGATGCTGCTATCTGAGCCCTGTAAGAAGTTCCTACAGTATTGCTCAGGTTGACTGCGCTTCCAAAGGATGATCCCGCATTTGTGCTTGCTGCAAAAAATACTTCCACATTCCCAGCGGTATTATCAGTCCAAGTCACATACACAGAACTTTCTGACGCTGCTAGCTCCGGATTACTTGATGACCCATCATTGTTGCTTAGATTGTTTATACTGTCGAATTCTATACCAAAATTATCACTTGCCCGAAGGAGTATTTCCTTGCTACCAGAAATAGAATCTTGCCATACTACATAAACATGCCCATCAACTGTTGCGACTATTTGCGGCTGATCTGATATGCCGGCATTATCGCTCAGATTTACCGGAGTGCCAAAGCTTTGGCCACCGTTGCTGCTTGAACTGAAGTATATGTCACTATTGCCAAATTTAGCATCACTCCAAACGACATAAATGTTATTGCCGCTAGCCGCGATCTGAGCCTCTGATGCAGCACCAGTATTGCTAATATTTTTGATATCGCCAAAACCTGAGCCTGAATTATAACTTCCTCTGAAATGCACGTCGCTCTTCTCAGAATTATCCTTTTCTATCCACACAACATACACATGAGTTCCAGACGATGATACCTTTGGGGATAGTGATGCAGATATAGTATTGGTTAAGCGACCCTTCGATTCGCTGCTAAAGGTTGCACCACCATCAGTGCTTGCTCTGAGTATTATTTCATTGTTGCCAGGTGTGTTGTCGCTCCATACAACATACACATTGTTGCCTGAAGTCGATACGTTAGGATCCAGTGAAGTTCCAGAATTTGTGCTAAGGTTTTTCATGCCGTCGAATCTTATCACAGCTTCTGCTTGATTATTATCAGGATATAGTAGTATAGAAACTGATGCAATGCTAGAAAGCAATACCATCAATGCTAACGATGTTGCAGCCGATCTTTTCCAGTGGTGGTGTCCTTTCTTCACGATTCAGCAAATGTTAATTTAGTATAAATGAAACATTACTAACGCTTTGAGTATGACTTTAATGATTCAATAACAGATTTTTTAGTGATACCTTCTGCCATCATGTGAATGATGTCTCCATCTCTTCATAGTTTGCTTGAGTTCATAGCCAAAAGCATACCATATAGCAACTCCTGCAGATATCAGTAGGCCTATGCCAAAGCCTATGTAAAACTCAGGTCCGAACACACTTGTTAGGAATACCTCATCCTCTTGCTCTTATTTCTTATCTGAAAGGATTAAAGATAACTTTGTAATGTCTTACTAAATCTGCGTAGGCTAGGATAACCTTTACTCAAAGAATATTTCTTCCTTGACCTGTACTTGGAATAGGGTCATCCTCCCCTTCGTTTTGTCGAACTTGAGCCATCTCACTGAATAATCTGTTCAATTTTCTTCTATGTCTTATGATCTTTATAGCTTTCATCAATAAAGGACTAGCTACCATTCCCAGAGCCATGCCAATTATCATGTCAAGGGACATACCTAATAGAAAGGTCGCGGATGCGTCGGGGCCACTCATACCTATTATAAGATGAGTTGTAGGAAATTATTAAGAGTTTGTCCGGCTTTGGCAGTATGAAGCTTAAAAGTTGCATTAAACACAAATTTCAAGGTTTTATTGTCACTCCTATGCAAATGCAGCTTGCTACACTTACTAGGTTGCACTGACATTATTATTGCTGCTTACTACAAGAAGCTTGCCTAAAGTGGTAAGCTTGGTCCCAAGCTTACCTCTATCACCCTTTTCTACTTCTACCAAGCCTAATTCTGCAAGTCCCCTTGCTTCCCTTCCTCCCATTATGTGGTAACTGAGTAGTGGCTTCCCATAACCAGATACCTGTTCCAGCTGTTCTAGGCTTTCTGCAGCACCCCCCGCTCTGTCCATGGCCTTGAGTATGTTTATTTTTGGCTCAGATATTATTTCACTGTAGCTCAATTTCAAAACTGGCATAGCTAGTGGAGCACCTGTTGGATCCATTCCAAATGCCTTGATGCCGTTGATAAATGCAGCTGAAAGAGCTGCGCATCCTATTAGTTTATCTCCGCAGCTCACGTTCATTAGAATTTGTTGGAAATTCTTGCCTTCAATTTCAATTATCTCGCCTATCCTTTCCAAGACATCTCGTATGACATTTTCTTTACTTACTAGTGTAATTGTCACTGGAATACCCAGCACCGATCTAATCCTTCGAGCAAATTCCTCCGCCTTCTGATTGTCAGAACTATAGCAGATGAGGACAAGCTTGTGGACAGGAAAGTTTCGAATACCAGCAGCAATCCCTTCCTGCATGTCCATCCCAAAAGTTGATATCTGCAATGTTGTAAGTTGTACCATTAATTTCAAGACACTCTAGTGAATAATAAGTATGCAGTCCAACCGTTCAATTTTAACTTTAACTGTCAAATAGCCGAACTACGTTTCAGAGAGAGCCTAGTGTTTGTCCGCCAAGTGTCATGCGCCTTACAACGGTTAAAGATTTTCTTTCTGTGTTAAGGATAACTCCTTTATGCCTGAATTTTTCACTGCTAATCAAGATTACATGCTGCAACCAAAAAGCCTATTCTATTCATTTTTGACAGCTTTTCAATTAGTATTTTCGAAACCGACTTACATAGCAATAGCAGGTTTCATCAGTATGGTATTCTGGATTATTTTTAATATTTTAGACGAGTTGCTTTTCTTCTCACCTGTATTTGCCTTTTATCTTCCAGACGATGCAATTGGTAGCTTTATCCTATCTAGTATAACAGCGCCGCTTCTAGGTGCCGTTGTGGCCATGAATGTGTATGTCTTTAGAAACTCCCGCCTTAAGCTAAGCCGCGCCTCCTTTTTTTCAGGTTCATCATTAAGTATTGTATCAAGTGCATGCGCAAGCTGCTCTTCATTTGGATTCTTCCTCATCTCAACGTTTGGAAGTGCAGGGATCTTGGCTTCAACAATAATGTCTAACTACCAAATTCCAATCAGATTAATAGCTTTAGGACTGTTACTATGGGCACTTTATTCAGTAAGCAATAGATTGACCAAAAGCTGCATAATAACAACAGACTACAATGTAGGTATTGATAAAGAGAGAAAAACTAAACTTTAGCAGAAAATTATAGTTCTGCACGGCAGCTATAATTCAGGCTCTAGTACTGAACAGGACTGATCTTTCACCGCGCCATCAAATATCTGGCAGCGCCTAGTATAATGACAATTGCACTGTAGGGTATTGGTTGCAACTATAACATCATCATAATCTTGATCTACATTTCTGCATTACATAGATTTAAGGGAGGGAGAGCGTTTCTCCCTCCCAATGGGTACTTCGCGGGGAGTGCGAAGGAACAAAAAGCTCCCTTGCAGGTACAAGTTTTTTGTCTCTCAACCTAAAATGCATATCCTCAAACAATTAAAGAAAAGCTAGAATCGACAGAATGTATATACAATACAAAGACAATAATCCTGCCTGTTTGTATTTCAAATGATTTTATCATTCTCTGTATCATCCTCTTTGATAAACCCAAAATCCTCCAAGAATTCTCTAACCTTGTGGTATTCTTCAAGGTACCTTTCTCCTTCTTTAGTAAGGCTGATCTCTGACTCTGTATTTATCAGGCCTCTTGCTTTTAGATCCTCCCAATATTCTTTAAACCTAACAAATGGAACATTTACTTTAAGCTGGATTCTTGTGATTGTAGGTTTCTCTCCATTTCGTAGAGCTGAGCGGATATTCCCAAGAATTTCCGCATATATCATGACCTTATCACGTCGTTCAATGTACTTCAGCGTACGAGGGCCTCCTTCGCAATATCATTAGAAGGGCGCTTGCTAG
>DASUUX010000157.1:0-3234 GCA_036373855.1 Nitrososphaera sp.
AGATTCGTGCAAGGTATAAAAAAGTGTCAGAAGAACATGGAGCAGAAATAAAGCGTGTATATTATATAACTAGGAGCGAACCATTTCCATCCCTTTATGAGAATGCAGATTTTTCAGTAGATACGGTAAAGGCTTCAATTAAGGAGGGAGAATTGAAGACTAACCAAATACTAAAAGATATCAAAATGAGCTAGCCTGCCTACTATCACTATATGGGAAAATAAATAATGCTCAAACTGTAGAATCATAATTATGTTTGGAAATTCAAATAGATAGAAAACAATATAGGCTTCGGACTGCGTAATGAAAATGATCTTCGAATTGAGTGAGGATTTTGTTAAGGTAGCTAATACAAAGGATATTCAACCCTCACAAATGAAAGAAGTCGAAGTTAATGGTCAAAATATCTGTGTAGTTAATGTTGAGGGAAAATACTATGCCATAGGCAGTATTTGCACGCATGAAGGTGGTCCTCTAGCTGACGGCACGCTTGAAGGATACGAAGTTGAATGTCCCTGGCACAATTCCAAATTTGATGTAAGGACAGGGGAGGTGATAAGCCCTCCTGCAAGTGAACCAGAGCCAGCTTATGAAGTAAAAGTGGATGGCAATAGCATACTAATTAAGGCACAAGGCAAAAGAAAATCTCCTCAGATTGAGCTAACACTATTAGAAAAAGATAAGATTGAGAGTACTGATGTAACGTCATTTAAGTTTAGTAAGCAAAACGATCAAGGAGAAGGAGCAGAAGACAAAACACTATTAAATTATACGGCAGGGCAATTTGCCTTTTTTGATATAGGTGGAGTCTATGATGATCCCAAAGGCCCGATCAGACATTTTACTATTTCATCTTCTCCAACTGAGAATTTTATAATGTTTAGCACTAGAATCAGAGATTCACCATACAAAAAGAGACTTTCAACTTTAGAGGAAGACGCAAAAGTCAAGGTAAGAGGTCCTGAGGGACAATTTGTATTACATCAAGATTATTCAAAGCCTGCTGTATTTCTTTCTGGTGGAATAGGTGTTACTCCATTTAGAAGTATGGTAAAGTACGCTACAGATAAGCAGCTGCCACTAAGAATAGTAATGTTTGATTCCAACAGGAACCGTGATAATATCTTATTCAAAAAAGAGTTTGATGATTGGGCGAACATAAATAAAAATCTGAAGATTATTTATACTATTAGTGAGGATGAACAACAACAACAATCATCGTCCACTGCAAATGATTGGAAAGGAGAATATGGGAGAATAGACAAAGCAATGATTTTGAAGTACTTAGACAGTAATACGCTAAATAATTCAATATTCTATATTTGTGGTCCGCCCGCTATGATAAAAGCCATGCAAGATTTGCTCAAAGACAATTTAGAAATTCCAAATGAAAGAATCAAAGTTGAAGAGTTTACAGGTTACTGATGATGATTATTATGATTATGACGATAATTAATGTTCAACGAATCAAATTTACAACTGTTATTATTATTTTATCCTTGAGGATGTTCGTCTGCCGCCACAGCACGGTCACCATAATCCTTCCCACTTTATAAATATCTCACATATCGCTTTCGAACTCATCTTTTGCACTACTACGTATGCCCATTACCGTATAGATGTCCATCACCAAGTTCATGATTATGTTGACGAGCTGCAGATTATCTTTGCACCTTTGTTCTTTGCAATTATCGGCGCATAGGTTGACCTGCTTAGGTGAACATGGATGTCCTATACATAGCGGGGGGGAGAATAATGATAGGATAGCTGTTGTAACGAAATTGGTTGGAACTAGACTGCCATCCATCATTTTCTTAAAGATAGATCAAAATCCATGAGAGTGTGATAAGTTTGATATCGAGAGGAGAGGTCGGGCTGGTGATTGTTGCAGGTGTAGGTATCTCATCAGGCGCGCTTACATATGACATCTATACTGCTATAATAATCACGGTTGCTACTACTACTACTACTATAATAATAATAACTCAATTTGGCTCAAGATGTCATTACAAAGAAAGACCGCCTGAACCTCCTCAAATGAGCTCCAGTGAAGTATGACCCATTCTTGAGGCATTGATATGTCCTTTTTGACATGTTTATTGTTGAGTAGTCATCCATTAAAGGTAGCTTATCTATAGTTGGCAGATAGATACTATCTTTCTATTTATGTAATTCTTCTGTTTGTTACGGGGCGTAATTTATTATGGCCGGAATAAGGCAATGTAGACGAACATCTTTTGTTAATATGCAAAAGTGCGGGCCCAAGGGCCCCCGTGTTTTAAGAAGCGCTAAAGAGTAGATTTCAATTCTCCATAGAAACGACTGAGCTAAAAGTTTTGCTCCTAGTGTCAAAGCCGGATAATATTGAAAAGATTAACTCTTGCTTGCATGGTGCGATATAGAAGGGGCCGAGCTTTATTCTTTTCTGACAAAAATTCGTAGCTGATCCCATGGTTTTCTTCGCTCAAGGACTCGCCGACGCTGCATGCAAGGGGCAGGGACTACCGACTCGCATGGACAGGTGGAATTCGTTCATGCCAAGGCATTTGTTTTTCAAGGGAACCTGCCAGACGAATTAGTGCGCCCTCCCCACCAAACCTACCCATGAACTGGACCCCTATTGGCAGACCTGATTGGCTGCATCCAAGAGGCAATGTCATGGCTGGTTGTCCTGTGACATTAGCAGCGGTGGTGTGAACTCGGATTTCATCGCAGAGACGCATGTAGCCTACGTAGTCAACGTCTGTTCGTATTTTCGTGTACTTGCCAAGCGGCTCTGGTAATTTGATCAATGTAGGTGTGAGCAACATGTCATATCGTTCGAAGAATTTACCAAAAGCGCGCCTGAATTTGTTCAAGAAGAATTCAGTCATTATCATATCAGTCCCTGTAAGACCCTTGGAGTATTTGTAAAATGACAACATCACTGGTTCCAAAGTCTCATCGCCAATTGTCCGCCCCATCGCAGCTGCGAACATATCCATCCCTGCATACAATCCGAAGGCCCAAGCTACGCATACTGCCTTTAGGTACTCTTCATAATCAAAAACAGGGCTTCCCTCGATGAGTTCATGACCTGCCCTTTCACATTCGGAGACTACTTGCTCCACGCAGCGAACTACTTCAGGATCCACAAAGCCGCCGGGCTGCCAAGAATTCGCAGTCCAAGCTATTCTCAGGCGCTCTGCTGGTGCGTTCACTTCTTGCGCATAAGGTCGTACAGGTTGAGTTATG
>DASUUX010000158.1:0-4008 GCA_036373855.1 Nitrososphaera sp.
GATATCGTCTAGGTTGTCTGATTCTACCTGGGTGCTCATTGGAGTGAGAATTACCTTTTTGAGATTCTTTATGTTGCGAATTGCATCGTAGGCAGCTGCTATTTCTTTGCCCATACTTGTATCAGAAGTACCAATCGGCACAATGCTAATTTCAGCATTTACAGTTGACAGGTTACTCATTCATTTAGTATTGGCAAGTTTTACTAATTAACAGTTTTATTATTCTACAAAAATGCTCGTGCAGTAGCTTTTCTGACTTTGCCGCTTGTTCTGAATAGCTCATAATCTCTTTCTTCATCCTCTTTTCCTAGTGCTGCATCACCATTTTGAAGAGGGTGTACGAGCTTAAGGTGTCATTACTTATTTCATAACAACAGAGAGCGAATAACGAACTAGAGAGATAGAACAAAAAGAGGTCATAGACGAAGGAAGGAAGGGAGTAAGGGGATTGATTGGGTGAATGAACCAGCAGTCAAGCTCCAGAGCCTTAGTCTGTCCCCCAAGGATTATCTATGACAAACCGCCAAGTTCCATCAGCCTGTTGACGACGCAGAACGTCCGCAGCTTTTTTAGCAGCCATATTAACAGGATTACCATCAGATCCAGTTCCACTGAATGACCATTCACTGATTACAAGAGCAAGGTCACTTGCTTGAAGTACCCTCTTTACTTTTAGGTCCAACTTGCCCTTCAAGTCTATAAAAGCACGTAGACTTTGGCGTACAGATTCTGGACCCTTTGCAAGTTGTCCTCCTCCTCCTGCTCCTCCTGGCTGCGATGCAAAACACGCATCAGCCTCATAAAGGGTCATGAGGGAATCTAGATCCCCTGCATTGATACCTTCAACTATAGAGTTGAGCACTTCTTCAGGTGTTGTCATCATCATCTTTTTAAAAGACATAACAGAGTGTGTGGTTTGTGATTGTTGCTTTTAAGTTTGTCACGAAAAATAGAGTGCGGATAGCTGAAAACGAACGCTTAGAACAATCTATTGATCTTAAATAGGAACATATAGAAGTCTAAAGCAGCTTTTTCAATTCCTTGAAAGCATCTAGCACCTGCTCCTTAAGCCCGTCTTGAGGCACGAGATAATGGCGTGTCAATACTGATTGCGATACTCTCCCCTGAAGCATATCTACGACTTCAGGCTGGATTCTGCTAGCTGTTTGTAATGATAAAGAAGTATGGACATAAGAATTGGATGAAGCCTTACATACTGTACAGAATTAGAACAGGCTGAAATGTACCATTTGGGTGACTCAAACATCTCATCAAACTTCTTTCTATCTGATTTATCTAAAGCGTTGCGAAATGGTTTCCATTCCCATCTTACCTATCCCCCTTAACTTGTCATAAGTCCACTGCCCTATCCTAATAACACGTTCCTTTTTCTCGTGTTTGTTATCCATACCACCTCTAGCTATCTCCTGAGCTTGCAAGTTGCAATGCTTCTTCAGATTCGTAAAAACACTTTCTGGTACTATGAGACAAAAGCTTAACTATCTAATATGCATATCAATAAGTGCGTGAGTCTCTAAGAGCTGTTTAGAGACCACGCATGATCGCATCCTCGTCAGCTGGTCTCTTGCTTGGGATCAGCTGGCGAGTTTCTGGGTCGTTAACCCTGCGTCACTATTATACTTTCATACGTCGATGCGCCAAATATTGGGATAATCCACCATATTTCACGTCTAATCTATTGCTGTATATTGTTGTGGGATACCAAGGCTGTAGTCTTGTGCCTGCTCCTACGAAGGGTCAATAGTTCAAGCTTTAACCAGATCCAATCTCTCTGTTGGCGTTGATGTTAATGTACTAGATGCACCTTAGGGATCTAAGTACAAATTAGTCTCATTTTGTCTCATTTTCGCCGTGATAGTTCTTATATATGAGTGAAGACCCTACGGACACTGCCAGTTAATAATTAAGAACTCCACAATAACTATTCCATGTTTAAGTATGGGTGTTCGTTCTCAAGAAGAAGCAACCTTCTATTATCATACAGTATTTTCATTCGAGAAATACCATTGCTGGCAAAACTAATACAGTGCTCGTCAAGGAGCTAAGAATGTCTATGGCAAAGTGTCTATATCTCTTCGACAACCTTATAGAGTTTGCATCAGGCAGAAAAACAATCGAAGTTAGCGGAATACACAATTTAGAGGAGAATTCCTAGTACACATAGTTACTACATCTTTAACAGCACTGGGGCTCTAGGTCAGGAGGAGGAGGAGAGGCTTTAGGGGGAGAGAAATGAGTCCGCCGACTTTTGAGGACTTTGGAACAATAGACAGCACTGCCATTTTTCATCGCCGTGATGTTCGCAATATTGAGATAGATGAAAAAGGGAGAACAATTACTTGGCTTTTTAGAACAGGTGCTGAAGTTGAAGTAAATGGTAAAACATGGATTGCCAAAGACGATAGAGCACAGATAGCTAAGAAATATTCCAACGATGAAGACTTTCAGACGGTGCGTAATGCACTTTCGGAATTTGACAAGATGGAGGAAGAAGAGTTTCGAATTCATAATTCAGAAAACACCTTCTTCTTCGAGAAAGAAGAAGGAGAGGAGGATAAGAGAAATGACAAGCCCTGAAGATGATGATGAAGAAGAAGAAATTCCAATAGAAGAGCGGTTCGTTTCACCATTACTGGCACTCACAAAGGAGAGCTGCAGGGCATACCGCCTAGTGGCAAGAAAATATCAATAGATGCGATGGATTTCTTAACTATCATTGATGGCAAGATAACAGAAGAATGGGTAACCGCAGACATGATGGGATTGATGCAGCAGATTGGAGCAATACCTGGAGAGTCACAAGCTACTGGTACTGATACTTCTCGCTCCTGATGATGAGTCGTCAGCATATAGTAAACTACAGTTGTTGTTATGGCAGTACATGCTCTGACTACCTGTACTTTGGATAGAAGGTAAAGAGAGAGCAGGCAGCCTTAGAAAGCAGCTGGCATTGCTGAGGTCGTGGGTTCAAAATCCCATCACCCAGTCCATTCTTTTACTACGGGAAACTACGGCATTATTTTGAGCTGATTTTGAGTAGCTATTCTATATAGTAATGAAAGGGAGTTGAAACTCCAAACTCATGCTTTAGCAGCTAGCTCTCTTTTTTTCTTTCTTTCCTTCACCATTCTGTGAAGATTGGGTCTTTTACTCCTTTTCGCTCTTCTTCCCGCTGCATCAAGATAAACGCTGCTTCAGCTTCTCTAATGTCTCCAGCATCTTTAAACCTAGACCACATAACACTAAGTGTAAAGCTTACCGACCAGTTTCGCTCGTGTGCTAGCTCTTGGGCTTCATTATAGATTACTTGCTCTAGAGGCTGCTGCTTCCTCATCATCATATAGCTTCTCAACGTAGTCCAGCCTATTTACCACTGCTAGAAGCTATGCCTTAATAGTCATAATCTCTTTTGACAAGTCATAATGTTGCTGTTGCTGCTCCTCCTCCTATGTAACAACCGCACTATACTAGTCATAAACAATCAAACCTAAAGCTAAAGAGCAATCGCTCTATAGAATTATTACCCTGATATTAGAAGAACAACAACAAATAGAACAACGAGAAGAAGAATACTACAATACTGAATTACCATTATTGCCAAAATATGACGAGTTTGCAGCCGCAGTTGTAGCAGCTGAGAACAAGAAGAAGAGCAAGCTTTTGCGCTAACAGATGAAAATAGCCTGCATACATAGCAGGCTTCTACCAAACGCTAGTAAGTCTTTTCAAAGATGAGGAGAAGATTATTGATGCATTTCGAACAGGAAAAGGTCTTGGATGGGGGGACCGTCATCATTACTTGTTTGAAGGCACAGAGAGGTTCTTCAAACCAAACTATGTCGCTAACCTCACAACAAGCTGGATTCCTGCGCTAGAAGGAGTTGAAGACCGCCTCAAGAACGGAGGGACAGCTAAAGTTGCAGATGTTGGATGTGGTCATGGTGTATCAACAATTCTGATGGCAAAAGCATATCCTAACTCACAAAT
>DASUUX010000159.1:0-10698 GCA_036373855.1 Nitrososphaera sp.
GAGCATCGGTCAGCACACGATAGACCTAAGAGTGGAAACGATACTCGAAGACAACGCAGAGATACTGAGAATGATGGAATTGTTAAAGGCCACTGATGGCATTAAAGATGTAGTATGGACAGAGATTGTAGAAGTAGTGGGGAGAAAGACTTCGATACCTAGTCAGATTATTGACAAGCTTTGATTATTAAAGCTGTTATTATTTTATTTGTGGCTAGTTGGAGTTAGAAACCGAATATATAAAGAACAAAGGAAAAACCATTTTTTCAATCTGCATGGTTCATACGTGCATCGACCCCTCCTTGCTCAGGTTTTTCTCGATTTCCCTCCCTCCAAGAGTGTGGAGGTATGGCTTTCATATTCGCGCTGATATGTAGTATGTTGAGATTTGCTAGTCGAAAGTGCTAACCCCTTATATTTGAGAGGATTAAAGCAGGCATTATACATTTTGCGTAGATTAGAGGAAGGCCAAAATAATGACCAGATCATTCAGGAGTTTGATGGCGATAGTCAGCTGGTAGAAATCTGGACTAATTTCCTGGTACACAATCACTGGATCAAGAATAATGAACTTGGTGAAATGACAGCCACCGAGAAAGGGAGGTTGTGGATCAGGAAGTATGAGAGCTAACGACGCTGATTCACTGTATGAGAAATTTATGCGTGATATTGAGAGCAGATAGACGAGCGGGATATAACCACCAAGCAGAATGCAGAAAATGCGTGCTAATGGCACCTTTAGAGGATTATCGCAAGCGGGTCTTGGAAAGATTTGCATACGAGTTATCTCAACCAGAGGCTTAGCGTAAAGTTGGCAACTATGCATCTGCAAGGCATCATGCAATGATTTTGAAAGATCATTATAATTATGATACCCTTCAATCTTAGGGCATTTCAGACTCCTGGGATAACAAGGCAGACGGTGTGTATGTTTTCAATTATATTCTTGCTTTAGCAGACTTCGTCTTCTTTGGCCAGCTCCTGAGAAGGTGCAAGATTCCAGGTACATTGTGTTCCAATCAATGAAAACCAGACAGAAAACTGGCTGAAGAAGAAGAAGAGCAGCAATGATAACTCATCCCATCCAATCTTCCCTTTAGCCGATCCTCTGCAGATTAAGAACTATTAATAATATTTGTATTCTGCTATAATGCATTATGTCATCTTCATACTTTCTAGCCGGTACACTCAACACCTATTATGAGGATCACGGTGATAACAAATCATATCCTCTTATCCTGATTCATCCGATTGGAGGAAATATCCTGATTTGGCATCATGAAATATCGCTGTTGTTAAAAAGCGGCTTTAGGGTTATAGTATACGAAATCAGAGGTCACAATAGAACCGATATGGGTAAGGTCAAGGCTTATGCCATGCAAGATCTGGTAAACGATCTCCACCGTCTGTTAGAACATCTAAACATCAAGAAGAAATGCTCTATCATAGGCCATTCAATAGGAGGCATAATCGCTTCAATGTATGCAGCGCAACATCCTGGAAGCGTTGATGCAATAGTCCTGATCAATTCTTCGCCTAAGAAGTTTGAAGAAAAAGACCTGGAGAAGCATTTCAAAACACGCGAGATAGCCATCACACAGGGGATAGAAGCCTTAGCTGAATACAAACTTAGAAGCTTTGATGAAGCAAGGGACTTGTTAAAAGACAAAAGGCATTCAGATTTCTTTAGAGATGTCTTTACAAAGACGTCTGTTGAGGGGTTCGTAGCAGCTACTATAGCGCTTTACACTATCCCGGAAAATGTGGTGGAGAAACTGAAAACTTCACACTGCAAGGTATTTGCCATTGTGGGTAGCGACGATGATGTGTTTATGCGGCTTCTAAAAGAAGCAAAGGAGGAAATGCCTGAAATGCAGCTCAAGGTTTTGGATGGGAGCGACCATTGGGTAATCATCGAGAAGCCCAAAGAAATGTATGATATTCTAATGTTAGATTTTCTGGGAAAGATCAAAAGATAATAGCCTTTTTGTGCAGAAAATATGCGCAAAGAAGCATGTCATACATTCCCTCTATTGACAACGAATTGGATGATCTCGCTTCTTTAGATGTTATTATTGCCATACGTTAAGATCTGCTCTTTCATATGCTGTGAAGTTGCCTGACGCGCTAGGCATTACTGTCTGATCAATCTTTGAAAAGGCTGACTGTTATTATATCTTATCAGCTATCCTTGTAAGTACTGTTGATTTTTACATAACCAGTTTCAATACTGAAGTTTCTATAGTTCGAGTAAATCAATCAGATCATTTAGTATCAAGAAAAAGAGAACTCTTGCAACAAGATGCTACTATAACTACAGCTATTGGATTATTCTCATTGATAAAACACATATCATATCTTTCTTTTACTATTACAAGAGCCATCTTTATGCTTGAAATCAGCTTTGAAGTTCTCATGACAAAGATAGTTTGTGCTATTGTTCTGCTTCTTTACCTATTTCCTCGGAGTGTTTTTCCTTATAGTGGAGCGATAACTGAGCTGCTCTGCTAAAGGATTCTCCGCAGAATTGGCAAGTGCTTGAAACAAGATCTGCAGAAAATTCGCTGTCCTCTGGCATAGGTGGTAGTCTTTATAATCGGATATTTATCGGCTATAGTAATATCTTTAGCATTATTATTCATCTCTTCTTCAACATGCTTAATGCTATATCCTCTTACCTGAATGGTTTGAGATGGTCATGTGGATGGATGACTTATTGTTAGAAAACCAGGGCCACAGGGATTTGAGAGAAAGACCTTCAGAATTGAGACTCATTGAGCCAGTGACATAAAATGAATATTGACATACGGTTATGTTATAGGTATATGTGTATAGCGGTTGTAGATTGCTATTGATGCATATATGACGAGTGTCCTATCGCCCTAAAAATAGGATTCTGTCAGTAGCAAACAAAATTGATAATTATTCTTTGATAATTTAAGACCTAAAACCTGCATTGGCCCAGAACTGCTAATAGCTGTGAGAATAGATTTCAATAATATGTTGCCAAAAGGATCTTCGCAGAAGGAAAAATCTTCTTGCCACTGCTAGGAACTAATTCCATTACATCAGTTCTTCGCTTTATCCCTGTCAAAAACACTGGCCCCATTCTTTTTAATTTAACAACCAGCTCTTGTTCATCTGCAACTTATTATAAGGCATTAAGATGCTCTCTTTGGGATTTTTGTCGCATTTGACATCATAGAATGTCAGGTATGGTAGCACAATATCTCTGTTACGGGATTCTTTGCAAGACAAACAATCACAGTGAAAGACAATGAACGAGTACTTCAAAAGAATCAATATTAGACTCCAATCACATCGACGGACAATAAGAACGGGACATTTGGCTCTCTCGCTAACACTTCTTGAAACGCTACCAAGAGCCTTCAGCTTTGAAATGCCGCTTAATCCAACACTTCCTATGACTATCAAATCCACTTTCTCCGCAGAAGCTAAATCCAGAATCTTTTCAATAGGATTGCCGATAGATACTTGCGGTCTGACATTGTTAATTCCAGCATCCTTGAATTCATCCTTCTTTCTGTTTAACATCTCTAAAGCGCGCATCTTCATTTGTTGATAGAGCTCTTTCCGATACTCCTTTGTAGATTTGACATATGATATCCGCATGCCATAATCATAACTTGGTGGTAAGTGTATTTCCGGTACTCTACATACTTCAGGATTATTTCCGCGTCCTTGGAAAGCGATTTTGCATATTCGATAGTCTGCCTGACTGCCTTGTTCGAATATTCTGAACCATCATATGGAACAAGAATTCTATTGCTCAATTCTACTCAATTCGTTGTGATTATCCTATATCTAACATTAGTATTTAGTGCGTTGAACTGATACTATATCATCATCATCATCATCTATACTTTTCTTTGTTCAAAAGAAAGACTGGCTCTATTGGACACAACCAAATTAGTATTGATAAAGGCAATCTTTTTCTTGAATAAGATTAGCAGGATTACGAGGAATGCGATCAAGAACAATGTCATATTAATAGGAGGTGTTAATCAAAATGCCTCTGCATGATTCGCTGATACTAAACTCATTATTAGTCGCTGGAGGACTTGCAATGCTGTATCTCGGTTCTGAATGGCTCGTCGAAGGGTCGGTTAACATTGCAAAACAGATGTGTGTAAGTCATTTGTATTAGGCTTGACAATAATAGAATCAGAGGCCTTTGGTATAACACAGAAACTAAACAAGAATAAAGGGAACAAAAGATTCAAAGCTGAGGACGGCTTATCGTAGGAGGTTTATTATGTAGAGGTTATCTCGAGGATGAAGGATTTTGACGCAACATATAGAGCAAATTATTGCAAGCATACTCTACAGAGAGCTCTTGAGGCTGACAGGTCTTGTCAACGGCATTCTTACCTGTCATCTTTTTTTAGAATCTATTTCCCTTCATAGTGCCAACATTGTTCGCAAAGTGCGTTTCCTTATTAACCAGAAAGTAGACGTAATTTTGTGAAAGAAACTATTGCCATAATCATCATGCTTGTCCTGTTTACTTCCTCATTTCAAATGGCAAACGGTCACAAGCCTCTTAAAGTAGTCGACAGCAATAATGATTTCGCAACTGCAAAAGAAATTCCAAACCACAAGATTTCTTGGGCAATATATGAAGAGCTAAGCGGAAGCAACGACATCCACTATTACAAATTTGCTGCTGATGAGGGAGAGAGGCTGTACGCCCAAATATCGATCCCCCAGCTGGAAAAGTTCTCTACATTTGCGCCGTCTATCGCATTGGTTGGCAGCGATGTGACTGCAGGCAATTTGGAAAGTGGATACTCTGTTCGAGAATATGCTCATAATATCGGTGATCTGCCGTTTGCAATCCCTCCCGGCATGAGGGCTATAGTAGTAGATTACAACGGTCCGATTCCATCAAGCGAATTTTATGAGCCATTTACGCAATCATCGTACTGGGAGAGGCAAGAGATAGTCATCAATAGTTTGCCGTCTGATGGTACATATTACTTGGTTGTGTTTGACATAAGCCTCGTACAAGACGCGGGGAAATATACACTTGCAGTTGGCGAAATTGAGGATTTTTCACTATTAGACTTTTTCACTATTATTCCCTCTGCATGGCTTGACACGAAATTCTTTTTCGAAGACTATGTCAGCCCTACAATTGCAATTTCGTTGCTGGTTGCAGTGCCCGCGTTGATAGCGATATTGCTGGTAAAGCGATTGAAGAGAAGAGATCAACCCAAAACCTTGCACCATCTATAATTTTTCTTCCTCATGGTAGAGTTATAAGACTAATTGTGATACTTACCTTACCTCAAACAATTAAAACGCAGTCGGAATATGGGATACCGATCCTAATAGTTGTTCTAGAACAATCAAGATCTAAAGTTATTTTTTTAGATATCTTCACCCGAGACTTCTTTTCCCTCTATAATCCCCTCCAAGATATCATGGTGTCATGGGTTCGATAGAATTTGAAGCTGCTATAAAGAGCTGAAAATTTAGTTTATTGCATATAATATTGCACATAATATTATTCCTAGTCTGGCTGTTCTGTGTTATGCAACAAAATTGATCTATAATTATGACTCGCTTAAAGGAATTTTGATAAGTTGAAGCCATTGTTGATCAACGGATAGTAATACGGAAAATACCTCCACAATCTCCAATATCTCCACCTGATGCAAATCAAACTGAAAATCAAGGCAAAAGTGGAACTAGATGCAACAGATTCCTTGTTCTACATCAGAGCCTTGATTATAACCAGCAGAACAAAGGATAAAGGCGAGATAGTTGCGAACAATGACCCTGGCGCATCAAAAGCGTAAAACCAGCCTGCAGGATAGAAGGTTATATTATTATCTGTCAGCGATGACGACGAATAAGATAATCTGAAGATATACAGAAAGAGTCGACCATGAATGACCTGATATCTGACAATACACCCTACCCTACCTGTTATAGCCTTAGTTACACTATTACAATTTGTGAATGGAAGAAGAGGAGAAGATCCCGCTGGAAAGGAAAGTCATCACCATCTTTCATCCCACTTCCAATCTACTACTGCTGTCGCTGTTGCGCTAAAGTTGGAAAATGTGAAGAAAGTATTTGATTCACGCTCGGCTTCAGCCAAAAAAATGGTGGTAGCCCTTGACGGTGTCAGCTTTGAAGTAAAGAGAGGAGAGTTTGTCTCAATAGTTGGCCCATCAGGAAGCGGCAAATCCACTCTCTTAAACGTCATAGGGGCTCTTGACAGGCCCACTTCAGGAAAGGTGTTCATAAATGGACAGGATATTTTCCTGCTCGACGATGCAAGGCTTTCTGATGTCAGGAGCCGCCTGATTGGATTCATCTTCCAATCATACAATCTTGTCAACAGAATGTCTGTTCAAGAAAATGTCGAGTTTCCAGCAGTCTTCTTAGAAAGACCCTCCTCTGATAGCCGCACCCGGGCACTGGAATTGCTCGAAATTCTAGGAATAAAGGACAAGGCAAAGCAAAAACCTGTAGACCTGAGTGGAGGAGAGCAGCAGAGGGTGGCGATCGCAAGAGCCCTGATAAACGACCCGGCTTTAGTATTGGCAGATGAGCCCACCGGAAACCTTGACACCAAGACTGGAAGGGAGGTGTTTGATCTGCTCAAGATGTCGTCTGACAGGTTTGGCACTACAGTTGTGATGGTCACACACAATCTTGAGCTGGCCGGCATGACTACCAGGTCGATCTATATCAGGGACGGAAGAATAGAGAAGGAAATATTACACAAAGCCACCACATCAGAAACAGAAGCAGCGTCTGCGGCTGCTAGCAAGGATAATATCACTTCTCCAGAGAAAGCAAGGTAAATAAAAATATGAAAGTCACTGAAACGTTCAGAATTTCTTTCAAGGCACTTGGAGATAGAAAAGTCAGGACTTCTCTGACAATCTTGATGGTGATTGTAGGCAGTAGCCTAATGGTAACGCTCAACGGCATAGTGTCAGGGCTTGGCCAGTTTGCAACAGATGTTTTCAACAGGCTCGCTCCAAATATACTGTTTATCACAAGCATCCCTACAGACAATTCTGAACAAGGAGACGACGGCAACGATAACGGCGGTCCGCCTTCATTCCTTGGTCAGGGCCTAATACCAGTTCCTGCGATAACCCTTGATCAAGCTGTGGTGGGCAGGCTAGAGTCGCTGCCCCACGTCAGCGCCGTCATCCCTTCATACCAGGGAAGAATCACAATTGCTGCAGAGAACAGATCCCAGAGCGCAAGCGTGCTATCTGTGCAGCCTGAAAACCTCAAGATCATCGCCCCCGCTCTGGAATTTACGGAAGGATCGACTATGAACCCAGAAGACGAATCGGCAATATATCTTCCGTCTTTGATTGCCAACAACCTGTGGGGGGAGCTGCCAGAAGCAGCCGACAACGATGGTTCCGCTGCGGCAATGATAGGCCAGCAAGTAAACGTTACCTACACGTACATCGATCTGGCTACTGCATCGCGGCAGTCCCAGTCAGAGGCATTCACTGTGGCTGGCATAATGAAGCCGGTGGGAAACCCGACGATTGACAGGGCAGTCGTATTTAATCTTGATGCAGGCAACAAGCTCCTTCAAAAATCTGGCAGGTACGATTCGCTCTTTGTAGCAGCGGAAAGCACGGACCATGTCACGCAGGTTGAAAAAGAGATACGAGACCTCTACGGATCCGAGATAGGGATAACAACCTCAGAGGCAATACTTCAATCAATCGGCGAGTTTACTGCCGGCTTTGGCAGCGTCATTTCAAGCATTGCGCTAGTAGCCCTCCTAGTTGGCTCTGTGGGAATAGTTACCACCATGTATACGTCGGTCACTGAGAGAACCCGGGAGATAGGTGTCATGAAGGCCATTGGTGCAAGGGATCGAAATGTGCTTGCCCTCTTTCTTGCAGAGGCAGCCATAATTGGAATTATTGGTGCAAGCATAGGACTTGTATTAGGCGTGCTGGGAGGCTATGGCGCTTTGTCTCTTTTTGCTTCGAACCTCCTTCCATCGTCTGAAGTTACGCCACACTATCCCTGGAGCGACCTTGCCAGAGTCTGGGCAATATCGCTGGGATTGAGCGTTGCAGCGGGTCTCTACCCAGCCTGGAAGGCATCCAAGCTATCGCCAATAGTCGCGCTAAGACGAGAATAGGAAAGAGCGACCCTGAGAATGGGGCCACGGCAACTGTACAAAAGATATCTCCACTCAAAGACCGCAAATTCACACCCAAACTGGCCACGTATCAGTATGCCCATCAAGAATCGTAAATAGCTGTTTCTCATTGCTAAGAATGCCATACTAAGACAATTTGCTGATATCGAGCTCAATTTCTGGCTGCTCCCTCTGATGGCAAAGGAGTGTAGAGAACAAGTTTGGTTTTTGACCCTTACCATCGTAAGGATGATGATGGCATTGACCATGATATGCACTAAAGGTTAAAGCTATACTGCGAGTTACCGTGGTAGACAAGTCTATCATATATGTATAGTTAAGATATTGAGTAAAGGAAAAAGGAATAGAATGAGCAGAAGGAACCATGTAGAAAATAGTGATTGGGACATAAAAGATTGCCTGTTAACTCGCGCGAGTGCCGACGCAGCATATAACTTCATTATCTAATATTAATTCCCCTTTTGAATTAGTATATGGTTTTGTAGCTTCTGTTACCGCTTGCCATATTTCATTTTGTTTTTCGGCTGTTTGTCCCGCAAGTAATGCGTGGATTGGAGGAGATGTTGCCTTGTGGTAATTGGTAAAGCTATCCGGCGAATCAAATCTCAAGGTAACTATCATATTTTCAGTCTTTACATCTTGGAATCCAGCTTTAATCAGTGCATTTTGTAGTGCAAGAGGATCAGACAGATGAAATGGCG
Organism: Nitrososphaera sp.; assembly: GCA_036373855.1. Lineage (GTDB taxonomy): Archaea > Thermoproteota > Nitrososphaeria > Nitrososphaerales > Nitrososphaeraceae > Nitrososphaera. Next base: position 8,887 of record DASUUX010000159.1, read on the forward strand.
GCGTACCAGCTGACGGTGGAGGCAATTTGAGCTTCTTTAAGACAGTAAGAAACACCAGATTTATAGTAGGTACTTTATCAAGAGTTGGCCATACCGCTGCGGCCATTTTTCCACCAGGCACTAATGCATTATGAAATATTCTCAATGCATCGGGAAGATTTGGAAGAAACATCAACCCCAAACGGCAAAGAACTGCATCAAACGATTTATCTGGAAGCTTTAGCGATTCCACATCACTTTCTCTGAATTCTATAATATGTTGTAATCCTAGCTTTTCCGCCCTCTCCTTGCCAATTGCTAGCATTTCAGGAGAGATATCAGTAGCTAATACCTTTCCATTAGGTTGAACACGTCTTGCAGCCGTGACAGCTGGTTCGCCAATACCTGTAGCTACATCTAATACTTTAGAACCTGGCCTTACTTCTACTACGTCTACCAACTTATCAGAAAGTTTTTGCCCTCCCTCTTCAAGTACCGGCCACCAGGTTTTCATGCCGTTAGCGGTCCTGCCCCAAGCTTGTCGCTGTCCTTGTTTGAACTGTTCTGGATCAAAAGGAGGTTGGTGCATTGGATCTCGTTTAAAAAAAGCAACCGTTAGCACTTAACAGTTCTGGAAAATAAGAGAGAGAAAAACCTTCGGGATTGAGACCCTGAATCAGTGACAATAAATGAAAACCTAAGTCCAGTTATTTTATACCTGTCCGTATTAGTTATAGATTGCTATTGGCATGGGTACGTCGGTCCGCTGGAAAATCCTTGTAAAAGGCGAAAAGACTAAGACCCAAAAATTTTTGCGTGGATAATAACACATCATATGAAATAACTCCACTACCTCCACTCGCCGCTTGATACAAAGAACTCAAAATCAGGACAAAATTGGTAGATAACCTGATGGATAGTTGAGATACAACATGAATAGTCAAGAGCAGAAAGCGTGCGTATAGATGCTATATAAGATGCTATGAAACTATTTGTTGTTGTTGGTGTTGTTGTTGCTGCTGCAAATATATACATAGAATAAATACCAATTTGTAATACTAATGGATGATGATGATGATATATTATGAGTGAATTTGCGTACTTTCGTTTTATGAGCAATAACATGCTAACTGTTGAAGAGCAGCAACACAAGGATGAGATCATTACACTTACTGAGGAGGTACTTGATGCCAAAGGTATAGAATGTGATTCTAAAATATCTAAAATATCTGAAGAACAATTAAGGGAAATACTTGATGGTGTTAGAAGACTTCGGAAGAGAAAGGAGGAGAAGAAGAAGAGGAAGATGATTGAAGAGGAAGAAGAAGAAGAACAAGAAGAAGAAGATGATGGTGAGATCAGACAAAAAGAAGAAGAAGAAGAGGAGCTTGATATTGCTATACAGTAGTGTGTGTACGTGTGGACAAGCTGACTAAACTAAAGAGTAATAATCCTGAAGCCCCATCTGATTCAACAAGTCTATTTTCTAGAGGGTTTTCTGCGGATCCCTCGGCCCGCCTTTTGTGTCAATAACAATTCGCCGATAACCATCCTGTTACCAGTAAAAAGTTTTTAGCTTGCCTTGAATAATAAAACATTGAAACCTTCATTTTAGCACTTCTAAAAGCACGGGGATCCTTGGGCCCGCACGGATTGAATATGAATTGCAAAGACTATTTTGTTGATAATTTCAAGCTATACAGAGAACTAGTCTTTTTACAAGAGGTTAACCTGCTCAAGTTCAGAGTTTCCTTTCTCTTATTCTTTAATTGGTCTGTTCACATTAATCTCTGGAAGGGGACGAAGATTTGGTGATGAAGAATTCTTAGTTAG
>DASUUX010000160.1:0-14753 GCA_036373855.1 Nitrososphaera sp.
AATATGGTTGAATTTCTGGCTTCAGATAAGGCAAGCTATGTTACTGGAAGTACCTTTTTTGTTGATGGTGGAATGGCTTTATACCCAGCATTTGGTCCTTCATTTGACCTAGGCAAAAAGCAAGAAGAAGAAGCAGCTTAATAGAAAAAAGGTAGGAATTATAGATATAGATACTACGGTCCCCGTCATCATCTCCAAGAGAACTTAGAGAGTTTATTTTTTCAAGCCTTAGTTGATAGCCTTCTTCTAATGTTGCTGAATATATCAACAACAGAAATCCTGACAGCTGATATGCCAGTTCTAAATGGGAACGCTCCATTTCCTTCATCAGTAATAGGGTTTATCCATTCATAGAATGTATGCATGTGAAGGTTGCTCTCTGAGGTAAGTGTGGACAGTAATAGATTACATTCTTCTATCCTATCAAATCGACTTCGAGCAAGCATTTCGATTCCAGTAGTCCAAGGCCAAAAGGTATGGTTATGATACTCATAAGGCTTAAGGTGCCAGGGGCCCGTACTTTTGAGTTCAACTTCCGTTACAAGAGGCCATTTTTTCTTCCATACTCTGTTTCTTATGGCATCAAGGGTTCTATTGGCTCTATACAGGTTTCGGTCGCCGGTTTTTTCTCTTGGAAGACCTTGTTCTCTGTTGTTTGTCATATTTTCCCTAGCTGAGTTTTCAGAGATAGCGACTAAATATAGCGAAACGTCTTGAGTTAGAGTCCTGTAGGGGCCTCCAATATGATGGGCTTCTTGAATATCTATGTAGGTCCCATCTTTTTCAGACCAAAGTATTTGTTCCACTGCCTCTATCGCTTTTTCGCCCATCCTTTTGATTCTATCAGATTCGTTCTGTTTGCCACTGGTAACCAATAGGCTCGACAAGTTCCTCAATGCTAGTATCCAACAGGCTTGACTGTAGACTATCTTTCCAGCTCGAAGGACAGTATCCATCCAGTCTTCATTATGGTTCTGCTCAAGCAATCCATCGTTGTCGATGTCGCGGCTTGCAAGATAATCTACTGCCCGCAGCATCCTGGGAACGAGAAAATCAATTGCCTTTGTCGGATCTGTTATTCCAAGTTTTAGCAACAAACCAGAAACAAAGTCTGCCGAGTCTTCTGATGCGGTAGTGGAAACCATGGATGAACCACCAAATAAAGAATTGCTCTTCAAAGATTTGTTCAAAATGCAAGCAGTCGCTGAAATCATTAGTGATGTGGAATCAATGTCGGGATTTTGTCCGTATAATTCAGAGAATCCCGCTTGGTATATTGTCGTAGGCAGTGCTCCAGCAAATTCTTTTTGTTTATCTTCTTCTGCTTCCTCAGACAGGAATTTCATTTCTGGAGACCCTCTACCATAAACAAGTTTCTCTCTCCCAGGCAGTATCTGATGGGACCATATCAAATACAGTTGCTGTAATGCTGCAGTCATGTTACCAGAGAGTGTCCAGTCTCGCAGAATGTAAGATGCATCCCTGCACCAGATCGCTTGATAATACCCCCCGGGGTTTACGCCTTGAAGAGCATGCTCTTCTGTCTTTACCATAAACGTGTCGGCTTTTGCAACAAATGAACCCCAAGGGCCAGGCGGAATATTGCGAACCAATTATTACCTTCTGATATAATCGTTATTAGTCTTTAGTATTATGGATTATAGAATTCTTCAAAAGGCTTTTCAGCAATACAGACTATAAGTATAATGGAGTAGGACAAAAGTTGAACACAAATGAAAACCTTAGTCAAGGAGAAGATCTTTCAAAGTATTTCAAATGCAGGTCATGTGGGAAAGAGTTTGACAGTCTTGGAGACATGCAAAAACACATTATGACAGAGCACATGCAAAAAGGCGATATACCCTAATTAGAGGAAGAAGAATAAATAGATCATCACCAACTCTTGGTCAAGTAATAATGGCTGGCTGCACCAATACATATGATAGAGATTAGGATTGTGGAACTAACGTTTGTCCATTAACTCATAGCAGTATTTCTCTTCTTCATAAAGCACAGTGATGGATGTCGGATGCATCAAGGCAACAATAAAACTAAATTTGTTTAAAGTCAAACAGCATCGACACCACAAATCTTCTTCTCTTCTTCTGTTGGTATCCACCTTGACCTTAATGTCGTATTCCTTGAGAGAGGCCGTCTTCTGTCCCAATTATTGCTAACATATCAGCGAGAGCAATCCTTACTGCAGATATTCCTGTTCTGAAGGGATATACTCCTCCGCTGGTGTCGTTAATGGGGTTTAGCCATTCGTAAAAGCAATGGATATGAGGATGTACTTCTGAAGCAAGAGTAGATAACAGAGTATCGCATTCTTCAAATACCCAAATCTACTTCTCGCAAGCATCTCGATACCTGTAGCCCAAGGCCAGTAGGTGTGGTTATGATATTGATAAGGCTTAAGATGCCAATGACTCGTAGAAATTAATTCTACCTCTGTAACCAAAGGCCATTTTTCCTTCCATGCTCTTCTGCGAATGGCTCTCAAAGTCCTGACTAGTCTGTAGTAATTGCTCCTGTCACCATCTTCTTTCCCATCCAGTCGCCTTATCATTTGAGGCTGTAACAGATTCTCTTTGCTAGAGTTATCATTAATGGAAATGCCATCCATACTTGTGTTTTCTGTCAAAGCAACCAAATATGGTGAAATGTCCTGAGTAAGTGTTCGATAGGGCCCGCTGACATGATGTGTTTCTTGTAAATCAATGTATGCGCCATCTTCTTCAGACCATAACAATGGCAAGAGACTTGATGATGTCGTTTCTAAGAAGAATCTTGCTAAAGATTTGATCGTACCTAAAATTATAGAGATAGAGGAAGAATATGCTAGGAATCAATGGAAAGCGAAACTTTCTATTAAAGAGGTTATCCAAAAATTTTAGAATGTTTCCATATAGACTATGAAGCTAAGGTTGTGAACCAATATTGAGATAGGATTTACTATAGTAGGTATATGTGCTTACTAGCGCAGTCAGCACCTTGACCGTCTGGTAGTAATTTCCAACGCTTTTTCCCTGATTTTGAGTTTGATTTTCTTATGGCGGAGATAGTGAAGATACTCTTTCTTCTATGATCGTGGCTATCCATGTGAAAGTTCTGATCCTATTGTGTTGTCTTTTTGGGCTTTTGTTTGAATATTTCAGAGGGCTCATGAGATTAGATCCCTGCATGTAATAGAGGTTCTACTTTGAAGCAAGCTTTAGATGTTACATATCACTTAAGAAATAAGAGATATTTTTACCAATTGATTTGCTTCTTGTCAAAAAAATTGTGCCCTGTAGGGCCGCCATCAGGCAGTGTTGCCAACCAAACAGGTGTGGCAGCACCTTCTTCAACTGATCTTGGGGCATTGCTCCCTCCCATGTCAGTTCGGACCCATCCAGGGCATACTGCATTGACAAGAATATTGGTTCCCCTTAGTTCTGATGCAAGCATGACTGTCAAAGCATTCAAGCTTGCCTTTGATACAGAATAAGCTGGCCAATATCCATGAGATGTAGCCATGTATTCAAATTCGCCCGCACCACTAGAAATATTCACTATTCTTCCATAACCGTTATTTTTCATAATAGGGATGAAGGCATTGCACGTACGCCAAGCACCAATCAGATTGGTTTCCAGAGTAGTCTTTACAGTTTCTAAGTCGGCATTCGACGCCACTACGTTATCTTTGTCGATAAGGAGGGCCGCATTATTTACTAGTATGTCAATCCTTCCAAAAGTTTTTTCAACTTCATCCGAAAGATCGTCAACACTGACTTGATTTGAGACATCTAATTTCATAGCCACTACTTTTTTTGCACCATCTCTAGCAATCTTCCTTGCTGCAGCTTCTCCATTAGCTGAATCTCTGGACGTAAGAATTACTTGAATTTTCATCATCGACAGCTGCTTGGCTATCTCAAAACCTATACCTCGATTGGAGCCAGTTACGAGAGCCACTTGTTGCTTCATATCTCTCATATCCTTCTCTCATCACATGGACTTTATCAAAATTAAGTTCAATATCATAAGCATAACAACATGCTTGCACAGCGCTTAGAATAACATTAGTACGAGAATATGAAGCGCCACTCTTTTTGAATTGTATTACATACCCGATTATTTTCTCCTGGGGTACCTTGCCCTTTGTCTTCTTCTTGTCTGTTAAGTTAAACCCTGTGGCTTCTTTGAATTGGTTAAGCGATTATTTATAAGCGACTCTAGTAGCTGGTGATTTTATCTTTTTCAAGGAATAGATCCACGGAAGTCATTGTTGCCTTTGTCATCAGTGGAGGCGTGTATAGCGTAGAACGACTTATATAAGCAATTTGTTCTTACTCGTTCAAAATGGCTAGAATTCACGTTCACACTCATGGTAAGTCTCATTCGACCCGTCCTACTTCAAAGGGACCTGCACCCTGGCTTAGCCAGAGTAGAGATCAGATCTCGGCTCTTGCTGTAGAGCTTGCAAAGGAAGGTTTGAGCCCAAGTGAGATAGGGCTGAGGTTAAGGGATCTACATGGGATACCTCTCATCAAGCCTGTTCTAGGCAAGAGTCTCACCAGCGTTTTGATTGAGAATAATATAAAGTCAGACATGCCAGAAGATTTAGATAAGCTAGTGAGAAAGGCTCTTGGGCTCCAGAAGCACCTTAGAGTTCACAATAGCGACCACAGGAACGTACGGTCACTTGAGTTGATAGAGTCAAAGATCCACAGGCTGTCAAAGTACTACAAGCTAGAGAGTAAGATTCCAAAGAACTGGAAATACGCAGCAGTGATTGCGCAGCTAGAGTAGTAGTAAAAGGTACTTTAGATGAGTGACAGGCTTAGTGACGCGCTTAAACATTTTTGTGAAAAATTACGATCGACGGTAGAAGGCGGCAACGAGGTTGCCATCATCACACATCTTGATGCAGATGGAATCACATCCGGTAGCATAATGGCAATGGCACTCAGGCGGATGGGTGCACGGTTTTCTGTGAGGGCAGTCTCCGAGATGAATTCATCTGTAATTGACAAGATGAAGGACGACGGCCGCGATTTTTATGTCATTACTGACCTCGGTGGAGGTTGGGCATCACACCTTCGAAAGGCCCTTGGCGACAAGTGGGTCATTATCGACCATCACGAGATTACTGAGGAAGAGATATTAACAGACGACGGAGGTCAGATACTAAATGCTTGGAAATTTGGGATTGATGGCGGAAGAGAAGTGCCAGCAGGGGGAATGGCGTACATGGTGGCAAACGCGCTTGATTTCAAGAACCGTGACCTGTCGGCCATTGCAGTTGTTTCAGCAGTAGCAGATAGGCAAGACCAAGGAGACAAAAAGTCATTTTTTGGTCTAAATGCAGAAATACTAAAGACCGCTCAGTCGCTTGGGCTTGTAAGTGTCGATCTCGATATCATACTGACTGGAAGAGAGACGCGCCCCGTGCATGAGGCACTTGCATATACGTTATTTCATTATATTGAGGGACTCACCTGGAACAGGGAAGCCTGCTATCTTTTGCTCAAGAACGCTGGCATAAGACTAAAAGATAATGGTGGCCGCTGGCGGGCGCTTGCAGAGTTTTCACAGGAAGAGAAAAGCGCAATTGTTGAAGCAGTAGCCAAGTTTGTAGCTACTTCGGATAAGAGGGTATCCGATATATTGCTGGACGATCTTATAGGCTACGTCTACACGCTTGCAAGAGAGGATAAGCAAAGCCAGCTAAGAGACGCAAGGGAATTTTCAACAATGCTCAATGCATGCGGCAGGATACGAAAGGCAGGAGTAGGTATCGCAATTTGTATGGGAGATAGAAACATCTCATTAGGCGCTGGAGAAGAGATAATGAATACATATAAGGTGACTTTGCGGGACAACATTTCCACCATCTTTAGTGAAAAATGGAGGCTTGCAGACGACGGTAAGACTACCTTTGTCAATGGTGACGGCATTCTAGAGGAAGATATGCTAGGAGCAGTTTCAACGCTGCTAAGTGGATCACCCTCCCTCCGGGGCAGGCTACTATTTATCCGGACCCTCACCAAAGATGGGACCTATAAGTTCTCCTCAAGGAAGTGCCTGGATTGCAAATCAGAGGCAAACCTAGGTGTGATTATGCAACAGTGTTCCAAGGCATTAAATGGTGCAGGCGGAGGACATTCTGCAGCTGCAGGCTGTAGCATCCCCTCTTCCGCTCTTGAGGATTTTATTGCCTGCATAAAGGCGGAGACAAGTGATCCGAAATTTGCCATGGGGGCATCTTAACATTGCAGTACGGGTGGAGGTCCCCTTTTCGAGCAGCGCGGAAGCAAAGGCGGCCGTTAAGGCATTAATACCCGACAATGTTAACTTTCCAAAGGGTCTGTCAATGAAAATGTTTTCAAGAGGCTCTACACTTGCTATTGAGTTGACAGGCAAAAATCTTCCAACTGCAACAATATTGAGCACCCTTGACGAAATACTCGAGCACATATCGGTAGCAAAGAAAGTGATGGCCGGCTAATGTTAGATCCGAGAATTTTGAAAGAAAACCCTGAGGCAGTTCGCGAAATGCTCAAGAAGCGCAACATGACGGATTTTCCAATAGACGAACTGATAATGCTACATAGGCTCCGAGGTGAACTTATTATCAAGACCCAGAAGCTTCGGCGGCAAAAGAACCTGCTCTCTGAAACCGTTGCAAGCAAGAAAAAGTCCAAACAGGATGCCTCTTTTGAACTTGGTCAGATGAAAGAGGTGAGCGCACTACTTGACAAGACGGAATCTGAGGCAACTCAAATTGAAGAGAAGTTCAATCAGCTGATGATGACTTTGCCCAACTTGTTACACGAGACTGTACCCTTTGGCAAAGACGAAAAAGACAATGTGGTTGTTCGCCAAAATGGCGAAATCACAAGGCCAAGTTTTAATCCAAAGGATCACATTGACCTTGCTACTACACTTGATCTTTTAGACCTGAGTCGTGCTGGTAAAGTATCAGGCGCGAGGTTCTACTTCCTCAAAAATGAGCTTGTAAAGATGAACCAGGCACTGATCAATTTTGCGCTTGACTTTTTATTGGAGCATAATTACACTCTTATCCAGCCACCATACTTGATTAGGAAACAACCCATGGTCGGCTCTGTCATACTGAATGACTTTGAGGATGTCATCTACAAGATAGAAGAAGAGGACCTTTACATGATAGGGACATCGGAGCATGCAATAGCAGGCATGCATATGGACGAGATCCTTGAAGGAATAAAGCTTCCCATTAAGTATGCTGGTTTTAGTTCATGCTTTCGTAAAGAGGCCGGCGCACACGGTAGGGACATGAAGGGCATCTTCCGTGTTCATCAGTTTGAAAAGGTGGAGCAATTTATCTACTGCCGCCCAGATGAGTCGTGGATGGAACATGAAAGGATGCTTGCACTATCTGAGGAATTTTTCAAGCAGCTTGGCATTCCCTCCCGTGTGGTGCTTCTGTGCTCCGGCGATATCGGTAAGATATCAGCCAAGACATACGATATTGAGGCTTGGATGGCAGGACAAAATGCCTATCGAGAGATTGTTTCTTGCTCAAACTGCCTAGATTACCAGGCTCGAAGGCTTGGCATACGATTCCGTGACAAGACGAACGAAGAAACTCGTCTTGTGCACACGCTCAACAGCACTCTTGTTGCAACAGAGCGCACGATGGTCGCGATAATTGAAAACTATCAGACAGCAGAGGGCAGCGTGAAAATACCAAAGGTGCTCCAAAAATATATGGGTGGATTGGAGGAGATTCGACCTCGCAGTTGACGCATCATATATATATTATATATTTGAGTCAAAGAATGGGAAGGAGAATAATACTTTATGGCTAAAGGAGCGAGAAAGGGAGGCAGGGTTCGCGATAAATGGCGAGACAAGCAGTGGGTAATTGTAAATAAGCCCTCAGGGTTCGAGCCGCAGATGCCTATTAACTTTATCCCTGTTACAGACCCAACGCAAATAAAGGGACGTACAATTGAAAATACGCTGCATGACATGATGAAAGGCAACCCGGATCAAAGCATGGATCAGCACCAAATCAAAATCTTTATTCAGATAGACAAGATAACCGATGGTGCGGCAACCACTATTTTTAAAGGACATGAATATGCCAAAGAGTTTCTCAGGAGCCTTATCCGGAGAGGTAGCTCAATGATCACATTTACTCATGACTATACTACCTTAGATGGCCATACTTTCAGAGTTGCAATGGTTGCGTTCACACACCGCAGAGTTAATTCATCGAAAAAGCATGAGATAAGGTTGATAGCACAGAAGATACTGTCTGAGAGGATTCCGCAGATGACAGTTGACCAATTCATACAAGAAATTACATGGAGCAAGGGTGAAGATATTCCAAGGGAGACGAATAGTAAGCTTGGAGCCAATGTACTTGACGAAGCAAAAAAGATAACTGCAATCCGCCACGTCGGAATTAAGAAGACGAAGCTTATATCAACAGCAGAATCACGAGCGGTTAGCGAAGCCAAAACAATCGAATCTGCTCCATCGACTCAGTAACACTGCATAGCTTTTTAGCCAGTTTTCTATACTGTCTTTCAAATGTCAGAGGAAGGCAGCCTCAAATTTTCTGCAGCTGAGATCAGCCTTGTGCTCCACGCCACAGAAGATGAAGGCAAGGTGCTCAAGGCGATAGAAGATGTGCTCCTAGTGCCATCTAAACGCTTTTCAGGCTCATCTTCAGAGGGACATTACAAGAACAAGATCCTATTGCAGAAGGCAATACTCTCAAGCCATGAGGCAGGGACGCTGGCCAGGCGGCTTATCTCACTTTTGAACAGTGCTGACAGGGAACATCTATCACGGTCAATCCATGAGTATTCCGACGAAAAGGGCAACCTCTATATCCGCCTTGACAAGCAGAGAATCTGCCAAGCTAGGGTTTCGCTCTCAGAAACTGACGCCATAAAGATAAGGTTCAAGCCAGTGAAACGCTACAAACCTTCGGGTGCCGTCCAAGGTTATGTGGGTCTCTTTGACTCAAGTTTCAAAGGATAGCTTGCCAAATTTGCTTTTCGAATTGGAAAAACATATAGGTGATGCTATCATAACTGCAAGTTCGCATATTGGACGGGGGAGGCGCTTCTTTTCAATCGAATAGACCTTTGCATCAGCGGCGATTTTGATATTGCATCGAGAGTTAAGGCACTTTCAATCAGTAGAGCCGGCGTCCCCTTTGATGGCAAGAAGGTACATGAAGGCGTAATCTACAGGTTAAGAACAGCACCATTAGCAGCTGTCAACTATCCTTACTTGGTAGTTTCGGAAAATATCGGTGAGCTGACTGATATTCTAACGATCAGGGACTTTAACAAAGTTAAGGAACAGCTGAAAAAGAAGATTAGGAAAGGAACTGGGCTTGAGTTGACAGTTAATCCTGCAAGAAAGATGGATGGCCGTTCTGTGGGCAAGTGGTTTAGTAGTCTCAGGGGATTGTATGCATTCTGCCATTCATCGCGATGCCAGTTCATCCTTTCAAGCGGGGCGACATCGCAATATGAAATGATTTCAGGTCCTTGCCTTGATGCAATCTTGAAGACCTCAGGTATCGAGCCTCAAAGCTACTGGCGTGACATGGGAAAATGGCTTGAGGAAAGGCTATTAAGGAATGTGTCTTATGCTAAAGAGGCGAGCTAAACTACGCTACCTTTCTATTGTGCACGCGGGGGAATCCAGCGATTCATTTGTTAATGCGATCATAAAGCGTTTCTCAGAGCTCTTTGGATCAATTGCTACAGAGAGGGCAGCCATAAAGCTAGTGCAACAGGGGGCAAATGAGTCTATAATAAACTGCAGATTAGAGCAGCTAGAAAATGTCCTCGTGGCCATCACTCTAATCTACCCTCCAGTAGTTACGATTGGTATGTCAGGCAGTATAAGGCAACTACGAAGGCGCATGCAGCAGTATTCTCGCTGGCAGAGAAGTAAGTTGCCATAGAACACCTAAAAAATACAGAGAGCAGTTCTCCAGTGCTTGCCGAGTAATGTATGAAGTGCTATTTGAGAATAAGATATACGCATCAGGGTAACTAAGCGAATGCGAGTGTCATATATCATCGCCACTCTATCTATTTTCTTTTCAGAATACATGGAGAGGAATTTCAAAAGATCTTGGAGCAACAAAAGATCCTTAGATAGATGAGGGAATACAACTATCACACCTCTGCCCCGGTAAGAAACTTAAACAAGTTATTGAATAAAATGAGGATAAGATATATGATGCTATGCTAACAAAAAAATTTGTATTGGCTTTAATGTACCATGCCTAGGGATGTGGTCACATCTGATACGTTCTTGTATTCTCGATCTTGTAGGTTTTGTAAGGCCGATAATATACCTTCTCTATTTTCCATGTTTTTATTATCCGCTGCAGAACTTTGTTGTTGTCTGGCAAACGAAATTATCCTGTTCTTGTTAGAGGGAAAATCTAAATCTTTTAAGATTTGTCCTATAGCTGCAACCTTTGAGTAGCTTTCCACGTTTACTTCCTTTCTTTGACCTTGAACCCCTGCTTGCTCGCTTACAATTCTCCCGGTCATTCCCTGGGTGTCATCTTCTTGAGGTATCTGATCAGGATTCTCTCTTTTACTTGATGTTGTATCTTCTTCCATACAAGAAGCTGCACAACATCATAATTAAAAATCTCGCTTTATATAGATCAGATCTACTAAATGACGGATATCTTTTTGATATAGAAAAAACATTTTAAAAAGACCCCACCGAGCAAATTCTAAAAGTTTCTCTATGGCAATCCATCTATCGAAAAGCTTGTCTCTCTGCTCCTGCCTCGGAGGAGAATCATGCGTCGGCATTGACTTTAGCAGAACACACTCAATTCTACCTAACATAGTTCGGAGCTATTCATGAAGCCGCTATCATTGCTGCTTTGATTTTGATTACGTCTCTCCATAGTACTTTAAATACCAAAATTGTAGGTGAACTAATTATTACTAGCCTGTTCTAGTTTTTCAAAGTACTTTTGAATCGTAAGTTCAATTTCAACTATTGCCGCGCCATCGCCATTTAGCTCGATATTGGTCTTTAGGAATCCTCCTGCGGCTCCAGGATGCCCTCCGCCTTCGCGAAATGCAGCAGCAACCTTGCTGCAATCTATCTCAAGACCTTTCTCAGTTAAGCCATGCCTTCTTCTCACACTTAACTTACCGTCGGAGGTATACGCCATGGCAAGATCGATTTCGGATTCATCAATAATCTTGCCAAGAAGAAGCGATCTACTTACAAATGAGTCGGCCTTTGAGATTGCCACCCTTACATTTCTGGCCTGTTCAATTGTGCCAGGAGGCTTAAAATGGAATTCTTTGATGACCATCGACTTGATAGATCTCATAATTGATTCATCTATTAGCCGAGATGCTTCAATCATATCCTCTTGCATCTCAGTGTTCCATAAGATGCCGCGAGATGCATTATCCAAAATCACAGAATAAAGCTTGTGGTTCAGTTCTTTTTTTCCCAAATAGTACGAAATTAGGCCCGTCAAAGGAGGCAAGGGAAACCTCATCGACTCTGGAAAGTCTGTTCTATGCGCAATACAGCCAAGAGTCTTTGCGTAGGCGCTGGCAGGTGCAAACCGTTCGATACAGAGCTCCGTAGCACATTTCTTTAGTTCATTCCTTCCCATTTGGGTTTCAGAGAGGAGGAACATTTCACAAACCAGAGAAAATTTTTCTTCCATTCCTTCCGGCCATACATGGTGGTCTATCCATATGTTTGAATAACCTCTTTGCTTTGAAGTACTGAGAGCTTCATAGACAGGCGGATAACTTTCATAATTTATACCAATATCTGATATTATGATCGTTCCCGAATTGCGTGATTGCGTAAAAGATAGAATCTTGTTCTTTACTGCCAGCATGTTTTGAAAGCCATAGTTTGTCAGTATTACCTCAGATTTGGGGTACACCATCCTCAAGACAGCGGCGGAGAACAAACCGTCAACATCCTGTTCATGCGAAAAAATCAAAAAATTGTTGTTGATGTTGTTCATTATGATCCTGATTTGACCTGCGTTTGATTTGAAGTGCTGTCATGTCATTTATTTCTATTCTCTCTAGTAATAATATGCTAAGAGAAACTAATAGAACTACATAAAACTCGCTGCAAATCTTCGGCAAAAATTTTTACCGAAGAGCTTCGAATGAATTCCTTCATCTGCTTGCTTGCTTGGTCTCTTATTATGCCCTAAATATGATTGTCTCATTCAATAGGCCAAAAATGCTCTTCGATCAAGCAAAGGCTCGAAGACCTTCCAACTCGTGCTATTTACTATGTTGGGTGTTTTTTACTCGGGCGGGTGCAATTTTGCTAGTTATGCTCAATACCCTCAGCTTTGCAATTTACTCCTTTGCTTTTGAGCTTCATTACAACCCTTATTGACATTCTTTCCATCTGGCAATAAGTAACGCTGGAGAGGGATATCATAATGAGCAAATAGTTTATAGTATCAATGTCGTCTTTATTCAAGACACCATAAGAACAGCGTGATCAAAACAGATGGACAAGCGAAGAGAGGTTTTAGTAATATATCGACTAAAGTTCAGATCCGACCATGATTTTGAAAAAGCTGTACAAACTTTGAGTTTTGGACAAAACATGGGAAAATACCTAGAGTCGTTGCAGAGATCTTTTGGTCTACAACCACCTCAACCAAACTACCCAATGATGGCCCCACCTGAGGTAAATTTCTGCAAAGAAGATCTTGTCATTTATGTATGTTCCTACGAGTTAGGACAGTATACGAAAGGCGCACCGACTGGGGATATCTTGGGAGAAGAGATGGCAGAGAGGATGCCACGATTTCCCCACTATTATGAGGTCTTCTTGAAGAGCACTTTTGGATCAACTGCAGATGTAACGGTTGCAACAGGTGAACATGATTACTGACTGACTACTACTATCATGTACATCATAGCAAGCTCAATTCGATATTCAGTCTCTGTTGCTGCAAAGATGATGACTTTATGCAGATACGGTTACTGTCAATTTAATTACATGTAGTGGCACAGCCTTATGTAAAGCAATAGCCAGGATACAGCCACTACTGCATTGCGGTTGCTTCTTTTGGTCTCTTTCTCCCAGTCCATCTGACTAGATATCTTAACCATCACTAGAGCCTTCAGTGCTCAAGTAAAATACGACGCTTACTGTTGTTGAGACTTCTTGCTGCCCAGGCAGAATTGGTGTAGGAGCTGAGACACTGTCTGCTGCTTCTGCAGCTGCACCTTCTCGAAGGCCGACGCTGTATACTGGAAAGTCGATAGGATTCAGGGTCGCGCTCTGAACACCGGATACTGTCATTGCAAGGGCTTCGGCTGCAATGTTTGCTCTCTGGCGTGCATTGGCTATTGCGTCTCTAATTAGGCTGTCACGTATTTGCTGTTGCCTCTCCTGCGATATGAAGAAGACGATCCCGTCGACACGGTTTGCACCCGCTCCAACTGCAGCGTCTATTACTTGCCCAGCATTCAGATCTGCATAAACATCAAGCGTTGCTGTCACGGTATTAGAAGCGCGGTACCCGATAATTTCTTGCCTTGTTTCGCATTCAGGAGGCGGAGGGTAAATCTCTATGCATGGTTGCAGCGGTGGTATATATTGATAGATAGGTGATAGGATATAGCTGCTCGTTTCTATCTGGTTTTCGTTAATGCCTAGTCCTCTAACGGCTGCTATTACTTGAGCTGTCAGGTTGGCGTTTAGGAATACAGCCTCCTGTGCAGTTGTACCATTAGTCTCGACTGCGACAGTCACTGACAACTGGTCTGGCCTGACCTCTGTAGTCGTGGCCGTGCCGGATGTTGAAACAGTCGAAGGAGCGGCCGAGTCATTATTGAGATTTCTGTCATCTGCCGGAGTTACAGTCTGGGTGGCATTTATCCGGGGGGCTGGCTCTTGAGCCTGTGTGATATTTTGCCCAGTATTTTGTGCTTGCGCAGTTGGGATCTGACTATCTGCAAGAGGTGTAGCCATCAACAGCGCTAATGCAAGCATACCTGCAAGAAACATGCCGGCGCTTTTGACCCTTCTCCTCAGTGTATCATGAGAATCTTTTATTGTTGACATGTAATATTTTATTATAACAATATGGGTCTTATTAGTACAACTCTATCTCTTTCAAGAGACAGGATTTATTAGATTTATCTATCTTCTAGACAACAAACCGAGGATATAGAAACTGGACAAACATAGAACGTAGGATGCGATGACTGCAAACCTAGATGGATGAATTCGATCAGACCGATCAGATACCAGCGTAAACTTTACCAAGGAAGCGGGTGACGTAGAAAATTGCCAAGTATGAATTGGCGCTGTTGACTGCAGAAATATAACTGGAATTTCATTATTTGGAATACTTGATGATGCATGAGCAGAATTTTTTCATCCACGACTGCTAGAAGAGGTGCGCTGCGATGAGTACAAGAATATACTTCTTATTTGCGTTCTAATTGATATTTGCTAGCGAGTAGTGACGGATATAACATTGACGTAATTAAGCGAGGCATAGTGATAGCAGGCATATTTAGCGTCCAACATATATCCACACCTAATTGAGGGTGTAAGCCACCCGTAACGAAGTATTCACCACAAGAAAAACTATGGATGTCATAACTACTGGATTCAAAAAAAGAAAGATGGGGTACCTGTGTCTAGGCCAGACATGGCAGTTTGATTATCCAAAGATGGGGTTTGCTGACTCAAGCTCGCTG
>DASUUX010000161.1:0-6574 GCA_036373855.1 Nitrososphaera sp.
CTGGATGTCCCTGTAACCAACTTCCTGAAGCTTCTGTAGGTGGTATGATAGAATATTGTCATTTGTCATATTGTTATTGGTAGTAACATTAGTATCCGCTGGGAGTCTAGTATCCAAATCTGGATACCGAACAATGTGTATCACTTCTACTTGAGCACCTTGACAGCTATTACTGGTGATACTACTACTGCTGCTGTTTGTGCTGCCACCACTAGCATTGGTGGAAAGTGCTGCTCCTTGTTGTTCTTCTGGGCAGAGTTGCGCTAGTATTCCATAGCCTTGAGTCCTCTCTTCTAACAACGTAGAGCCTGTATTATTCATATCATGAATTATCCAGCCCACTGGCACCTGTACTCTGAAGCTGTCATTTGTGCCTTGAAATGTTCTTGTTGCTGCTGTTGTTGCATTCCCAATTTCTCCAGGTTGGCTGGTCAATTGTTGCTGTTGTTGCGCGTTAATTATCGTGAAATTGGAAGCCAAAAGAATTACAGCGATTGCTGCTGCTGTCAGTGCTATCGTCATCGGTGGTGAAGTCAATAATGCTGAGGATGTTCTCATAATGCCCAGGACAAAAAATGGGTTCTCAGAGCAAAATAAGGCTTGGATTAATTATTCCTTAAAAATATTCTCCTGCAATGACTTCTTCACAAAAGTAGCAGCTAGACAAGACTAACAGGTGTGCCCCTGTCACTTTGCCTTCGATGCTAGCTTGTTTTTAACTATCATGAAAAGGCGCTCATCTTTATTTGGTTTCATCACCGACTGCTTAAAATCGTGAAGCATATCATTACGCACGATACTATCGCTTAGTGATATGCGTTGATGTGGAACATAACTACTATGGCTCTTGTGGCACTATTCTAGATATAGTACCCATTGTTGGATGAAACGTTAGTACGTACAGGTATCCATCAGGACCAGTCTCGATATCAGTAATACTACTGGGGAATCTTGTACCAAATATTACTGCAGTCCTCTCTCTGTCATTGCTTGCTACTAGATCATCAGATAGTCTTGAGTCTCCAAATTTCAAGCCAGATCTGTCTTCGTTTACTTCAAAAAAGTAGAGGTGACCGTTGTTAGCATCTGCAACAAAGATATTATTGGTATAATCATCACCTAGTTTATCTGAATTATAAAATTCTATATCTGTAACGCCCACGGCTCTTCCCCAGCTAAATACCGGGTCTGCATATGAAGAAGAACCAAGAAAATTAACCAAGTTATTTTCGGATGTTACGTTAGCCCTTTCAATTGGACCCATCACTATTACCCATCCACTGTTAAAGCCTGGTCTGACAATGTTAATTTCATCAAATCCATCAGGGCCATTTTCAGTGTCCCATAGAATGCCTGTTAAAGGATCTATCGCTAGGCCAAAGCTGTTTCGAATGCCATAAGCATAGTACTTGCTTAGATTCGCATAGCTATCATCGCTTCTGCTAACATTTAGAAATGGATTGCCTTGAGCCGGTGAACCATCCGGATTTATTCTTAGTATTACTGATGTATCATCAGGCAGAGAGCCATTCTTGAAATTCTGAAGCATTCCCTTTCTGTTAAGATCTCCAATTACAGCATAAATATGCCTATTTTCTGAATCAGCTATTAATTTACCACCGTTATGATTTTCTCCTGGTAATACAGGGAGATCCAAAATCAATGTTCCATTTGAAAGAGATTTGTCTGTATGGTTCCATTCAAATCTGTATATCCTGTTACCTAATACCTGAGATCTATCTTCCTTGCTAGCCTCCGTAAGGTAAAAAAATACAAACGTCGGTGTTGATGACGGTGATGTTGTGGTAGCATTACTAATACTACTACTACTACCTCTTGTTGTTATTGTTGTTTGATTATCACTACCTGCTGCTATTGCCATCGTATATGAGTATGCAATGTTATCAAGTACATCAACTCCAAGTAACCCTCTTTCAGTCTGATCGTTAACAGTAAAATTCAATAATGATATTTTGGACTTATTTTCATTTATAAAGAGAATTACCTCTCCACTTTTTTCTAAAATTAGCATATCACCATGATTACCAATAAAGGCCATACTTGTTGGAGATTCAAATTCCTCGGCCACGAGCTCTACCTCCAGGTCGCTATCATCAAGTATCTGCGACAGATTTGGCTTAATCAGCCCACTCAAAACAAGAATTATGACACAGAAATAAGAAGACGCTACTACTACTGCAGTCAGCCAACCAGCCATCTAAAAATAAGCTCCTCTTTTAGCCTTTGAAAGTGAGATTATCGTAGTATTATTAGTCCTTCCTCTTCTCTTCATGCTCTTTAATCAATCTCTGGATTATCTGATCAAAGGTCTCGCCCTTTGCTCCTAGCTTTAGGAGTTTTTTATGCGTATCAGGTAACACTTTAATTATCTTCGGTTCCATGCTTGATCCACTACCGCTAGTAATTGAAGATGGTTCAACTAAAGGAGCTGTAGTTGTACCTTTTGAGCTTTTATACATATTTCTTCAAACTATTATTAGAGAAATGACAGTATAAAAAGATATACTGACATATAACTCAATTATCTCTAATATGTTTTGGTATAACTTAAATAAGAGTATAACTGAATATGCGTAAATTCAACCAACAAAATGGGAAAGAAAATCAAGGCTACATCAAGAGAGTAGAAGGCGAACCACCGGAACCGGGACAGTTTGCACCAGTCTATTACATCATAGCAGAGAAGGGCAAGCAGTTGCTACTAAGTCAATTAGGTTAATAATAGTAGAACAATGTAAGAGAACGCCAGCTCCTTTTGTTTATAAGCTCGGTACATTAGTAGCCGAAATAAGCCAATTTGCAGCCAAATTAAGCCTTATCTATTGCTAGATATTTTTGTATATATAGCCAGGGAATAGTTCCTTGATTCCCTTCTAGTTTTTCATTACTTTTGAGCGTGAATTTAATTTACAGTTCACCGCAGGATTTGCGGCAGTCTTTGATCAGCTGGCAGTAAACGAATGCATAAAGCTTGGCGGTTATGTAGAATATAATTTCATCTATCAGAACAATCCCACCGTTGCTATGGGCATAGACTTTGGATTTGGCTCTTCTAATACGGCTATTACTATTACCCGTCTAGCGAGACTAAAAGTAAGGAATGATTCACTTAACGTTATAGAAGTCATTCTGTCAGAAGAGATCAAAGCCCTGACTTTAATCAAGTCGTTAATCGTGCAGTTTGGCTATTAGAAAATTACAATGTGTCTCATCGCTTTGTTGACTCTTCTAACCCAGAAGCTATAAGGACTAAGTGCTTGAAAACTGGGCAAAGACAGGATTATCACGAGGGACTAAAGGAGCTTAAACAAAAGAACCTATCCCTTTTTGTGGATGCCTGGTAAGATAATCCCCGTTAATTTCTCTACAGATCATAAGTATCTCTTGCAGCATTGTCGTAGACTGATCGATGCTAAGCTAGTAGCGATCCCCCGACATCTGGACCGGCTAATCTTGAGCATTCAGACTGCAGTGGCATATGATGACATCTTATCGAAGCAGGAGACAACAGCAGATTATAGCCTTGACTATCTACGTTTGGCATTGAAGAATTACAATATTGAAGATGACGATGATTACGAAGCTGCCGCCTTTGAATGGAAAAGAGCAGGAGGATGGGGGGGAGGAGCAGAGAAAAAAATAATTGATTTCATCCTGTCTATAGTATCCTAACAACAAAAGGTCAAAAACAGCTGTACCATGGTGATAAATAGGAATCTAGTCCAGAAATGACGTGAATTACGCGAGATGACTGCATATTATGTGGCACCAATGCGATCTTTGAAGAGAAGCAAAATTGATCCCAAGCATAAGATGAGCCTCAAGAATCAAGCCCATAACAAAGAGTATCATACATTTGTTTTCGGCTCTGTCACAAATAAGGTCCTGCAAAAACTTTTACTGGTTAATTATATGATAAAGAACCCGTCTTGGATACATAAAGAACTGGTAGAAAGGTACAAAGAACATAATCGGGATAACCCTGAATTGTTGGTAAGAAAGTTTGGTTATTCTGGCATTGAGGACAATCTTGAACCCTGCGAACTAATACCTTATCTAGGTCCTGCAGATATCATGAAGATATTAAGCTGCAATAGAAGGACTGCAGCGGAGTACAAGGACGCTTTAGACAGCATACATTCTAGATACGAATCTATGTGTCTGTGTGCGAGTGGTGGTGGTAGTAGTAGTACTAGTCTTAGTAGTATTATATCAGCAGCATAAGCATAGTCTTAAAGCTCATGTCTAACTATTCTGTAATGGCTCACAAGAAGGAGGTTTCCTCAACCTCTATTTTCCCCATTACTTCGGGTCCAATTACTCTGTATATACTGTCCTTCCATACTCCGTTTTTTGAGGGTTCTTTACCACGTTAATTTATAGTTCAAACAAGCCCTTCTTGTAAACGCAGATGATTATTTCTTCGAGGCTAGCGCATTTATGCTGATATTTCTTATTATCATTATTATTAAATATGCAAGATAAAGAAGATATTCTTTGCATAGTTTCATGTGGCAAAGCAAAAATCTGGAAGAAGAATCCTTAAGCTGGACCAACTAATGCAGGCAATGTGTATATTGGTTCTTACGCCAGACTATGCATCGAATATGCCAAGAAATTTTATCCCTCCTCCTGGTGTATTCTTTCCGCCAAGTACGGCTTCTTGCTTGCAGAGGATGGAGTACCCGAAGATTACAATGTCATATTTAATCACAAATCGTTCAATTAGATAACTATTGACAACTTCAGAAGCAGGCGGTTGAAAAGAAACTTGATAGATTTAAGAAAATTGTGATAATTGCTGGAGAGAACTTGCCAAAATAGCTAAAGAAGTATTTTCAAATGCAAAAGTCATCACACCTCTAAAACATCATGGCGGAAACATTAAACAAGCAAACGTATTCGCAAAGGCAATTGAAAATAACACTGCGCTTGAGCGCGACCTGCCACCTCCTTCTATGAAAAGATAGGCAAAATCAATAGCAGGGAATTATTGCTATATCTTCATAGCGAGAATTTACAATGACTAACTAAACTGCTTCTGCCGTAACTGACTTGGTTACCTCCACATGTCAGTGGCTCCATGAGAATTTAGAAGTGCTTCAGCTTATCAGATATCCTTTTGACATCAACAAGCTATTACCTAACAACGGCGTATACTTCTTTTATGAAGATGGCGAAGTATGGGGACATGGCAGTGCTGATCATGATGACACTAACAACAACAGCAACAGCAACAACAACAACAAACCCAGAATTGTGAGAATTGGCACCCACAAAGATGGCAATTTCAAGTCCAGAATTTCAGAGTATTTTCTTTTAAACGAATCAAAAAAATGAACTTTACTTCCTAGACATCTGCACCACATGACCGCAGCATTTTCCGAAAAAACCTTGGCAGAGCATTGCTTGAAGGCGGCGAGTATCTTAATACTTGGGAAATTGACTTTACGACAACTGCTAACAGGAACAAGCATATGCTCATAGACGCAACATTGAAAAAGAAAAAGAAATTGAAAGTAAGATAACGGAGATACTCAGGCAACGGTTCTCTTTTTGGTTTATAGTCTTGGAAGGTCAGACAGCCCGCATAGGCATCAGTGGTCTTGAGAGTCGGCTTATTGCCACTGTAGCCAATTGCAAGCTGTGTAAGCCTTCGCAATCATGGCTTGGGCGCCACAGCTCAAAGCACCAAATTCGGGAGGGGAAAATGTGGATTGTTCAACACTTGAAGGCACAGCCACTATCCTCTCAAGACAAAGAGGCAGTTGCATCAGCAATTGAGAAAACAAAAGCTTTCTGCAAAGTGTAGTAGTAGTAACATAATTGAATAACATTATTTACCGCTACTGCTGCCAAAATTAATACAGCACTTGTCAAGAAACCAAGAATGTCTCTATGGCAAAGTGTCTCTCTATTAGACAACCTTGTGCGGAGTTAGTTGTATCAGGCAGGAAAACTATTGGACTTAGAAAATGGAATACACGGTTCAGAGGAGAATTCTTAGCACACGCATCTATGTTCTAGGTATGGTTCCATAGATTGATTGTCCGTCGATTACACTTATGATGTCACGTTGTCCAGTATCTGTTATCCTTGTTTCATCAATATCAATGCCTTCGATGGCAAGAGTTTGGCCTCTAATTGATATTGTCATTGGAACATTATCTATGACTGGTGTACTGCCACCGTTAAGGTATATGCTGCCTACTATATCTGAACTGGCTGCTGTAGTCTCACTACCCTCTGTCACTTGAAAATTATGAGGGGAGCCCTCCTGAATGATAACATTGTGAAATGATGATCCATCAATTGCTGCTACATTCAAGTCTGCTACAAGCCGTCGGAGAAGGGTTTCGTTTGCAAATACTCTAAATAGCCCAGTCACAGTATGACCGACGTCATCCTCTGGAGTAAGAGTATTGCCCCCGACGCCCTGTGTAGGTAGGGTGCTGCCTATAAATCCCCGCACTGGATCAACGTTCACATCAGCTAGCAGATACGTCGATAGATCTTGTAGGGTGGTGTTAGTAGTAACATCAGCAGGAGGACT
>DASUUX010000162.1:0-6138 GCA_036373855.1 Nitrososphaera sp.
TCGGTTAGAGAAAATACTTTCCTGAATGTCATCCGCACCCAATGTGTAATCATTTGCCGGTTAGTCCATGCAAAATTCAATGCGCAATTCATCGCGGCCCGATAGTCTTCGCCTTCTTTGGAGTTGTTTGGAACGCATGCAAGTTCCCTGTCTGGCAACGATATGCCATACTTTCCTAGCACACTCTCTGAAACTCTCAGATAATCGCTGCATATCTGGTGACCAAAACCGCGCGAGCCGCAGTGGATAAGACTTCCCTTATCTTGAAAGACATTCTCTACCCTCATTGAAATCGTGGACTATTTTTTTTCGCGTTCAGGAAAATTTGGACAGAAGATTAGGTATATACAATAGTTTGAAATGACTAATCCCTATTAGTCAAGATAGAGATTATGCTGCAGACGTATGGCATTCTTTGAAAGCCGACAAGGTATTTGCCACTCTTGGCTCGACTATGGCAGGACTGTCTTCCTATGAGGCTGAGCGAAGGCTATGCGTGTATGGGCACAATGAAATCTCTGAAGAAAAGGGGCCTTCTGCTGCAGCGATAATGCTCAAGCAGCTAAAAGAACCCTTGGTACTTATACTTCTCGCAGCCACATCCATTTCAGCTATTCTTGGAGAAACGATCGATGCAACAATCATCATAGTGATAGTTGCACTTGCGGTAATAGTTGGATTTGTACAGGAATATCGCTCTGAGAGAGCAATTGAGGCCTTGAAAAAGATGGCTTCTGCAACCTGTCGTGTTCTGAGAGACGGCAATGAAAGGGTCATAGATGTCAAGAACTTAGTTCCCGGAGATGTAATACTATTATCAGCAGGCGATAAGGTGCCTGCCGATTCATACATCATAGAATCATTCAACCTGTTGGTGGATGAAGCGCCACTTACTGGAGAATCTATTCCTGTACAAAAACAAGCTAATGCATTTGCTCTCACAGTCGATACCCCTGTTGCAGACAGAAGAAATATCCTTCACATGATTACGACTGTCACTGCTGGAAGAGCCAAAGCCATTGCATTTGCTACCGGCATGAAAACTCAGCTGGGAAGAATAGCAACGTCAGTCCAGAGCGTGGAGATGCAAAAGACGCCTTTTGAGCTTAGAATGCGGCGTATGGGGAAGCTTATGAGCATAATCATGCTCGCAGTCGTGACAGTAGTAAGTGCGATTGCAATTTTTCGAGGAGGATATGCTATTATAGAAATGCTTGTCTGGGGAATCAGCTTGGCCGTCGCAGCGGTCCCAGAAGCATTGCCTGCAGTCGTAGCCGCCTCACTTACCTTGGGGATGTACAGGATGGCCAAGAGAAATGCCCTGGTAAGACGCTTACCTGCCGTTGAAAGCCTGGGCTCTACCACCGTAATTTGCAGCGATAAGACCGGAACGCTAACTAAGGGAGAGATGACTGTTAGAAAGCTGTATGTCTACGATAGCTATGCAGATGTGAGCGGAACAGGATACACCTTACAAGGAGATATCTCTGGAAATATAGGGAGAGATGAGCTTTTACTCTTGGCTAATTCCTCCGTTTTATGCAATGATGCACGGATCACAAAAGAACATACAGCAGATGTAAAAGGTGATGGCGAGACTGTAGGAGACCCAACAGAGCTTGCTCTTATCATTCTTGCTGGCAAGCTAGGATTAAAAAAGCAGGAATTAGATTTGTGGTTTCCACGAGTAGATGAAATCACATTTACATCAGAAAGGAAGAAAATGACTACTATACATCGCACTAATGAAAAACCGCATTACCCATTGCAGAGGCAGGGAGAAGAAAGTAGCACAGAGAATCATTTAGAAAAAGAGGAAGACAAAGGGGTTAGGCATTTTTCATACCAAGCCCACATGAAAGGTGCGCCAGAGGTCGTCCTGTCATCTTGTACAAATGTGATAGTTAACGGTAGCGGAGTTGCGAGCCTGACGGATGATATGCGATCTCGCATCCTATCTGTGAATAACCAAATGGCCGCGAATGGGTTGAGAGTTCTTGCTGTTGCATTCAAAGACCTAGATAGTGGGAGAAGAGAGTTGTTGCACCATTATTCCTCCGAGGATCTAGTAGAAGAGGGGTTCACCTTCCTTGGCCTAATTGCAATGATGGATCCTCCAAGACAGGAGGCGATGGATGCTGTAAAGCAGTGCAAGAGCGCCGGTATAGGTGTTATCATGATAACAGGAGACCATAAATTGACAGCTACTGCGGTTGCAAAGGAAGTAGGTATACTTGTTCCTACACCGACACATAAAACAGTAGGTAGAGAGGATAATAATAGCAGTAGTCGTGATGATGAAAACCAAGCCGTAATAACTGGAAGTGAACTTGAAAAAATAAGTGACAGAGAGCTTGCAGCAAGAGTAAATAGCGTAAAGGTGTATTCACGTGTTTCTCCCGAGCACAAGCTCCGAATCATACAGGCGCTGAGAAGCACGGGTCATATCGTAGCAATGACAGGTGACGGCATAAACGATGCACCTGCTCTAAAAGCAGCAGATGTTGGAATAGCAATGGGCTTAACTGGAACACAGGTAGCTAAAGAATCTGCTTCAATGATTCTTGCAGACGATAACTTTGCAAGTATAGTCTCTGCAGTAAAGGAGGGAAGAAGAATATTTGACAATGTCAAAAAGTATCTGACCTATCTACTTTCTGCAAACATAAGCGAGATTGCGATTTTGACATTTTCTGTCATCATGGGATGGCCTTTTCCATTGCTTGCAAAGCACATTCTCTACATCAACCTCGCCACAGATGGGTCACCGGCAATAGCGTTGGGTCTAGAGCCTGATGAGCCAGACGTAATGAAGAGGAAGCCTCGCAATCCAAAGGAAGGAATGTTCTCCGGTATAAAAAGATGGATAATTGGGATACCAATTTTACTTTCAATAGTGTCCCTTACACTTTTCTGGCTGGTTCTTTCTCAGCCTGACGAAGGGGGATGGTGGTGGGATAGAGTCAATGAATCTGTCGGTATAACAGAAAATGATGATATTGATGCTGGAGGAGAGATAATAATCAACAAAGCAAGAACAATGATGTTTGGCCTCATAGTATTTTTTGAGCTATTTCTTGCCCTTTCCTTGAGATCGTTTAGGCATAATATAGTAAAGCTGGGACTTCTTAGAAACAGGCTGTTAGTGTTTTCTTTGGTAGGAGAATCTGCAGTAATACTTGTGATAATGAACTATCCTCCATTACAATACGTGTTCGATTTAACTCCTCTGCAATTCTCAGAATGGCTATTGATACTGGGACTCGCCGCAACAGGTTTTGTATATTCAGAAGGAGTAAAATTCATTTCTGCAATCAACAGTAGGAGCAGCAATAACAATCATATTGATAAAAAGTCACAGCAGTAACATAACCACCGTAGTATATGCTAAACAAGATCGACCAGTTAACAGCTATAATGATAAGTCTAGAAAATAATAATAGTAATAATAATTATTGTTAAAAGGTGTGCAAATCACACACATGCATCCACGTCATGCGGTGCAATTCACAGCGTTCAAATCAGATAAATATCGTGATTTTTATTCTTTCATATCATCATGTCTAGTAAGTATGAAAGTAATAGTGAATTGTTTTCGCTAATAGTTGTTCCTCATGATGGCTCTGCTGCGTCAGATAGGGCATTATCTTATGCGACAAAGATTGCTAAGGTGTTTAAGTCCAATCTAACTATTTTATATGTAATTCCAGAGATTCTTCTTCCACAAAAAATGTTTGATCGTCCCATACGGTCAAAGATAACTGGTGACATAGCGAGCACTCATGAATATCTAAAAGAGATTTATCAGGAGCTGAAGACAGAAGGCATAAAGATGCTCGAATCCAAGAAAAAAGAAATCGAAAGTGCAGGGAGCGAAGCTGAATTGAGAGTGGTCATAGGTCATCCCGGAGACAAAATAATTGAATTTGCTGAAGAAGAAAGAGCGAACCTGATTGTTATGGGAACAACTGGACTCACTGGGATTTCCAAGGTCCGGGCCATAGGAAGTGTAGCTAGGAGAGTGTCTGAGAGAGCAAAGTGTCCTGTAATGCTCATTCATTAGCTTTTGAATGTTTATCAGTTATTGATGATGATTATTGATGGGAACTGTTTGGAACCATTAAAGATGAACATTATGAAATAGATTGATGATGATTCGATACTATGACCGAATCTGTTGTATTAGACATCTTACTTCTGTCGGCATTCCTTGCCATCTTGGTCAAGAGTGCAACATTTGCAGTTGAGTCGATAACCAAATTTTCAAGGATAGTTGGAATAAGTGAGCTTGCAGCTGGATTTTTCATAGTTGCACTGTCAACATCAATGCCGGAGATCACTGTTGCGATATTCTCAGTCGAGTCAGATAACGTTGGCATTACATTAGGTGACATCTTTGGTTCCAACATAACTAACATAGGTTTGATTGCGGCGCTCTTTATGCTATTATCGCCAATAAAGCAGATAGAAAAGAAAACTGTTCAGAGCTTGTCGCCTCTCCTTGTTATCGCGGCAGCTATACCATTTTTCCTGCTCATAGTGGAGGAAGGGAGTAAACTCATAGGTATCATTCTGCTTGCAATATTTGGGATATTCATTTACCGCACCTTAAAATCAAACCTGCAACAACATGCCTTTATGAAAGGCGAGCCGCAATTGACTGCCGGCTCCTCTGCAATAAAGCAATTCGTCTTGTTTGCCATTGGAATCTCACTTGTCATTGCAAGTGCAAAAATGGTAGTTGATAGTGCTTCATCCATTGCAGACCACACGGGTATAAGAGAATCCGTGCTTGGAGCAACGATAATATCTCTCGGTACGTCGCTTCCTGAACTCTCTGTTGACTTGGCTGCTGTGAGGCGCAGACACTTCAATCTGGCCTTGGGCGATATCATAGGATCTTCTCTTACTAACATCGGTTTGATACTTGGAATAGTGCTTTTGCTTTCTCACATTCCTGTACATTTTGGTGTCCTATCAACATTGATAGTGTTTGCAATTGTAACCCACTCAGCTATGTTCATGATTTTGAGGCGAGCTAAGGTAAGAGCATGGCATAGCGCTGTCCTACTATCGATATATGGAATTTTTCTTCTAACGATTTATGGGATTCAACTAACAATAGGCAGTCATTACTAATCCAAACTTTATTGGCGCTGATTGATTAGCTTTTACTGTCATCAATTAACGGTAGATAGACAGATGTTGAATTTGTTTGCTCGTCTGGCAAGAGGACTAAAAGGAGAACACCGATAATATCAGTGAATAAGAAGATGTGGTTGGCCTATGGAATATGAATGATAGACAGGTAAAACGAAACATGAAAGGCAACCCTGCTATAAAGTGAAATAACTTCTAGGAACAGAACTATTAACAAATATCACAATCTCCTAGTCCAAGTCTTCATAGCCAGCACCTCCGCTCGTATTACAATTATCATCGTCACAAGTGGCAACAAAAACAAACTATCAGGATGGCTTTAGCACTGCACCTTCAAAAAACTTTATAGAAATACTAGTTTGAGCTAGCTGCTTGGGAAAGAAAATTGGAACTAACTAAAGTTGTCAGGCTGTCAATGAATTGAAATTAGCCGTGATACTAGTCACTAAATACACTTGTGAATGAGACGGGAGACCACAGCCATAAGCACAATGATCCAGAATCAAAGATGCGTAGAAAAATACGATGCATTTTGTATTCACTCAAGTTAAAAGACGACGGTGTTCGATTCGGAATAGAAGAGGATAAAAATGATATACAAGCAATGACATTTAAAGTCTACAGAAGCCTAAAACTATATGCAAGAGGCTAATAGATAGCCTTCTGCACCTGATACATTAAGAATGACAGACTTACTTTCCATTCCAGATGATTTTGTTCAACAAATACTTAGCTCCACCATTGCATTGTTAGTAATCTTGAACCCAGTCGGAATAGTGCCAATGTATATTGCACTAACGCAGAAAATGGAAAGTACCAAGAGAACTCAGCTCTCGAAGACTGTTATAATTACGTCGGCCGCTTTGCTTTTTGCATTCGCCATTGCAGGAACTCTGATCTTTACTGTCTTTGGAATCACCCTCTACAGTTTCATGATTGCCGGAGGTGTGTTGCTATTTATTGTTGCCATCGAGTTAT
>DASUUX010000163.1:0-4374 GCA_036373855.1 Nitrososphaera sp.
CAGATGATCCTGAGCTATTACAAATTTCCTGTATATCTGAGAACCACTAAGAGGAACAATCTCGATTTTGTAGAGCCTGTAATGTTGGGGACGGTTAAAGGGTGTCAAAATTTTGACATTCTGATAACCTTTGTCTGAGTACACTTTGAGGGAATATTATAGTAGTGTTATTACTATTCAAGTTGGTCTCATATGTTCATTTAAACGGCAGCAAAATATCACATTCTTAAACGCCCGAGAGTAATCGTGTTTTGAGCTTCTGAAACTCTTCTTCTGTTATTAAGCCTTGTTGCTTGAGACTACCTAATCTCTCAAGTTCTTGATGCGGATCCTTTTTACCTTGGCCTGGAACTTGTGGTGCTTGAGCGTGCATAATCCTGTGTTGTGCCAACAGGACAAAGACAAGTATTGCTGCCGGAATATACATTAGAAAAGTGAGAACAAAATAAGGCTCCTCACCTCTGATAGAGGCCAACACATTACTACCTGTTATTGCTCCGTACTGGAATAAACCAATTAAGATAATTACGGGGACAGTCAACGCCCATACCATTATAGTGAAATATCTACCAATCTGTGGAGAACTCCTAGTCGTCAATCTTAGCCCAAATATCACCAAACCAATGCCCAGGAAAAAAACACTTAATGCAGTATAGGCACCTTGTATTGCTAACCTGCTTGAGGACATTGCCATCTCAGTCAAAGCCTCAGCCTCTACAGAAGAGGTATTTCTAATAGAAGCTATATCACGTTGTTGATCACGCATTATTGAACGCATGTCCTCTAAGATGAGGAGCGTGTTATTACTACTATTACTATCCTCCTGAGCATACGCCTTTGCTACAAAAGTTGGGGCAAGGAAGAAGAGGGTCGCAGCATAGAGTGTTGTTATAATTACTACTATTATCATCATATCACTAGTAAGTGAAGAATTTACAAATCCTTTCAAATGGATAGCAAGATGCAAGTTCATTTGCGAGCCTAAAACAGGATGATCATCGTTCGTTAAATATATGTTCTCTTATTCTTTAGGAATTATTAATTCATAATGTATTCGAGGTTAATAGTGAACACAATTCTTAATAATTGTAATTTATGCACGAACTATCGAAATTTATCGGATTGAATATTCATGATATCTTTTTGCCCCTTGAAGTATAGTTGTTCTCATTATCCGATAGAAAGATGCATCTTTTAACGACAGGTTTTCAAGTCTAGATTAACACTTTAGAAATTCACAATCTAGAACGATAAACTGGAGTCGCTGGGAATTCAAGATTATGGAAATCTTGTTCCTGAAGCTCCTCTAATTACTCTTCTACTAGTTCATTATAATAAATAATACTACTCTAAGATCATCGCTTGCAACTTCAACAGTTTATTTAACCTTTTTTCATTGTGCCAATCAAGATCAAGCTACTGCAAACTATTTTGACATGCACGGGGGAGGAGGGTACTCTTATATACATACCCACTCTATCTTAAACATCAGAGAAAAATGTTTCAGGCTGTTTTTCCATCAGGGCGTAAAGTTGTACCTGCTTTGATCGTTGTAGATATGCAGAATGGTTTTGTTAGCAAAGGTGGTTCATATGATAAATTAGGGATGAATACCTCCAATTACAGGGAGATAATACCAAAGCTGAAGGATCTCATCGAATTCTGCAGGAGTATGGAGATTCCTGTCTTTTACACCGAAGCAGTTAAGGAGGCTAGCGGAATTGACGTATTGACAAAAATCCATAACTTTCTACCAAAATCAAGACAAGAGCGACTGAAGTTTCCGATCTGTATCAGAGGCACTTGGGATGGGGTTACGATTGACGAGCTAAAGCCTAAAGAGAATGATCCAGTAGTTATCAAACGAAGAGATTCTGCTTTCCAGGATACAGAACTACGAGTCTGGCTTCAGAGCGAAGGCATTAATTTGTTAGTTTTTACTGGGATCGATACTTCAATTTGTGTAGAGACATCATTAAGAGATGGATTTAACATCGGATATGATGTAGCGTTGATATCCGATGCCACAGCATCAGGATATAAAGGGCATTATGAGACCACGCTAGAAAGAGTAAGAGACTACTATGGATTGGTAATGAGTATAGAACGATTTAAAAAAGCGATTAATACTCTGGACAAAGTGAGAAAAGGCGAGATAGATTGGAGTCATGTATCAGAAGAAAGATTGGATGCCTTTCTTGAGGAATTTAATCTACTGGACCCTAGGACGTTTGCTCTCGCTAAGTAAGCATCGAGTCCTTTAACTTGTCAATCTGAGATATGTATACGTGTGCACTACAATGCATAGATGCGAGAATACGAAAATATGACATGACCGATTTTAGTGTGACATACTGAAACTAATGTCCGTCGACATTGTTCCTGTTTTGCGACTAATGCTCGCCCAGGTAGTAATTAACTACTAATAACGCTATGCGCTACTATATCCCATTTTCGCTCTTACTCCAACATACCTTGGTCCTAAATCTAGAGTATTCTAACCTAGGGCTGAATCATATCTCATTCGAAACTCGTTACCAGAATAATGGACAGATACCCAAAGAGAAGGTTGACAATTTCATTCAGGAGTTTAATTTGCTTGATCCTAGGGCAAGAGTTGCATGAACTAAAAAACTAACAACAGAAGTGCAAAAATAAAATATTGCCCCGGCAATTCACTCAGGCTGCACTGTTTCCCTCTGAGGCATGCTTTTTCGACTAGTGTCATCGAGAAACTGTTGTAGTGATGATGAAGATGGAGAATATTCCCTCATAACTTTGAAAAGGAATCCAGTAACCATTATTCTCATTGTAGATATCCCTGTCCTAAATGGAAATGCACCATGTCCCTGCTCAGTGTTAGGATCTATCCATTCATAGAATGCACGCGGTTGAGGGTCCCCTGCTTGCGACGTAAATGCAGAGAGCATGGTATCGCAATCCTCAATTCTATCAAATCTTGCTCTTGCTAGCATTTCTACTGCTGCAATCCAAGGCCAGCAGGTCTGATTGTGGTATTCAAACGGCTTGAGTGTCCAAGGGCCCGTTTCCTCCAAAATGCCTTCTGTGACCAGAGGCCATTTTCCCATCCACATTCTGCTCTTTATGGCTTCAAGAGTGCTTGATCCTCTGTGAGCAAGTCTTGAGTCAAGTGGTTTGGGTGGCTCTTGGTTGGCAAGAGCTTCTTTTTGCACCATCCTTAAGTTGTTTTGCTCTGTGTCGGCAGTCATCGCTGCCAAATAGAACGATGTATCTTCAGTGAGCGTTTCACGATAGTCGCCCTTAAGCGTTTCTTGCTTATTCACGTAGCAACCATCCTTCTGTGACCACATTTTCTGCTCCACGGAGTCCATCGCCTTGTCTCTTAGCTGCCTCATTCTATTTGCTTCAGCATCTTGGCCTAGGTTTGATAGCAGAATGGAAAGATCATTTAGAGCGATTATCCAGCATGCTTGGCTGTATACGATCTTGCCTGCTCTTACTGCTGTATCCATCCAGTCTTCGTTATGCTTTTGCTCTAGCAAGCCATCGCCGTCGATGTCCCGCTTGGAAAGATAGTCAACGGCTTTAATCATACGAGGAACTGTATAATTTGTAACCTTTAGGGGATCTGTCGCCCCAATTTTTGCAAGTAGACCGGAAACATAGTCTGCGGAATCTGTAGAAGCTACGACTTTTTCCCGTGAATCCTTGGATGCATACATGTCT
This sequence comes from Nitrososphaera sp., assembly GCA_036373855.1. Lineage (GTDB taxonomy): Archaea > Thermoproteota > Nitrososphaeria > Nitrososphaerales > Nitrososphaeraceae > Nitrososphaera. The sequence goes on from DASUUX010000163.1 coordinate 3,709, forward strand.
CCATGTCTTAGTGACCAATTGCCCAAGATCCAAGAAGTCGTCGAAATCATAAGAGCGGTAGAATCAATGTCCGGATTTTTGCCATATGTTTCAGAGAAACCAACTTGGTATATTGTAGTGGGAAGTGCACCTTCAAATTCCTTTTCCTTTTCGCTGTCTGCCACTTCGGCCGTAAAATTCATTTCAGGCGAGCCTCTGCCATAGAGTATCTTCTCTCTGCCTGGTATTATCTGATGAGACCATATTTGAGTAAGATGCATTAGCGTGCCATCTACATTGCCAGATAGAAACCAGTCTCTTAGGATATATGAAGCATCTCTACCCCATACGGCTTGATAATAACCCCCTGGATTGACACCTTGCAAGGCATGCGCTTGTGTTTTCTCAAGGAAAGCTTTTGACTTAGAGATAATCGGTTTCCAAGTTCTAGGTATCTCTTCAAATGTCACACTAAACATGGTAATATCGTCCATGTAGCCTTTATGGATTACTCTGCTCAAATTCTTATTAGAGATATCGTCGAAGAAATCTAAAGAAAGATGACGTCCACCAATACAGATTCATCAGGTAATCGTTCAAAGCTGAAATGCTCCGTTTGCGGAAAGGAGTTTGAAAACCTTGGTGATTTGCAACGGCATACCACTGTAGAGCATATCCAAAAAGGAG
>DASUUX010000164.1:0-52463 GCA_036373855.1 Nitrososphaera sp.
AGCTTCTTGCGAGACATCGGCTATGACTGTTATTGAATCGCAGTTTCTTCCTATATCATGCACCTCTTTAGCTACTCTTTCAGCCTCGTCTCTTTTACGAGCATTTACAACTATGCCAGCGTATGTATGGGACTTTGCAAAAGCTAACACGATAGCTCTGCCTATGCCCTTGCTTGAGCCAGTAACAACGGCGACTTTGCTTCTACGATTGGTATCATTACGTACACTTGCCTCAGTCATTTGGTACTCACCTGCTCCAGCTACATCCTATAGCTATTAGGCCATCATAGACTATAAGCCATATCGTGTGTTTCCATTACTCATTGTTTCAGTTCGTTTGGGATATCATAGCTCTCGTTTCTGTTGCCTCCAGTCCTTTCTTCCATTACATAGGTGTCTGACTAGAAGATTTTAGGACTTGAATCTGTCGCCTCAGCATTATTGCTAATCGCCTTCCAAGCTCGTGTTAAATAAGAAACTTGCGAATATCTTCTGAATAGCCATCCATCCTTACTCTTAGTTGCTGTAAAGTGTGCCTTTTCTTCCTTGCCATTATGAAACGCATCTATGAAGTCTTCCATAACTACTGAAAGTATTTCTATTCCCTCTATCGGTATGTCCTCTTCATCTGCATAGAGCTTGTGACCACCTCTGGACTATTGCGCCAACTCTTCTGACTGTGTGAGATGATCATGCTTTAGGTTTGCAGTGGAGCTTTCAAAATTGTCATCGGTTGATGCGATTCTAGCAGGAAAGCCTTAACGCATTCAATGCATATCTTATTTTCTGTTCTCGCTAGCTGAATAATCATATCCGATGATTGCTTTTAGTTGCACAATAGCTGTAAGAGTTATTATTACGTTTCACCACACTCATTAGTCATATGCCAATTGATGCAGAATTTCCAAAGAACCATCAAGTGATTGGCAAGCATACACGACAATCAGGGTAAGCCGACGCGATACCCGGATTGGATACAACTTTTGTCTATATATTCACCACACCAGAAAATTCAACACAAAAGTCGTATATGTCAGTCTCAATATTTCTTACAACTATTAAGATAGACAGTGCCAAGCTCCGAAAGGCGATAGGAGGTAAGGTAAAGGGAGTATATGGCTTTAAGCCCAACATAAAAAGTTAAATACTAGAATTCGAAGAGGTTATGTAATATGAACAAGCCGATCTTAGCGGTTCTAGCTGCATTGGCAGTATTTACTTCTACAACGAGCGTCGCATACGCACAATACGGAGGTACGGGCGGTAGCACAGGAACCGCATCACCAGAACAGCTAACGGAATGCGAACAGCTTGGAATACCCCGCGAGAACTGCAGTGACGTAACTATCCTGGCTAAAAAGAGACTTACAGCGGCACAGGATAACCCATCTACTGGTTCTGGGACACCGATGCTGTCAACTGAATCAGGCCAAATGACAGTGTTTATTGGAGTTCTGGCTGCCATCTTTGGGGGAGTAGCTGCAATGTTCTTCTTCAAGGGCAGAGGCGCAAGGCCAGTAAAGACTTAAGCTTCCTCTCTTTTTGTTTTATTTTAAATGTTTGGTCCCGCAAAATGGTAATAGAGGCCCAAGGTTGGTCCCAGCCAAACGAAGAAGGGGGTTTAATTTTTACTGCCTCCTGAACTGGTGGCAATAAATTTTTTAAATCTTTGATTCTCTTGCGTTACACCGACAAATATATATATTCGGATTTTTTTGCATAGAGATAATGTGGTATCAACAACTATTTGCGCAGATAGGTCCGGCATACGACCCCCTGTTCTATGATGTCATGGTATACATATTCGGAACCATGCTGTTCGCAGTGTTCCTCTTAGGGGTCATCGCCTTCTGGCTAAGGAGAAAGGGACTTGGCGGTGGCGCAGCGAAAGAAAAGTGGGCACAGGAGCTGGAAAGGTACTTTGAGCGCGAGCAGATAGGCTTAATTCCAGACGAAAAGCATCACTGGTAGTAGGAGTTGGCTGGGGCAACGTCCCCCTTATCTTATTTTCTTTGTTAGAGTATATAATTATCCGCTTCTTGTTCTTATGTACAATTGAGCGTGGTTATTGCATTCCCATCAGCTTTTACCAATGATCGGGCACTTGCTCAGACAATCCGAAGAGTTGCAAGGGGAAGGATAAATGTCAATGTTGAACATAACTGTATAATATGCGAGTCAAGCGACGTTGTTGAGCTTGCCTCCCAGCTTGTAAGCATGTCTGGAGTTGAGAGTGTTGCAATAGCTAACAAAGTATCAAGCAACTTTTCCGAACTTACAAATGCAATAGTTGAAGTTGGCAGTAAGGTCATAATTCCTGGCGATAGGTTTTATGTGAAAGTCATCATACAACCGGCTGCCAAATGTGACTATGTTAGTAGAGATGTTGAGTTTGCTTCCTCTGGCACACTAGCAGCGAGGCTATCATCGATAAATGCCCTGCCTGCAAAAACCGAGAAGGATGCCAGCCGCCTCGTTCTGACCGTCATAGGTAAGGAGTCTGCCTACCTATGCATCCAAGTAATGACTGCTCCCGGTGGGCTTATCGCCGGTTCACGCGGTAGAGTTTTGAGCAGTATCCATGACTCTCTTTCATTTCTCTCTTGCCTGATGGCCGCTAAGGCAGGCTTTGAGTGTACTAGTATTGTGTTGCCATATGCAGACGAAAGCGAGCTTGAGATTAACGCTAAGCTTGTGCAGCTCTTTGCCACAAGAACAGATAGAAAAAAACAAACAATCTTGGCAGTGCCAATCAATATACCTGCAAAGGGCATGGTACCAGTATTGCTGAAGGAAAAGATCATCTCGAAGGTTCTAATACAATGTCAGAACAACAGGATCATTTTTCCCCTGACCGCTGCTGTTCATCCAATTTGGTTCATAGAATCTATCATTCAAGAAACTCTCTTTGCTGGAAAGATACCTTTTGTCCCGCTGCTATTTCTATCAAGTGAGCTTGGGAGGTATGCAGAAGAGGCTGGAATTGATCTGAACGTTTCAGTTGCCAACAACATTGGCAAAGACAGGCTTCAAAAGTACAGCAATGCTGTTGACTCTGAAGCGAGGTCAGCAATTAAGCATATAAAGAGGTTGGAGTTAAATGTAGGACCTAACTATTTTCACGACATTATCGATTCCATTTAGCTTTTCAGCCACCCTCTGAAGTTCAGCTGTTTTCTTATTGTAGTTCGAGTCTACGAGTACTTTTTCTATCGCGTTGGCAAGCTGCTCCGGTCTTAACCGCTTTGGATGCAGCGTTACTCCTGCTCCAAGCTCCGCGATCTTGGCGCAATTGCCCAACTGCTCGCCATGATTTTCTATAGGCACAGTGACGACAGGCTTGCCAAACTGGATCGCCTGTGACAGCGCAACGTGGCCTCCTCTTAACACGAGAAGGTCGCTCGCGGCAAATATCTCGTCCCGCACAGGACACCATTCATAATACCAGCTTGATCTTCCAATCCTTCTTGGATCCCTTTTGCCCCTTGGGTTTCCTGCTGAGATGACAAACTGGATTTTGGGATCCAGTCTTTTGGCTGTTTCAACTGCAACCTGCAGGAGCGCTGGGCGTGTCTGAGTTGGGCCGCTTACGTGTACAAAGACGAGTGGCCGAATCCTGTCAAAGCCTAGCCTATTGGATACTCTGATCACTTGCTCTTCGTTTATCTGAGGTCTTGGCGAAGCGAATCCGATGTATTCTATTTTTCGTGACGCTGAGCCTATGTCCCATATGTTGTGGGCAGAAAGCGTATAAGGGGGCGGAAGATCCGGCACCAAGACTCTTTCAGCCATTGCCCACATTGACCCCATGAATTCACCTACTACATTTTCAAAAATGCGCGGTGCTGCAAGATCGTGGAGACGAGGCGAGAGCAATAGCTTAATCTGGTTTAGGATCACAAGTGAAGGAACTTTGAGAAACCTTGCTGCCACTAGCGGTGACAGCCTGCTGTCGGAGAGCACGATATCTGGATTGCACTCCAGTATGTTCCGTATTTCTTGGTTAACCTGCCTTGAAAAGTTAGCAAACCAGACAGGGATATTGGCTATGCTGTCCTTGACAGAGAAGCCTCCTTCCATGCTCCAAGCAAACTCGACTGGGGAAACAGTAGCGCACCTATAGCCCCTGAGCGAAACGTAGTTTACTGCCTCCCCATATGATGAGAATTGAACATTTATTCCCCCTTGCTTGAGGTGATCCGCCACCATAAGCAATCGGCTTGCATGGCCAAGGCCTACACCATACGGTGCTAAGTATGCTGCTGCTGATGATGATGATGGTGACAACGGGCTGAAATATCGCGGTTGATTATATATTATTGTCATAGTCCAAGCCTTGTGATCTTACCCTTTGGTTCGACTTCTTTGAATACTGCTGCTTGAAACTTGTATAGTTTTGAGGTAGGGTCATGCCATACATTAGGCGGCGCACCTGCTTTGTAGCATATATTTGCGAGATATTCCTCAACATCCCACTTTAGTTCTATTGGAACCTGTGGCAGGAGTAGCCCTGAGCCAAAACGCCAATGCAGTATTAGGCCGTCTCTTCCTATCTGGATCTCTTTTTGATAGTCCGCGGGGCTGGCTCTGATCTCTTGGGGAGGAGTAAGTATGCTTACCTCGAAAATGATATTGTCAAGCTCCTGTCTGTCAAGAGGAGGAAAGCGAGGATCTTCTGTTGCTGCCGCAATTGCGGCCTCTATCACCCCCTGGTATAGTGGTCTCTCTGGAAGCGGAAAGCCGATGCAGCCGCGCAAGTATTCCTTTTTGGTTACGGTTACATAGTTAAGCGTCACAAAAATCCCTGCCTTTTCTAGCATGTCCTTTTCTGATTTGATTATGACTGATTCTTGCAAGTATTTTTCGACCGCGATTCTGGCCAGACGGACAAGCTCTACACCTTCAATAACCGATATCAATCCTGCTTTATTCACTCTGGACGGACTAAAAAATCCACAGCTTCCCATAGCATATTTTGTTCCATGTTTTCAAATGCGAAAGAGGGCGGGTTGAAGAAGATACCGATATTGTGTGGATTAGATGAGGAAATACTTCTCCCCCACCCACCCTCCCTTGTCCGTATTGCTGGATGGGAAGATAAGCCAATATTTAGCATCACACACACATATAATTAGCGTGCTGCGATAAAGAAGAAGAATGATCATAAGGAACAAATGGAAAATACCCAGCATCCGCTCAGAGGTGAGGACAAAAAATATGTTTATGTGGAGTAGATCCATAGCAAAATTATAAAGTTAGTGCTCAGCAAGGAACTGTACGGTTTGGTGATAGTTCTTGATATATTGCATGCACAATTTCATAATGGGAGGACTTTCTTAAAAAAACTGTTCTGGGTCGGAGACTTTTCCTCATATTAAGGCACAGAATAGATTCAAAGATCCTTACTATCGAAGTTCTATAGGCAACCGATCTGCCAAACAAAAGAAATATGTCCCCCATCGTATATGCAAGAGTAGAAATTTTTTACCGTTGTCATATCTCTTCATTTTATCCTGAGGCAGCCGCTTTTCAAGGACTGGAGACCATGAGGACACAACAGCAACAAATTCGAGGTTACGGCTGCATTTTTGAGATACAGATATTGATATATATGAAATAGCCTTTCCAGGCGGGAATAGTGCACTAGCAATAAGACATATTAACTCTAAACCATTTATCTAACGCATATCTCTATGATGAACTGTCCAAATTGCGGCGCAATCATGGTATGGCTTAACGGCTCTGTACTACATGACCCACCTGTCAAGCAATACGAATGCAGAGCGTGCCGGTTATTCGTTGTAAAGTATCAAAACGGCAATTATGAGGTGGTGCCTATTGAGCCAGAGATGCAGCAGCAACAGTGATAATGAAAATAAACAAGGTCGTTGAGACGTGCATCTATTCTTCTGATCTTGAAAGCATGAAAAAGTTTTACGTAGGAATTCTTGGTTTGTCTGTTATTCAAGAAGAAAGAGATAAGCTGATTTTCTTAAAGGCTGGTAAGAGCATGCTGTTGATATTTGACCCCCTACGGACTAGCATCAATAACGAGAAGCTACCTACGCATGGCGCAATGACTCCGCCATCAAGCATCCACTTTGCTATGGAAATCGAAGAGCAAGAATATCGACCGTGCAAGGTACTCTTGGCAAGGAATGGTATTGCAATAGAAAAAGAAGTCAACTGGAATAACAAGACGAAGTCGCTTTACTTCCGGGATCCGGCCGGTAATCTTGTGGAATTGATAACGCCGGGCGGGTGGCCGGTGGAAAGCTAATATAATATTCTATTCCTCCCATTTCTCACTGATGTATAATAAACTACGAGTCTCTCTAAGGGACCAGCTTGAAGACAGGAATAAGATAATTGTGCTGCCTGGAGTTTTTGATGCCCTGAGCGCCAAAATAGCAGAGCATGTGGGCTTTGAGGCGATGTTTCAGACAGGGTATGGCTCCTCTGCAGCTCTGCTGGGAATGCCGGACTTTGGATTGCTAAATTCGGGCGAAACAGTTGATAACGCCATGAGGATAATTCGAGCAGTAAGGGTCCCGGTTCTCGTTGATGCTGACACAGGGTATGGCAATCCTCTCAACGTTTGGCGGCTTGTTAGAGACCTCGAAAGCATAGGCGCTGCAGGCATCTTTCTTGAAGATCAGGTCTGGCCAAAGAGATGCGGCCACATGGTGGGCAAAGATGTCATATCAAAAGATGAATACATACCTAAGCTCAAAGCAGCCCTAGAAGCGCGACAGAGCAAGGACTTTATCATTGTGGCAAGGACTGACGCCCGAGCGCCAATAGGACTTGACGAAGCAATTGAGCGCGGCAAAGCCTACAGAAAGGCTGGCGCTGACGTCATATTTGTTGAAGCACCACGCTCAGTTGAAGAGTTGAAAAAGGTGGCCAACGAAATAGACGCACCCCTCGTTGCAAATATGATAGAAGATGGAGTAACTCCAAACCTATCTGCAAGCGAGCTTTTAAAACTTGGCTACCAGATCGCAGTTTTTCCACTGTCAGCAATCTACAGCGCCACATTTGCGATGAGACAGGTGCTCACAGAGTTAAGAAATACCGGCACAACTAAAGACGCTCGCAACATTATGGTTACCTTCAAGGACTTTAACCGGTTTATGGATCTGGAGCACTTTGTGGGCCTCGAAAAAAGATACGCTTGATATCTATAGTAATAAGAGGTTGGTCCTTAAAAATTGCTGCCTCCTATTTTTCCATGAAATCGAGGGTAGCCGACCTAGTACTTAGTTGACATGATGAAAAGAGCATCCTGAGGAAGCTTTTCAGTCATTTTTTTGAGCGTATTTTGCGCCTCGTTTGTTCGATTCCCGAGGATTATAATTCAAGTAAAGCTGCCATGATCTAAGAGTTTTTAGTGTTATGCGAAAATTCAGAGGCATTATCTCTCCTATTAGTGAGAGGGAATAGCGCTTGTGCACAATAGCTTCGAGATCTTATCTTCTTTGGATGTCTTCTATGCTAAAACTTGTCTGCAGGTTTCCTTCAACCTTGATCAAGTAGACTTGGTAGCCTTGTTCCTCCAGAGCCATAGCAAGAGCCAACGGGTCACTTGAAAAGTGATATATCCTGTCATCTTTTAGATACAATTCCATGAACCCTCGCCAATGTGGTTCACCTACAATAATGGCCTTATGCTCAGTATTTTTGTTTATCTCGGTAATTGCCAATATTAGGTTGTTGTTATCTTGTACGTCGAGTGAATTAAACTGCATTGTCACAGGGGCAAAGTTTCTGATATAATTTTGTACAGCCCCATATAGGATAAATGGACTGTCGTAAGGCATTAATGCATACCCCAGGCCTATGACAGCAAATGCTGCAAGTATCGAACAGGCAACTATCGCAGAAAGATTGGACTTGAGCTTGTTGACAAGATACAAGATGCCATAGCCGGCAAAGACGGAGAGGAGAATACCTGTTATGATTATCCATCTATCCGCAGCAAGCAAGTTATTTTCTGGAAATACTAGCCACGAGAATGCTCCTGCAATAGAAACAAGCAGTGGAATTTTTAGCAGACCGTTTTGCATGTGTAAAAAGCCAATTGTTGCCGGGGCAGCGACTAAGCAGCTTACTATAAGAAAAAAGATAAGAAGATTTCCTTGACTGTAAGATTTAGGTGTGTTAATCTCCGATGTCCCGACTGTGATTATGTCAGTATTATGGTAATTTCCATAATAACTTGCGACCATTAAGATAGAGAACAGGCTTATGGCGAAAATGGCGGTCAAAGCTACATCTTTACGTCTGGCTATGATCACATAGGCCACGAGCGACACACAGAATAGTCCTCCTATCATCCTGTCTGCTGCGACAGTGACTGCAGTCAATGCCAGCGTTATTGAAAGCAGTTTCCAGCCTGTATTCTTTCTGCCAAGGAGAGAAAAGACAAACAGCATGGCAGCAAGTGCAAAAACATCTCTGTGGAGATCCCAAAAAGTTCGGAGGACTGCCATCTGAAAAAAGGTAAAAATAGTTAGAAATACACCTTGGATTATTCGGAGGTTAAGCAGAGTCCTTCCAAGGTAAAATAACGACACCCCGAAAATGCCAGCCATTGCCACCGCCAGGGATGTAACTGCCGATTGAGGTGGGAGTCCAATTGCGGCGCTTAAAGAGTAAAGCAAGGTGACATATAACGGGAATTGCTTAGATATCGCACTCCACTCTTCCTGAAAATTTACAACTTTTGGGATGTAGTAGTTTATAACATCATATCCTATTGGATGAGGGTAGGCTGCAAGCTCTGGTATGGCCCTCAATGCTATGCAAATCACAAAGACTATTACTGCCGTTTGCTTTTCGCTTGTAAGAAACGTAAATTTGAAAAAGGAAAACGTATCCACAATCGAAATCTAAGGCGGCAACAAGACTTTTCTCTGTTATCGTCTTGTGCCATAAAATAAATGCTTAGAAAGCAACACCCTATAAGATATAGGGAAGCTCATACAACAGGTTCTGCTACGACTACAGAGGCGTTTTGCAAATTTGGCAAGCTCTGCGCAAGTGAAGTTTTGCCGCTGATTGAGGCAGAAAGTCAGAGCATGTTTAAAGCATCCATGGTGATAAACTCCTGTGGATCGAATCGTGCAAGCAGTCTTATCTGATCCATGCTGCTATAAAGCGTTTACAAGGCGGGTCATCTTTTCGAGGCTGATCTCAAACCCAAAACGCTTTTCCTGTTTCTTCATATTCCGGTACATGCTCATCATTAGATTAATGTGCCGAACAGTCTTTAGCTTGCCATCCATCTTAAGTCTTACGATCTTGTAGACGTCGTCGTAGTAATCGAACGTGTCGAGTACCCTCTTTCTATAATGCTTGAAATCAAATTTGCCCTTGCTTCTGTCGAGGACATCTAAAAATATATCGCAGCAGATAAGTGATGGAATTATACCTTCACCTAGCATTGGAAATACACAGCCAATCGACTCACCTACGCCTACAATGTTTCCACCATAGAATGGCTCCATGCGTTTTGGCGGTGCGAGCCTAATCGGCCTACCTATCTTCTTAACAACCTTGGCTTCAGGGTGCTGCTTGAAGAAAGCCTCAATGCCATAATATTTTTTCTCAATATCTCCAGCCCCCATGTAGCCGCGGCCATTGCCTAAGGGAAAATACCAGAAATATCCTTTTGCACCTTTGTAACCAATGACATAAAAATTGTCCTCTCCCATTACATTTTCAAGAAGGTATTCGTATGCAGGTATCAAGAAGTCTTGGCTCGACTTAGGCAGAAGCGAGCGATGTAGTCCCGTGCAATCAATCGTGTAATCGTATTTGTCAAAGGCAAACGCTTCTCGAGTAACTTTTGCGCCGTATGTCACCTTAACATTTTTCAGCAGGTCGGTCTCCCAGCCGTACTTGTTATATGTCACGAGGCCTTTGAGCTTGAGAGATTCTTCATTGTTGTTTGGCAGCTCTATCTTGAGCAGTTGTCCTACGTGAAAAATGTAATTGCTAAAGTCGAGCCCCGCTTGGTTTGAGAACTTCTCAAGCATGTGCCTAGATGCGCCCCAAGCGCAGACGGGCCAATGGTTTTCTTTTTTGGACGCCTCAAAGATATCGACATCGTGACCTCGCTTTTGGAGCATGTTGCCAAGATAACTCCCGGCTACTCCGGCACCCGCTATTGCAAAGTTCATCTGGACTGAATTGTATGTGGTTTACTTATAATTCTTCAGGATTATGCGCATACCTGTCCGCTATCCTGTAGCGGATGTACTTATCATCAGGAGAGTACTTCGGCGGGTGCGGATTTATCGTCGTAGAATTGCATTTTGGACACTGACGCTTGAGAGTATATGTATTACAGGAAGGACACTTTCGTACAAGATGCTTCATCTCGTATTCTATGCCTGCTGAAGAGTGTGAGACTTTTTCGAGTCTTGACGCACAAAATTAAATGTACCGTGCTGCTTTTCGATGCTAGCTCGAGTTTTTTCAATTGTATTATTCATGAATTTTTCGGCTACTTTGAAGTTCTCAGCGGTCACCACGATCCTGTAGCGAGGAGCACCGATGTACGTTATGGCACTACTTGCACTGCCCTTATTGCCCTCAGCGTTCGCAAGCATGTTCTTGATGATTTCAATGCCATCTGCCTTTTTTGATGTTATCTCGATTATCCCGCTTATTTCTACAAGAGGAATGGGGATCCTCTTACTTGCTTCTTCTATTGCATTCTTTATCTCAGGTGAGAGATCAATATTCTGGATGGTGTCTAGCCCCTTCCTTGATACAGCTTCAAAAGCATCATAGACGTAATCGTATTTCTGGAGCACTCTGTCCTCTATTTCTTGAACCTGTTGGTCTTTCAGTTTGAGTTTTGACTTAATAAAATCCAAGAATGTAGCCGCCTTATCGCTCTTTTTTACCTCTATAAGCTTGGATTTACGTTCCTCGCCTGAGACCTGTTTCAGCGAAGTATCTACTTCGCCCCTTACCTTGTTAACCCTGATTACTTTTAGAACCGCTTTTTGCTTTGGCCGGACATAGCGCTCAATATTTCTAATCCAGCCAGTTGCAATCTCAGATATATGGAGAAAGCCGGTGATGTTATTGTATTCGTCTAGTGTAACATATATCCCATGACCTATCATCTGCCTGACAGTGGCAATTATGATCTCTCCTTCCTCAGGAAGCCTCTGAATCTCATCCGTGGCAGTCATCTTATAGTTACGATACACACGAAGCAGAGGGTATACTTTAAGATTATGTTTTAAGTTTTCACACACAAGACACTTTTGCTCGTACAATTCCGTCAAAGGGCAATTCTTTGTACCCGTTTTATACACATCATAATGTTTACCTTTCAATTTTAGAAACAAAATATGAGGATAACCAGATTTTTGTGGGCCTATGGATTTGCTAATAATGACCTGATTTTAGTATCTCTTTGTAATTTGTGCGTTGATCATATGCTTCGCAGTATATATATATGATAATATCAAGAAAATTGTATCTTCACGACAAGATAATAGTTTGAATCAGCAGAGCCAAAAAGCCGCCTCGAATCTCCTTCAAAGCATAAGTAATTTGACCGCCACGTATGTAAGATTTTAGTTTTGTACCTTTAGTGACTCATGATCTGTCATGTTCTCATTTGTTAGTTTATGATAAAAAAGATAATATGAAGCGCTAAAAGTCAATCCCTTTCCTTGCCTTTATCCCCTTTTGATAAGGGTGTTTGATCTCTCTCATTTCTGTAACCAAATCCGCTGCAGCGATGACAGATTCAGGAACATGATTGCCAGTTAAAACGAGGCTAGTCTTTTCCGGCCTTGCAGCAATGATATCTAAAATGTCCTGCTCCGATATCAGGTTCAGTTTTGCGGCGTAATTTACTTCATCCAGTACCATGATATCGTATATGCCGGAAGCGATTTTTTCCTTTGCAAGGGCAATTGCCTCCTTCGCCGCTCTCTGGTGGACTTCTATTGGATGGTCGTCGTCAATTATGCCAACGAATCCTCTGCCGGCTGCTATCATCTCAAACTCGGGTTCAAGCCTTTTTGAGCTTGTAAGCTCACCATAGTACCACTCACCCTTGATGAATTGGATCATGCCGACCTTATACCCATGGCCTACGGCACGCAATACAATGCCAAGCGCTGCGGTAGTCTTACCCTTCCCCTTTCCCGTGTAGACAATTACAAGGCCCCTTTGTAGCATCTGTCAGGAGATGATAAAGTGTGTGAAGATAAAAATCAATCTAGCATTTTTCATCAGACACGCTTCGCAGTGTCTTGTGTAAGGATTACTAGCTGAACTTTTAATCTGTTTATTATTTTTAGATCCATCAATTGCTTTGCTCTTGCTGGTGTTGCAGATTTGCAAAATACGGCTTGCAGTAGGGACCTATGGCAAGCTTCAGTCCTTTTCCAGATACGTATCTTTACTACTCCATTCCACAAGATTAATTGATGTGCACTCCTCCAACATCTCTCTTAATCGCGTTATTGGCCAAATGACAACGAGTAATAACAGCGCAACTCCAGCTATCTCAATAACAAAAATTAAAATTAAAATCAATTTAACCAACACTCAATGCAAGTGTCCCGCATGGTCATCGCAGGGGTTACAAGCGGAGTGGGAAAGACTACGGTTGCAGTCGGTATCATGCACGGCCTCAGAAAAAGGGGCTTGCGAGTCCAACCGTTCAAGGTCGGTCCAGACTTTATAGACCCTTCGTATCACACTATGGTAACAAACAGGAACTCGCGCAACCTTGACGTCTGGATGATGGGCAGGCAGGGAGTTCTTGACTGCTTTGCCTCAGCATGTGAAGATGCAGATATCGGGGTAGTCGAAGGTGTAATGGGATTATTTGACGGAATGTCTGGTAAGAGTGACTTTGCCAGCACAGCCCATGTGGCCAAAATTCTAGATGCACCTATAGTGTTAGTAGTTGATGCAAGCAAAGGCGCACGATCTATAGCTGCCATTATACTTGGTTTTTTGCACTTTGACAGAAAACTCAGGATAGCAGCTGTCATCCTAAACAATGTTGCAGGACAGAGGCATGCCAGCTACATTACGGAAGCTCTTGCAGGGATAGTCAAGATTCCCGTTGTAGGAATACTCCCCCGCAATAGCTACATCAAAATGGAAGAGAGACACCTTGGGCTAGTGCCTGCGTTAGAACTGAAAGGAGTTAAAAGTCAGGTAATAGCTCGGACAGCAAGACATATTGCAGAATGCATTGATCTCAATAGAGTATTGAGCCTGTGTAGCATAACTTCACTTCCTGATGCTCGTGATCACGATTACCCAAAGCGGCCGGCTAGAGCAAGGATTGCTCTAGCCCTAGACGAATCGTTCAACTTTTACTACACGGACAACCTTATTGCCTTGAAAAGGAGCGGGGCGCAGCTTGTTTTTTTTAGCCCGGTAAAAGAGCAAAAGCTGCCAGATGGGGTGCACGGAATGATGCTTGGAGGAGGGTTTCCCGAGGTGCTTGCGGACAGGCTTGAGAAAAACAAATCGATGGTGAGGTCAATCAGGAGGGCAGTCGACGAAGGTATGCCGGTCTATGGCGAGTGTGGAGGGTTGATGTATTTAACCAGGTCGATAAGTGGATACAAGGGCGAGAAAAAGTCAAGGAAGATGGCTGGGATCGTAGAAGCAGATACTCTGATGACAGGCAGGCTGACCCTGAACTATACTGACGCAGAGTGCAACGACTCAATATTTGGCAACACACATCTTCGAGGGCATGAATTCCATTATTCTTCAATAGAAAACATAGCGAAGGATTCGCGATTTGCGTACTCGATGAGAAAAGGCAAGGGTGTTACAGGCAATCAGGATGGCTTTATAGTAAACGATAACACTCTGGCGGCCTACATGCACTTGCATTTTGCAAACCGGAAATTGCCTGAGCGGATGGTTATGTCTTGTGTCAGATTTTCACGCAGATGACTTCTTGCTCTGGTAGAGAAGCATTATCGCATTTATTATTGAGGACACTGCAGAGCTGCCGCCTTTCCTTCCGACGTTTGTTATAAAGGGGAGGTCATTCATTTTCGCAAGTTCTTCTTTTGATTCAGCCGCAGATACAAAGCCTACGGGTATCCCAACCACAAGAGCAGGTTTTGTAATGCCTTCTCTTACCATGTTGACCACCTCGTACAGCGCCGTAGGGGCGTTTCCTATTGCAATAATACCCCCGTCCATGTCCTTAGCAGCGCGCCGCATGGCAATCTCCGACCTTGTCTTGCTCAACCTGCGTGCCTCCTCTGCCACCATAGTGTCAGAAATATAACACACTGTCTTGAGGCCCAGGTCGGTGATTGATTTCTTGCTTATTGCTGCAAGCACCATATCAACATCTGTAACAATTGTGCACTTCTGTCTGAGGGCATTGAAAGCAGACTCGATGGCCTTTCTATGAAAGAGAATTTTTCCTTTGCATGCAAAGTCAAAGTCTGCCGTTGCGTGTATGACACGTCTTACAATGACCCATTCGTTTTCGTTGTAGTGGTGATTTCTTACCTCTGATTCTATGATCTCAAGACTTCTTTTCTCAATGTCAAAAGCCTTTTCTGACATAGCCCTGCCGGCAGCGGTTCCGCTGTATTGATTGCCTTGCAAGTGGTCGTTGTCCTTAAATATCAAGCCTCTTCTCAACATCACTTGCTCTTTCTATAACTATATCGACCAGTTTTTCGTCAACTCCTAGGTGCTGTGCCATGAAGACGTTCTTGAAGTCGTATTTGTCAAGAGCCGCGTCTAAGTCCTTAATCACATCCCTTTTGATGTGCGCCCCCTTGTGCAAAAAGTATGGCACAATCAGTATTATGTGTGGATTCCCTGCAACCGCTCGCCATATACCCTCTTCAATATTTGGGCGGTCGAGCTCAAGAAAGCAAAATTCCACATTGCGATAGTATGGCGTGATCGCGTTCGCAACATAAACAAATGCGTCATGGGCATTCTTGTCGCTGCTTCCATGACCTATCAATACCACGTCACATTCCTTGTCCAACTGGACAATGCCCTTGCTCTTTTTCAGCTCATTTATTCTATCAATTATCAGTTGCGCCATTATTGGATGATAAGAGAGCGGCTTCGTTATCACAAGCTTGAGGTTCTTGTCTCTGCCTATCTTGGCGCTTTGCTTGACAGTGTCTTTCAGTTTCATTCCAGGGTAGAGAAAATATGGCATCACAGTGATAAAGCTGGCTCCGACTGCCATGCACTGATCGATTCCTTCGGCAATGAATGGTGGCAATACCTCAAGAAAAGAATAATCTACATAGTCGTACCCTGCCCGTATCTTTGCTAACGAGCAGATCTGTTCGAGCTCCTGCCTTACGTCGGGCTCCCTACTTCCTCTGTCTACTATCAAAAGTGCCTTTTTCAATTGTGTATGTTTGAACAGATAAATTGGCGGGCTAAAATATCTTTCAGTATGCGGGCTTGGTACCGTGAGTACATGCGTGCGTGCACCTATGTCTTTTGATACCTTCACCGAGCTGGCAATTTTTTGATAGTTCTAGATTATTACAGTCACCCGGGAACAGGCGGTAACCAATATTATTATTATTACTACCTTTTTGTTATTTGCATTTTCAATCAACGTCGCTTATAGTAGCTTTGCTTGCCAGATTCAAAAAAAGGTTAGGTGATAGTAAGGGTTACGCGACTTTGTACTTTAGAACTTCAGAGAATGGTATCGAAATGTAAAGTTCTGAGCCATCAAAGCCTTCTACTGCAGACTTTGGAATATTGTATTCCCTGCTGGCACCTTGCATTACAGTAAATGTCTCGCCTGATTCAGAAATGACATTTCCAATATCAATTCGGTCCTTGGAACGTACATTTTTGTGTATAACACGCTCCCATCGTTGTATTATTGGTTCAGACATTGACTATCAGAATTATAATACAAAGAACTAATATTTAAAATTACTTTACCACTATTAGACAAATACCATATTTATACACAAAAGACCAGAATTACGTACAAAATTTGCAAATTTTGTCATTGAGGAGAGATCCGTGATACTGCAAGCGTGAGGCTAGGCGGAAGCTTTTGCTTTGAAACTACAAGCTCGCCCTTCGAGCTGAGAAGTGATGAGGCTTCAGATACACTAGACGTTCCTTCGAACTTTTGTACAGTAGCTGATGGGTTCGGCACATCTACTGACGCAAGTGTATCTTTCTCATAGAGTTCGACGGGTATACCGTATTGTAGAGAGAATTCTTCAAGTCCCTTTACCTTTGCTTTGCGATTAATTGATGCAATATTCCTGATGCTTTGAAAGGAGAGTCCATTTTCTTTGAAAACTGTATCGGTGCCAGACTCTATTGTTTCTTTGCTTGTGTCCCAGTGCAAGCCTATTCCAACCACTAGCGACTTGGGCCGATAAATAACCGACTTGCTTGTGATACTTTGGTCTAACACTAGTCTGTCAGAAATAATAAGCCCCGCCTTGAATTCCTGCGATCTTATTTTATCAATGCTGTCTACGACGGTGACATTTGCTGGAAGTGGCGCATGCCACCAGTTCCTTTCACCTGCGTCTTGAAATATCGCAATTTTTTCTTCATTGACCATGAATGCACTTACCTTGGTCACATTCTCAATATTCTGAATTGTCCAATTAAACTCCCTCCCCACAAGGTCAACTGGGATGGTCTCATTGACGTCTGCAGCAGTTGTAATTACTGGTTGCGCACCAAGAAATGAGGCTACTAACCTTGAAAGTGCATTTGCTCCCCCAAGATGTCCTGAGAGTGCGCTTATGACATTCTTTGCCCTGTCATCAATGACTAGCACAGCAGGATCGTTTTTTTTATCAATGAGATGCGGCGCCACCATTCTGATGACTGCGCCAAGTGAAAATATGCAGATCAACGCATCGTAACTCTTGAAAAGTTTGGCGACAAGCTGCGTGCTTTGCTCTGAAAACCAGAAAATGTCATTGCCACCATCATTATGCTTTGCTGGCACAAATATCTCCACTTCAGGCATCCTTTGTTTTATCCTCCGGCCTATTTCAATACCGTGTTTCGTGATGGCAACAATAGCCATTTTTGTAACCATAAGGCAATGTTAGCAGAAATTAAAAGGGGAAATAATCTTTTGCATGCCAGCAAACGATAATAATCATGTCCCGTTCATGAGATAGGAGTTTGGGTCTTCTCTCTAGGCAGGTATACTCCGTGTCAATGTCACTTGTCTTAATACCCTTAGCACTATCTGCCTATACGCACCTATGGAACCCTGCCGGCTTTCCTAACCTTTTCTATGACGAAGGAGTATACATGCGAAGAGCCATGCATATCATGGAAGGTCTTGGGCCCCAAGAGGCATATTATTATGATCACCCATTTTTTGGACAAATCTTTCTGGGCAGTATGCTAACGATTATTGGGTATCCGGAATCATTAAATTCTTCTCCAGATCTGCCTTCAATAGAATCACTATATCAAATTCCCAGAGCCTTAATGGGAATATTGGCAGTAATTGATACTTTTCTTATCTACAAAATCTCAGAACGTCTGTATAACAGAAATGTTGCGCTACTTGCCTCAATTCTATTTGCAGTAATGCCAGTAACATGGTTTACTAGAATGATATTGCTAGATTCTATTCTCTTGCCATTCCTTCTCCTTTCAATATTGCTGGCGGTTTATACTACAAAATCAAAATCAGAAAGAAATAACAACTATAATAACAATACTATTCTAATTGTCCTGTCAGGAATATTTCTCGGCGTAGCCATTTTTACAAAAGTTCCCGCATTTACCATGATCCCAGTAGTTGCTTTCCTCATTTATAGGAATAATAAGAGAAGCCTAAGAGCTCTTGGAATGTGGTTTGTTCCTGTGATATTGATCCCCGTACTTTGGCCTGCTCAGAGCATAATGGCCGGTGCGTTTAACCTTTGGACAAATGATGTGCTATGGCAAATAAATAGAGATAATGCTGGCCTACCTTGGATCGTGTTCCTTTTAGCTATTACTGATCCCTTCATTTTTGTAGTAGGACTTGGTGGCCTCGCTTATTCTTTCCTAAGAAGAGATTATTTCATTCTTTTATGGAGTTTTCCATTCCTAGCATTCCTTGCTGTTATGGGATACGCTAACTTCTTTTATTGGATTCCAATATTGCCGGCGCTCTGTATCGGAGCGGCGAAACTTCTATTTGATATGATAGAAAGGAGCAAAAAAATTACACAAAAGACACTTACAGTTGCTATACTTTCATCGATTATCATTTTTGGAGTGACTAGTACTACACTGCTCATTGTTACGGATGTTACATCGGCTCAGCTTGAATCCGCTGCTTATGTTGCTAGTTACTTGGAAGGAAGGGGAGGAGAGGGGGGCACCAGAAATCCAACTGTAATTTCAAACCCAGTTTATTCCTGGATATTCAAATACGTATTCGAAAAGAACAATATATTGTCAGATTATCGCGACATGATTTATTTCCCTGTCGACACTGACAAAAGCAGAGTTCTTTTAATAGACGATCCAAGATTCAAACTCGACATTGGAAATGAAGACAACCAAATGCTTCATGAGCTCTATTCCAATACAAGCACAATTGCAACATTCAAAGGTAAGGTAACTAATTTTGATTTAGGCCTGTACCCTTACACTAGCATGATAGAGAACTATGAGGGAAGCGAAGTTGCAATCAGAGTGAATAATTCGCATTCATAAGGTTTTTAAAACTCAGTTAAAACATGAGCTAAGTAACAAAAGGCATGGCAACTTCGCAATCTATACCGGTTCTAGTAAACCGCAGGCTGTTGTTTTCTGGAATATTCCTTATAGCTCTATCGGGTCTGGTACTTGAAGTATCAATTACAAGGATATTTTCCGCGGCTATATGGTACCATTTTGCGTTCGTAGCAGTATCTGTAGCCCTTGTCGGCCTTGGAGCTTCAGGTCTAGTTGTACAGCACCGCGTAAAGAGCCTAAAGGGTAAGTGGGCAGAGAACCTAACTATATTTTCTGCATGGGGCATAACCATCTTTATCCCGATAACTCTTTTTGTTATGCACGCGCTAGCTTCACAGGTTATCTACCTTCCATTGTTTATGATTCTTTTCTCCGTGCCATTTTTTTTAGTCGGAATTATAATATCCGCTGCATTCAATGCGTTTGCCTCTGTGGCTGGAAGGCTATATGCTGCAGATTTAATCGGTGCATCTGCGGGAGCACTTCTGGTAGTCTTGTTTTTGGTGCTTACAGGTGGTGAAGGCGCGACTCTCATAGTTGGTTTAATAGCGGCCATAGGTGCGACCATATTTTCTAGGATCGCAAAGAATATCAAGAAAACTATTGTGAGCTTTATTTTTGTAGCATTTGCTATATCACTTGTTTTCCTTAATCATGTCACGCAGATCTTTGCAATACCAACGGATCCGACGGCGCAGAAAGACCTACCAATTTATCTACGCGAGCATCCTGGATCAAAAATAGTCAAGACAGAATGGAATTCATTTTCAAGAATAGACGTAGTTGAAGGAGGTACTGGTGGCGAGGGGCTTGTAGCAAAGGTCTTTATCGACGGCGGCGCCGGAACCAACATAATATCATGGGACGGCAACGCTGAAAGCAGACAAGAGCTTTCTACTTGGATGCAGTACTTACCTTTCAAAATGATGCAAGATCCCAAAGTTCTTGTGATCGGATCTGGTGGCGGGAGAGACGTGATTGCGTCTTTGGTAAGTGGGAGCAAAGATGTCACATCCGTGGAAATAAACCCAATAATCTATGACACTGTTAAAAGCTACGGGGACAGAGCTGGAAACGTCTACTCTCATGAACATGTAAGATCATATGTAGATGAGGGCCGAAGCTTCATAACTAGTTCTTCTGAAAAGTATGATATTATTTACGTACCGTTTGTCGATACTTGGGCATCTGTCTCATCAGGCGGCCTAAGTGTGTCAGAAAACTTCCTGTATACATTGGAGGGATTTCAGCAATATTACGACCATCTAACTGACAGAGGCAAGGTTGTTACAGTCAGGTGGCTGATCGATGCCCCCAGATTTATCAGTACCTATACTAAATTGCTTGAACAAAACGGTATACCCCAGGATCAACTACACAGGCACCTTATCATGGTAACATCTGATTCATATACTCAAGACCCAAGTGTGACAATGGTCATCTTTTCAAAATCTCCATTTACTGACGAAGAGATAAGATTCCTCTCACAATCCTTTTCCCAATATGACTACAAGCCTATCCTGATCCCCGGACAAATGATGCGAGAGCCTTACTCTGCTCTTCTAAGGGGAGAAATCAACCTCGACCAGTTTTACGATATGTTTGAAACAAAGGTATATCCGGTAACGGATGATAACCCGTATTTCTTATCGTTTGAAAAGCCACTTCCTAGTGCAGTAGAAATACTACTCTATGCCAGCATTGGGATTGTAGCGATATTTTTGCTGGTACCTTTTGCATGGATGAGGAGAAGAAGAGAAGGAGGAGGAGAAGAAGAAGGTGGTTCAAAAAAAAGTGAGCTTAGAATTGCGACTGTGATACCATATTTTGCAGCCCTTGGTCTGGGCTTTATCTTGATAGAGCTCGCGCTACTGCAAAAGCTCATCCTTTTGATGGGCAATCCTACAATGACTTTTGCGCTATTGTTGTTTACTCTGCTTATATCTAGCGGGTCAGGTAGTCTGATTAGCTCAAGAATCGCGAAGAACAACATGAAAAATCTAATATTTGTAATAGGGGGCATCGCTGCACTTGGGATATTATACATCCTTTTCCTCCCGCCAATAATCTACTCCACTATCGCAGAATCTATTGAGGTAAAAGCTGCAGTAAGTATCGCTGTCCTAGCACCCATTGGATTTTTGATGGGAATGCCCCTTCCTACAGGCATGCGATTGCTAAAGGTGCACAGACCAGATTACATACCGTGGATGTGGGCGATTAACGGCGCATTCTCCGTATTGGGCGCTGTGCTTGCCATAGCACTTGGAATTATGTACGGTTCATCTCTAGCAATGATCCTAGGGATCTTGATTTACCTAATCGCTCTTGGGATATCATTTGCATCAAAGAAAAAGACGATCACACAAGTTGCAACATGAGTTTACAAGGTTAGTTATGAGACAAAGTTAATAAAGACACCGCCGGTTGCGTTTCGACTCGAGGACGAGATGTAGACAAATTAGAAACATCGCTTTCA
The DNA here is from genome assembly GCA_036373855.1 of Nitrososphaera sp. Taxonomy (GTDB): domain Archaea; phylum Thermoproteota; class Nitrososphaeria; order Nitrososphaerales; family Nitrososphaeraceae; genus Nitrososphaera. The sequence goes on from DASUUX010000164.1 coordinate 21,224, forward strand.
TAGATTCACACATGCGAGAATGTAGAAATAAGATACTTCAGGACGCATTACCGGGCTAGGACTCAAGCAGAAAAGCATGTCCACCTAAAGAAAAGATACGTGCAGATGTAATGGATAGTCAACTTCCGCCTGGTCTATTTGCGCAGGCGAGCGACTGACTAGACTAATAAAAATAACTGAAAATGAGTAAAAAGGATGATCTTAATGTTGTTTCGTATACAGAGGGAAGAAGCAATTCTTACCCTCATCCACTATAGATAGTCGCATGGGCAGAGGCAATTGCGGCTACTGTTAAGAGCCTTTCAAGGCAGGCCCAAGATATGAAATTTGCAAACCTCCGCCAGTTTCTTTTGCTGCACTTACTGCAAATCATTGTTCTATGAGGAAAAAAGAATGGGGGCCCACCAAATGTTCAAGAGCAGAAAAAAATGAATAATTATGATAGTCATTTTTTTGAATGCCTGCCAATTACTATGCCGTCAAATTCAAACAATATAACTTCAATTCGGAGCTGGCCGTTTGCATGCTCATACATCTGCTCATATACCTTTTTGCAAACATGGTCATAGTAGCTGGTAATCTTGTTTTTCTCGATTATCTCTGAAACGTGTCTTGCAGTATTCGCACGACTGATCTCTTCGACCACATTTGGTGGGGCTTCACATTCAGCTGCAAGCCGAGCCATGAACTCCATGTCGACATGGGAGCCGGCAACATGAGTCTGTTTGATGCCCATCGCCATTTTAGTCAGTTTGCCAATAAAGCCGGCAATGATCACCTGTCTTATACTCATTTTGTTAGCACATTGTTTTATTGAATATCCTGCAAAGTCACCCATCTGAATAAAGCAGTGGTCTGGCAGCTTGAACAGCACCTTGGCAAAGTCTTCACTCCTTCCTCCTGTAGTAAGAACTACAGTATCAGCACCCATCGCAGCTGCGACATCAACCCCCTGCCTTATTGAAGCAGCAAATGATGTAGTAGAGTATGGAAGGACTAGGCCAGTAGTGCCAAGTATCGAGATACCGCCTAATATCCCAAGGCGTGGATTATCTGTCTTTTTGGCAATTTCTTCCCCATTTGGAACAGAAATTACCACATTGACGCCTTGTTTTTCCAGCTCCTCGCTAGCAACTTCGCGAACTGCCTGCTCAAGCATCTTCATGGGCGTGGGATTTATGGCAGCCTTGCCAATTTCAAGACCTATGCCTGGCTTTGTTACTCTGCCTACTCCCATACCGCCATCGATGTAGATATTACTTGCATTTTTGCTGAAGGACACGGTGGAGCATATCTCAGCACCGTGAGTAGCGTCAGGGTCATCGCCACCGTCTTTTATTGCTGCGCAAGTGACCTTGCCGTTATTTTCACTCTTTGTCCACGCAATCTTGAGTGTAGCCATTCTGCCTTTTGGCAATGACACTGTCACCTGCTCGGTTGGCTTGCCGTTGATAAGAGCATAGAGCGCTCCTTTTGTGGCGGCAGTTGCAGTGGTACCAGTGGTGTAGCCTGTTCGGAGAGTCCCTTTGCGTTTCTTTTCCTCTATTTCTGGGGGAAGCTTCTGTTCCTGCTCTGCTAACTTTTCTAAGTCTTGGTCTTTATCTTTAGCAAGAAACATTATAGCATCCCCGTTCCACCATCTATAACTATCGTATTTCCGATCGCAAATGCAACGTCCTCGCTAGCGTTACCTGCAGCAATTGTGGCAACTTCTCTTGGCTCGCCCCACCTCTTCATTGATTTCTCCATTGCCGCCTTTTTGCTTTCAGTCAAGGTCATGGAGGCAAAAGTAGCCTCAGTCGAAATGTTGCCAAGCGCAAGGGTATATGCTCTGATATTCTTCTCGCCATACTCTAACGCAATCTGCTTTGTTATAGCAATTACCCCAGACCTCGCAGTGCTATAAGGAGCACCTGCTGTGTGGCCCGCAATTGCGGGCGTTGAAGCAATATTGATTATGACTCCGACTCCTTGGGCGCTGTTGCCATTTTTCATCACGAGGGAAATCGCGGCCCGTGACAGCCTAAAGGTTCCATTGAGATCTACCTCAATAACTCTTTCGAGATCTTCTTCAGCGACTTCATGGAACCTTTTGTTCCATATCATGCGATAAAAAGGATAGCCTGCATTATTGATCAATATATCAATATGCTTGTGCCTCTCTGCCACATGGCGTACAAATTCTGCTGCAGACCTATTAAAGGAAGCTGCCTTAAACATCACTAATAATCTAGAGAACTTGTTGACGTCTGGGCTCTTTGAAAAGCCGAGGATCAGAAGAAAGATAATTACCACACTCTAATTTCCTTGTTTATTCCATCAAGGCATATTCTGTAATTGTCAAGTATATCGCGACCGACCAGTGCCTTGGCGGGTGTCTGCTCAGGTAAATCAAGGCATCCAACGTGTATGTTATCATATGTTTTGCCAAAAATCTCAATTGAGACCTCATAGTACGGAATATAGATTATTCCTGCTCCTGTTGCTGTCTCATCGCTTCCAGCAAATGAAAGGTTCATCTCGTTTGCAATATATGTGGGGATAATTGTCTTTGATGAAGCAAAATCGAGGTGAGCATCGACAACAATTTTCTTATTGCTGCCTGCATCTATGATTCCTACACAGACCAGTGGCAAATTGTTCTTGTATTGAATTGTAATGAGTTGTCGTTGTCGTTGTTGTTGTTCTTCATCTTCTCTTATACTCAATTCACTATCGGCAATAGACTATGATCCTCTTCTCTTAAAATAACTATCTGGTCATATGTCATCTATCTCTGCTGGGCTCCGTTTCAGAAACAACACTTGGCTGCCTGGAAATTGCATATCAAAGATGAAAGATTAAAGTACTCCCTCGATCCTTGTATGAGATATATGACACGCAAGTTTGAAGAATGGTGGAATACAGTTCCAGCTGACTTGAAGCAAAAAGCTCGCAAAGGCGACGAGTCAAACAAACCCCTACTCAACCAAATTAACTATGTTCTTCTGCATCTTCATTTGGCAGGCAAGCATGACGCCAAGCCAACGCATGATGAGCTGAAGGATTGGCTACACAGTGGCCAAGTAGACGTGCTCAGAATGAACAAATAGAATATTGGATCCATAGCGTGAGGCAGATCCGTGGGAGTTAACTACGGCCTTTACTTTTTTCTATTCAGTGAAGATTGTGTAAGACCGGCAAATGTTTTGATAACTAACACAGATAACCGACAAACGACTTGAAAGCCACACAATCTGCTGAAAGTGCCTAATGGCTATCATGCATACTTGCTTTTTCTTCTTGCATTTGCAATCCATCTCATGACATCAACAACATGCGTATATGCATTGGTATTTTAGTTGCAGGGAGCAGCAGAACAGCTAGGAATTTTTTCTTCTTGATCCGGTAGACTTCATACGGATTGCTCACAACTCTAGAAAATATGATGATGTAGCCCTGCATCTGAAGAAGAGTGTGGGGGCGAGAGCAGCGATGCGACCTCTCTTTTCGTTCACTACTATCGATAATATGATAGTGCTCTCGTTTCTTCAGGCTTCCTCTCTCTTTGAGTCCTTATCTTCTTGACAGCCTCTTCAAAGTGACGCATCAACACGTGCGCTTCTGAGGCATGCTTTGCTGCTTCTTCTGGTGTCGGGTATCTAGCCAGATATTCATGTAGAACAAGGGACACAGCAGTATTTACTATGGCAGTGACGTCAGCTCCACTAAAACCATCTGTTATATCTGCTATTTTCTCGATATCGACATCTGCTCCTATCGGCTTATCTGTAGCATAAATTTCAAGTATTCTCTTCCTTGTTCTTCTGTCAGGGTTTGGTACGAATACTATTCTATCAAACCTTCCAGGCCTCAGTAAGGCGGTATCAATCATATCTGGCCTGTTGGTAGCTGCAAGCACAACGACTCCATGCAATTCGCTAATTCCATCTAGCTCAGTCAGTATCTGCGATATTACCCTATCATTCGTTCCTATACTGCCACCACCCATTTCGCCTCCCAACCCTCCTCCTCTTGCCATCGCAATTGAATCGATCTCATCAAAGAAGACGACACAGGGGGCTGCCTGCCTTGCTCTCCGAAAGATCTCACGAATCCCGCGTTCAGATTCGCCAACCCATTTGCTCAAAAGTTCAGGTCCCTTTACCGAAATGAAATTAGCTTCAGATTCTGTTGCCACAGCCTTTGCCAGCATAGTCTTGCCAGTCCCTGACGGTCCATGCAGCAAGATACCTTTTGGAACTGTGTGACCTATCTTCGCATATAGCTCAGGGTATCTGAGTGGCCACTCGACTGCTTCCTGTAATTCTCTTTTTACTCCTTCCAGCCCTCCGATATCTTCCCATTTTACGTCAGGAGATTCCAAAAAGACCTCCCTCATGGCGGAAGGCATGACGTCCTTTATTGCCTGATTGAAATCATTTTGGGTTATAATCAGCTTGTCGAGCGTTTCTGGGGGCAATTTCTCATCTTCTAGATTGAGGTCTGGCAATAATCGCCGAAGACACTTCATGGCTGCTTCTTTACAAAGGTATTCCAAATCTGCACCGACAAAACCATGTGTAACCGCGGCTATTTTCTTCTGGTCTACATCTGTATCAAGGGGCATGTTACGGCTATGAATCTGAAGAATCTCCAAACGTCCATTCTTGTCTGTTACTTTAATCTCAATTTCTCTATCGAATCTCCCAGGTCTTCTCAAGGCAGGATCAAGTGCATTTTGCCTATTAGTTGCTGCAATAACAATGACTTTGCCTCTGCCTTCAAGTCCATCCATCAGTGATAACATTTGCGAAACAACTCTTCTCTCAACTTCTCCCATTACCTCTTCTCTTTTTGGAGCAATAGAGTCGATCTCATCGATGAAAATGATGGTTGGAGCTTTCTCTCTTGCCTCTTTGAATATCTCTCTCAAGCGCGCTTCTGATTCTCCATAGAATTTGCTCATGATTTCCGGTCCTGAGATGCTGATAAAGTGAGAGTTGCTCTCACTTGCGACTGCCTTGGCTAACAATGTCTTGCCTGTGCCAGGAGGACCGAAAAGGAGTACACCTTTCGGGGCTTCTATCCCAAGTTTTTCAAATATTTCTGGATGTCTTAAGGGTAACTCTATCATTTCTCTAACCTTTTGCATTTCGTCTCTTAGGCCGCCTATATCTTCGTAAGATACCTGAGGCATCCCTCGTAACGCTTCATCCTTTTCAGTTATCGTGAATGTGGTCTTGTTGGTAACTATTGCTGCAGTATCAACAGCAGTGGGTGGTGTTATTCCTATTATCTGAAATGTCAGCCTTCCACCAAAGTACGGAACCATCACGTTATCACCCTTGATCAGGGGCACGCTTTCTAGAGCATCTGCGAGATAGCGCTCATCAATTGGTGGTATCGCCTCAAGTGGAGAGATTATCACTTTCTCCGCAGGGACAGCCTTGACCTTCCTTGCATTTATCGCATCTCCTATGCCTATACCGGCATTATTTCTTACCAATCCATCTAGTCTGACAATTCCCTTTCCCTCATCAGAGGGGTAAAGAGGTAAGCATTTTACAACTGTCCTTCTTTTGCCCTTTATTTCTATAATATCACCTGTGCTTACTCCTAAAGAACCCATAGTATCATAGTCAATTCTTGCTGTGCCCCTGCCGACATCTCGGGTATAGGCTTCAAGAACCTTTAGTGATACAATGTTATTATTCTGGCTCATAAAATTTTTGCCTGCCTGCCTTGTACTGGCACGCAACTACTAATTAGTCTTTTCAATTTTATCCCATGGAACTTAAATAAGCATATAACTGTGTACAATCGTATATGGCAGTTGCCCTTTTTTTATGAACTTATCTCCCTTAAAGCATTTAGAATTGAGGCACTGCAATCAATAGAGGTATTGCAATTACACTAACTAACTCTAAGTAAGTAACATCGCTATTTCAATTCTCTTTTATTTGATGTCACCGCTCTTTGAACGCTTTAACCAATTAGTTCTATTTGTCTTGCACCGACTTGACTAACCATATAAAAATCGTTGGCTATTTGGATGATATCTCCAGGAGATATTTTTCTGTGGCTTCTTTTTTGTCTTGTGGGAATCCCAAATGGTCTTTCCTCCTCTTTGAATTTTAGCCAAATCCTGCCGGCATTTAGAATATTTTTGAACTCACATTCCCAAACTAACTCATAGATGGTATCTAATGCCTGCCTACTAATTTTTTGCGTTCTTAAAATAACGTCAATGCTATCAGACTCTGTGCAAAGGTAGACCTTCGCTTTCATGTACTACTGATTATCGCTATATTAGCTCACAATTAAAACAAGAGGAGGCAAAACCATCATTAGTAGTATAGAGGTCTCTTATTAATGACGTAGAGGACTAGAATGAGCATTTAGAAATATCATCATGAGTGTTACGGCTTATGTAAATTTAGTATCAGCTCAGAAGAGATGTCTGTTTGTCTTCTCCCAAGTAAAGGAGGGATTGTTTCTTCCAAAGTGACCATATGCCGCGGTTTGTTGGTATATAGGACGCTTGAGATCGAGTGTTCTTATTATTCCTGCAGGCCTCATGTCAAAGTTCTTTCTGACCATGGCCTCTATCTGTTCCTCAGGCATCTTGCCTGTTCCAAAAGTTTCTACCATGATAGAGATCGGTTCTGCCACTCCTATTGCGTACGCAACTTGCACTTCGCACTTTTCTGCCAATCCTGCAGCCACTATGTTCTTAGCTACATATCTTGCCATATAACATGCTGAGCGGTCTACCTTTGAAGGGTCCTTGCCAGAGAATGCGCCGCCTCCATGCCTCCCCATGCCGCCGTATGTGTCAGCAATTATTTTTCTTCCGGTAAGACCTGTGTCGCCTGGCGGTCCGCCTATCACAAACCTGCCGGTTGGATTGACAAGAAACCTTGTCTGGCTGTCGATCCAGCTGTCGCAGACTGGTTTTATAACCTTGTTAATAACTTCTTCACGCAGCTGGCTCATACTGATGTCCGGTGAGTGCTGTGTAGAAATAACTACAGAGGCGATGCGCTTTGGCACTCCATCTTCATAGACAACAGATACCTGGGACTTCCCATCTGGCCGGATCCAGCTGAGCTCTTTTTTCTTTCTTAGCTTTGCAAGGGTCATTGACAGCTGATGTGCGATCGTGATCGGGAGAGGCATTAGTTCTGGTGTTTCGTTAGTTGCAAATCCAAACATCAGTCCCTGGTCGCCGGCCCCCTGCTCCTTGTCTCCGCTTGCACTCACACCCATTGAAATGTCAGAGCTCTGCTCGTGAAGCGAAGCAAGAATTGAACATGAATCATGATCAAAACCGTACTCTGGCTTGTCATATCCTATTGATCGGATAGTGTCACGGACAATTTTCTGCACATTTGCCTTGCCTTTTGATGTCACTTCGCCTGCGACAAATACGATTCCAGATGTTATCATTGACTCTACCGCAACCCGTGAATCGGAGTCTTGCCGCAAAAATTCGTCAAGAACTGCGTCTGATATCTGGTCACACACCTTGTCGGGGTGGCCTTCAGTTACGCTTTCAGATGAGAATAGCCATCTTTTTCCCATTTGACAACTGCCACCAGCTGCTGCAGTACATTATCATGGCTAAAATTCTTTTTCCAGTTTGATGAAAAGGACATTGTTGCCCCTAATCACAACTTTGCCATAGTTTGCAAGCACAACAGAGCCATTGAACTCTTCGGCATCAGTAAGTATGAGGTTCATATAAGAATCAACATTGTTCATCCTGCCCTTGTACTCCATCTCGCTTTTGAGTCTAACAGCAACTTTTCTGTTAATTGCTCGCTGCAGAGTCGAAAGAGGGCGTTTTGGTTGCTGTTGCGATGACGGCGAAGAAGACAATCTAGCTAATCACTTTACGATTGAAAAAATCGTGCCTCGAATAAAAAGGTTCCTTTACAAACAAATTCATAAGCAGGTAATGCAACAAAACAACTAGCTGTATGCAAATGGTGGTGACTATCTCGACAGGCTCAAAGGCGATAGATGCTCTACTTGGAGGAGGGATACGTACAGGCATGATTACTGATATATATGGGGAAAGCGGTTCTGGCAAGTCGCAGCTATGCTTTACTCTTTGCGCAAACTGTGCAAAAGACGCTGCCCACACTTTGTTTATTGATACCACAGGAACGTTCCGACCTGAACGAATAATGGAGATCTCTGGTTCTCAATTAGCGCTTGAAAAAATTACTTACATAAGAGTGTTTACAACAATTGATCAGATAAATGCAACAAGGAAAATCTTAGAGATTCGACCCACTCTTGTTGTTATCGATAGCCTGACATCGCTCTTCTCCACAGAATATTCTGGATCTGAACGCCACCGGGCACTGATGAAGTATCTCCATGAGCTTGCATTCTTGGCGATAAATTCACGCTGTGCTATTGTGGTCACCAACATGGTCAGAACCGCGCCGCCAATAACTCTGATAGACCAGGCCGGCCGGAACGTTGCACAGGCAATTGTTCCCTGGCAGCAACGCGAATACTTGGGCAGCACTGTATCCATCTATTCTCATATGAGGATAAAGCTTGAGATAGTTGATAGTGCGAAATCCTCATTTCAAGCAGTACTCATGCAACCAGTAGGCAAAGGACCAGTGCCTTTTGCGATTACCATACTAGGAATTTCAGACCAAAAATAGAGATCTCAATCTAAGTGCAACGGAATAAGCATCCATTGAGCCTTGGCAGACATGCAGATATTAACAGTGCCACTCGAGTGCATGCACAGAGCACATAACTAATTTGCTTGCGAAGTGGAACTAGTACCAAGATCCAATTCGAACAGTCGGCCATTTTTTGTATATCTTCCACCCTTAGCCTTATTCTAGCTGTTTGGCTTAAATAGCATCGTTAACCAAATATTTTATATCCCTGCCCACAAAGTGAGCTTCGTGGATCTGCCAAGGCAGGAGGAGATGATCAAGCCCAGTAAGGTAAAACTGTCAATAGTTGTTCCAACTTACAACGAATCGCAAAACATAGTCAGAATACTTGACTCGATAGCTGAAACGCTTTCTCCATACGCTGCATCAGAAATAATAGTGGTCGACGACAACTCCCCTGACGGCACCGCAGAGGTTGCTAGCCTGCATGCAAAAAACATTTCCGATAACAAGAAAGTACATGTGGAGATTATTCGGCGAGAGAGCAAGTTTGGTCTCAGCTCTGCGATATTTGCAGGAATACAGTCTGCCACAGGCGATTTGTTAGTCGTCATGGATGGCGACTTTTCTCATCCTCCTCAGTTAATTCCATCTATAATTGAAGGGTTAGAAGACTCAAACTGCGATATTGTGGTTGCGTCGCGATACACGAAGGGGGGATCCATAATCGGCTGGCCATTTAAGCGTAGACTTATGAGCAAGGGCGCGACTAAGATAGCGCAATATGGACTTGGCATAGAAGTAAAGGATCCAGTATCAGGGTTCTTTGCATTCAGGCGAGAGATCATCGATGGCATCAAGTTCGACGCAATAGGCTACAAAATGCTCCTTGAAATTTTGGTCAAGACAAAGGGTGCCCGAGTTAAAGAGATACCTTACACTTTCACTAACAGAAGGGTAGGAACCAGCAAGCTTGACGCTGGGGTGATGTTTGATTATCTTAAGGCTGTTGTGCGCCTGTATCGCTACGGCAAATCGATGAGGCAAAAGGAAAGGCGCACATCTGTTCGCTTTCTCTCAAAGGCAGGAAGGTTCTACACTGTTGGTGCTTCTGGACTGCTTGTCAACTACATCGCTTCTCTACTTTTTATCACGCTAGCTCCGAACCTATGGTATCTATACTCCACAGTCATTGGTATACTCATTTCGATGACATCCAACTTTTTCTTCAACAAGCTATGGACATTTGAAGACAGGAAATTCAACGTAAAGGAGACTGGAATACAGTTTGGAATGTTTATTGGCTTTAGCTCACTTGGCGCCGTTATCCAGCTTCTTCTAGTGTATGCGCTAGTCGAAAACTACAACATGGATTACCCCCCATCGCTGATCTTGGCAGTTGCGGCAGCGTCTGTGGGAAACTTCTTGCTGAATAAGAAGTGGACATTCAAGGAAAAAATCTGGAGCTAAATCGCTCTTTTACTCATCAGATCTAGTTCATCCATCTCAGCAAAGTACTTATGATAGTTATAGGTCCGATGAGAAAAATTTTTGTAAATACCCAGCAACATGGGAACGACATCTCCAATGAGCTACGAGTTGTAGGTTGCATGATATAAGATGGAAAGCTATACGTTGCTTAAGCCGTATTTGTTCGGTTCATTTTTGGTTCGAGCATAGATACTAGGAGTATATTACTACTAGCCTGCGCAGTTAGGTTCATGCAAAACAGACTGTAAACTGAGCTAAGGTACTGACTGCGAGCTTCCCTAATTCTGCTGTCCTCGTATCCTACTATTTTGTCTGAGCACGACTTTTGATTCTTTTCAATATTTGGAGAAAAACCCTCTTAACATTTTTGGCTGAACTTCAGATTTGTTACTTACACTGACAACGACCGAGCCAGGTTCAAAGATTATGCGACCAAGCCTTTTTACCCAACTAACGCAAGTACAAATTCAATGGACTCACTTGAGACTATTTTCTCAATTCAAAGAGAACTTGCATCAATGATGGATCTTTCTCGATACCCTAATCCTATAGATGGAAGGGTATCTGTCCTTTCGACAGCAATAGTCCATGAGGCTATAGAACTCCAAAGGCTGACAAACTGGAAGTGGTGGAAAAAGCCGATACCCTTTGATAGGGAGGCGGCAAAAGAAGAACTTATTGACATTTGGCATTTCGTTGTCCAGGCATCGATAGAGCTTGGGATGAGCCCCACTGATGTACTCAATGAATACAAGAAGAAGAACAAGGTCAACCGCGACAGGCAGGCATCAGGCTACTAGTACCTGGGCAATCTTGCCCATGTCAACTGTCCCTATCAGGTCTATGATTTGTACCTGACGCCTAAATATGTGAACATCCTGGGCACGCAAGGTGACTATTGGATTAGGGCCAGCTGCTCCAATTATCCTACCAGATAAGTCCATGCCGTTCCTGGCAAGTGCCAGCAATGCCTGTCCTGCTCTGTGACCCTTAACTTCTTTACCGCAGACTAGGATGTGCTTAAGTTCGGGATGTTTCATAGTGAATGCCATCATTGCATCTATGCCCTTGTTTTCAGAGAGAAGCCTGCCTGCTATGAGCACTCTATTCATGAGAGACGATTTAGATATCGTCTCTAGTAGGTCAATGCTTGACAATGTACATATTGCTACTGCTTTTCCTGAGCCAAGATAGTATTCGTGCTTGATTGGCACTAGGGCTTTGCATATCTTCCCAGCCCCCTCCTCCAGCTTTTTCATTATTAGCATCATTCTAGGCCCCAGCTTACTTTATTTGTCGGTGTGACCTTGACAAAGGGCGCTTCGCCTTCCTTCCAAGCGTCATGCCTGACCCACTCAAAGCGATCATGAAATATCTTATAGAGCCTTGCGAACTCTTGGCCCCTTTCTATGATTTCAGCTGTGCCCTGCACGCACACCGCGCTGTTGCCAACAGAGCTGTAAATATCCACTACAAGAGCCGCCGTCTTGTTATCCTTGATGTTTTGGTATTTCCTAGTTTCATAATCGGTTGCTATAATGAACGATCCATGCTCAAAGATGTATGATACTGGTACCACGTGAGGAATTCCGTCATGACACGTTGCTATCCTGCAGGCTTCATTCCTGTTCAAAAAATCTCTTTCTGCCTGGCTAAACGTTACTTTTGCCAATGACAGAAATTGCGGATATCTAGTATTTATAATATATATATTTTGAGATTGCGACTTTGTGGAATGACAAGATTTTGACTAGTCTTGATGCTTGGTACCATTTTCTGATTTTTTGCTTTCTAACCACCTGCTAAATCTCAGAATCAGCACCCCTGCCGAAATAGTAATGAGAGAAATTGCAAGAAAACTAGGCTGCACTATTGACTGGAGCTCTCCTGGCGCTGTTGACTGATAAGAGCATTTATCACTTTCAGCGCAATTTTTTATCACTGGAAATGCGAGTAAGACAACGACAAATACGACCATGAGCGCGACACCTGCAGAAGACACTATTGCTCCTGATCTTGCCAGAGTTTCTAATGACATATCTAGCCACTTCTATTTGCTCAAAGAACCTGATATTTCTTTTCTGTATCTATGTCTTTTTTCTCTAGAGTTCATCAGGATTTATCGTCACGAACCTGTACGAGTCTTCGCTGTTTACGCGTTTAAACTGGCTGTCAAAGTATAGGAACGGCTCGTCATTGTAAATGTGTTTGTCCCAAAGCTCATGCACATTGCCAAAAAAGTCCTTTTTAGTCTTGCCTTTAATCCTCAGAAGTTCATGTACGAGTACATGCGAGACTCGTGGGCAGTTATTGTCTGCATAGAACCGATAACGCTGAATTTCTGACATGCTTGTTGCCGGCCTCTGCCACCACGCGATCCCAATACCCGGTGCGGTGTAACCTTCGGTGTTGCAGTCAGTAAATAGAGGCTTAAAATATGCAAGGTAAAAATGAAAAGTGTCCTGTCCCCTTTCAGAGTGATCCCTTATTAAGTACGCCACAGACATCCTGTCAAAGAGCTTTCCAGGGACAATTGGCAAAATGTCTGCCTGTACTGGAAGGGAAATGTCAAAATAGCGTCGTGTCCACCACTTGAAAAAGCGTGTCATCGCAGAAACGTACATCCAGTCCTCCCTTTCCATCTGCTGCCATTCTTTTTCTTTTGCAGTATATATGAAGAAGAGCCTGTCTGCTTTCAATGATGACTCAGCAGCTAGTTTTGTGATGCAGGCTTATATTTGCCGCTCCTGCAACAATGCTTGTCTTTAGTCATTAGACTGGTATTGGCTTGTTCATCCGGCGTGCTTCAGCCGACAGGAGTGGTATATCCCACGTCATAATAGAGTCTTACTTTATCTGCCAGCTGCTGATCCTTTAGTGATAGGTGCGCAACACTGATTTACTCCTCTAGTCATTCGATAAAATGAGCATGCAACCCAGACAGAAAAGGAAGGTGTTTCTCTATGCGGGCATCGCTTTTGTATTGGTCGGCATAGTATCAATGGTTCTAACATATATTTTATTATACTGATTGAGTAGCATCAGAGGCTATAGCCAAAACGAAGCCGACGACTTTTATCTCCAAAAGGTGCATTATGTCAAGCTTACAAGTCATTAACACGTTCCTCTGATAGTAGCCAAAGAACGATCAATGAGGGTTAGGACCTATAAAACCTTTAGAATTGAGGGTTCCCTCAGTTTTGGAAGGATATATACTTCAGATAGAAAGATAGTAGTGTATATTCCCTCTCAATTCTGAAGAAGGTGAATTGGGAAGCACAAGTAGACGTTGCTTACCGAATAATTGCCTGCTCTTGCTTCTTTTTTGATTCATTATATAGCCATAAAAACGTGGAAATGGTATAGGCTGGTACAAAGTCGCCGATAACTGGAATAGACTCTCCTAGGTTTAGCATGGTCAAGCGCTTGCTCTGTTATGCCTTAGAGTATGCCGGTCACAGTGCCATGAGTAATAATAAATAATCACCCCCATTCACCTCAATATATCTCTGCAATTTTTGGAGAAAAAAGGAAATGAAGTTAAAAGAATTTCAAAACTATATTAGATCGAACAGGGGGTAACTCGCAAGAAAAAGCTATCAGGAAATGGACACGCTTAAGCTCCTCCCTCTCAGTACCCTTTGCCGCGCTCATAGTATAAGTGCTGTAGATCGCTGATATCGATTCGCGTCATGACTCCCTTAACCCATCTCATCGCGAATCCATCCCTTAATTCCTGATCGAAGAACTGGCCAGGATCGAGGCCAGGCGTTGAGTAGGTTAACGACTGCTCCTGTGAGTGCTCTTCTTCCTCTTCTTGCTCCCTTGACACATAAGACCTCGTCACCATCCCAGAAGGAGAATAAGCGACTGCCACCTCGTCATGCAGCTTCATGAGCATAACCGCTAATTTTACAGAGGCGAGTTTGGCATTAACCATCGAGTCGCGAGTCTTTGGATCGAACTGTGAGTTATTAGACAGCTCCCTTATTTCCGCCCAAGTCTGACCTAGCCTCTTGCGCAAGATAGCTGCCTGTCGCAGTATGTCTCCTTGGTTCATGGCTAACTTATGCAGATCCTCTGTCCTATCCTGAGAGGCCAGTTCGAAATAGCGCAGGTAGGTTTGTCTAGATAGGCCTAGCTCTCTTTGTATCTGAGCATGGGAATACTGGCCTGGAGCCTCTATGATTTTTCTTCTGATCTCGCGTATTGCCGCCAGCCTTGAGGGTTTGAAGTACTCGCCATTTCCTTCTTTGCGCTGCGACTGTACCACTTTGTACCGATTTGCTATTAGTGTGGCGCGTTCTTAAGCGTGATACCGCGCGTGCTGTTAAGTCGATAAAGGGAACTATCGAGGTTTATTTGAGAGAATCTAAGTTAGACCGATTTTTGGCAAGAACAAAAAAGAAAAGAAAAGATCTATCGACCCACACTTATGGTCGATCAGTACTGCTGTCCTCCTGTGTCGTTAGTTGGTGGTTCTTCAGCTTCTCCTTCTGTGTCTGCTTCTGTTACTCCTCCTGTCTCATTAGTTGTTGTTGGCTCACCTGCTGTTGGTGTTGGGTCAACATGGACTGATGTACTGTCAGATGCAGTTTGACCTGTAGCGTCTGTGACAGTTACGGTAGCAGTGTATGAGCCAGGGTTCTCATATGTGTGGAAAACGGTAGGATTTTCAGTGCTCTGTTGTTGGCCGTCACCAAAGTCCCAGCTATAAGTCGTTATACCACGATTTGCGTCTGCAGTAAACTCAAAAGTGGCTGGTGCAGTATTGTCATTTGTGGTGTCCTCAATGACTTGAACTGTAAGAGGCTCTGGTTCTATTACTCCTCCTGTGTCATTACCTCCTGTGTCATTGGTTGGTGGCGGCGGCGTTACTGGTCCTCCAGTGCCATTCGTTGTTACATTGTTTATGATGTTAATGATTTGGGTGACGTTGTTTATCACAGTATTCCGTATGGTGATAAACTGCCTGATTATGTTGTTTATCTCAGTCTCTTCCTGTGGACTTAGAACACGTGTTTCAGCATCATTTAGGTCTGACGCACAGATTACACCTACTGCAGCTGGGAGCCTGACATTCTCATCCTCATTTTCTACTACCATGAGCCATCCCGTAAGGTCATTAGTTACGGCTAGTGAATAAGATTCTAAGACTTCCAGTTCAGAGCCACCCAGGATCTCTTGTCCAGAGTCTGCAAACTCTCCAGGTAGGCAGTATACAAAGAGTATAGATAATGAGTCAGGTTCCACCCAGATAGGATTTGACCACCTCGGCGTAAAGACAACTCCATCTACCTCTTTCTGTCCTTGCGCTAGGTTTCGAGTTGTGGCAGCTATCGTATTTTGGAGTCTGTCTTGCTCCTGTTGCTCCTATGGTGTTAATGGCGGTGTTGTTGTTGTTGGTGCTAATGTTTGTTGCTGTTGAGCCATTGCTGACGGCGCTGCAAACAAAAGGCTTGCAACCATCAGCAGCGACAGGGATAGTACTGATGCTTTTCCTGTTAATGATGATGATGATAATAGTTTATGAGATGTTGTTGTCATTTGTTTTTAGGTCCTCCTTCTCATCCAATCACTGCATGGATTCTTTATTTTGAGAAAACTTTGTGTTTCCATGACGTCAGGTGCAGACGCTGATATATACACTAGGCATTCTGTGCCATGCAGTGTATACACAGCGTCTTATAGAAAACCGTTTTATAAGCGGAAATTACTACTCGATTTCTCGGTTTGTGAGGAAATTTTGTCACTTTAGCCTAAATTCCAGTATGTTTCTATAGGATAGGATCATATTAGCATTACCAAACGTCCTCGCCTGTCTCTTGCATCATCTCTCTGCTGTTATTTCTTGTTTCATGGTATAGTCAATATCATTTTCAAGTGGGTCATCCACCCCTTACCGCTGCAACTCTTTTTGCTTCCTCCTTCCCTCCTCCTGCTCCATTCTCCCTCTCCCTTTTACTCTCTGAAGGGATTCATGTGATCGGCAGCCGCGAATAAATCGCTGTGTATCTCGGCTTCTTCTTCAGCACTGCTACTGTCCTCATCCATAAATGGAAAATAGAAGGGGAAGGAGGAAAGTGAGGCGAATAAGTGAAAGAGTAAGCGGGCTTGTGCTGCTGCTACTGCTTCTTGCTGTTCCTATTACAGATAGGTAGGTGAGTGATGGGATGGCAAAGGTTCTGATACCAAGCAATATTTTTTGGTTGACACAGTACGTTAGGTGACTGTCTGTTTTGTTTGTCGTGAAAGAATAAATCTCGAAAAAATTAGATAGAGGAAACTGATCTTTGCAGTATTCTTGATTTCATATCAGCTTTCGTATAGTGTCGTGATCGTAATACTGTGGCTTCTTGTACCGCCTGTATTTGCTTATCCGCCGCCATAGAGACAACGTAAGAAGAATAGATGGTAGCAGAAAAGCTAGGGAGATTATCCACCTTGATGTGAATTTTGTTTTTGGCGTTTCCATTTCCACTTCCACTACACCCTTTTATACATTGAGGGGTATCCGCACAGCAATTGCGTCTCTTATCCTATTAGCCTGCTGTTGTTCATTCTTCTAGGGACGTCGCAGTTTCACTAGTAGCAGAAGTGCTAGTTGACCTTGGCGACCTTCGAAGCCTCCTGCCGGTCTTTCTTACTGCCTCCGAGCTAATAGGTGCAGCTTCTCCGACTTCTCTTGCAGCGCCTCTAACGGTTTCAGCCGTTTCCTGTGCTGCTTTAGCCGTCGCGTCTATTGCAACAGCAGTCTCTCTGATTGCACCGCGGTCCCTTAGAGCGCGAGCGGCGTCATTAATTTCTTTTGCAGTATCACGTGTTGCAAGTGACGCCTCCCTAAACGAATCAACGAGTTCCTCGACTGCTCCGCTCTGGCGTATAGCTACTACCAGCTCTCTCATCCTGATTGATTCTTCTCTTATTCTCCGTGCAATACCTTTAATTGTTTCTGCTGTCTGTTGCGCGTCGACCGATGGTGTCATGCCCGCAGTAGTGTCGGTTGTTGAAGTGTTCCCTCTAACTCTGCTAGCATTAGCAGTGTTAGTCTCATCTGAAGGGATAGTAGGGGTAACCATACAGACTTATCATCTATCTCCCTTAAAAGAAATACTGTCAAAAATATACATTCAGTATTCAGGACTGTTGACAGATATACAATGCTTGCGTAATCTAACCAGGATTTTGATTACAAGCCCACTTTTTAAGAATTCTACCACATGGTACATCATCTGGATTTAAAATGGTTGGCAAGCGTGGCGATAGGTTCATAATTTACTATGTGGAACTGTGGTAACATAGGTGCGCATGTTTGCCATTTAGAAAAGTTGGAGCAGTAATCCTGCTAGTTTCAAACATGGAAAAATCCATCAAGTTTTATAGTGAGATAATTGAGCTCCCGATCAAGACTAGGTCTAAGGATTGGACAGAATTCTTCAATAATGATACTGTGCTAGCCCTGCACCCTGCCCCGAAGAAGAAAGGCATACTAAAGACAGGTTCAGGCACACTCGTAGGCTTTGAAGTCACAGACCTTGGCTCGACGGTAAAAAAGCTCAAAGAAAAGAGGGTGAAGTTTTTTAAAAGGCCAAAAGAGGAACCTTTTGGTAGGCACGCAATAGTTCGGGACCCTGACGGGCATCTCATATCAATAGCAGAGATCAAAGAAAAATCCTCAGAAGGCTTTGACTTACTAGGGTTTATAGGTGCAGAATAGGGGGTAATTGCTATAATAATTATCATCATTTTTTCGTTGCAGTTACAAGATAGACGTCACCGCCAAGCTCTTCAAAGTACATCTTTGAGAACCTACTGTTAAGCAATACGACGACGTCCTTTTTATTCATGAACTTTTGACCTTGTAGTGCAAAGTCAAGCTGCATGCCCATTATGAGCTGGCTTTCTGCACTATCAAACTTCGATTCTGGCAGCAGTCCCTCCACTATTACTATTGTGCCATCTTTTGAGCGCGCCAGCAATTTGATACAACCCTTTCCTTGTCCTTGATAGTGTAGAGTGATTCGCCCAGAAATACGATGTCAAATTCATCTGCAAATTCCATGGATTCGCCCCGCACCTTTATTAAGGTAATAGGCTTGCCACCAGCTATTTGGCGAGCGATTGCAATTGCTTTGCCCGAAGGGTCTACTCCGACCAAACTTGAGTTGGGATATTCTCTATGGATCTTGGCAAGCAAGGTGCCTGTCCCGCAGGCGACATCAAGCAGCCTACATCCCTTAGAGAGCAGTCGATGTAATTTTTCATGACGTCGCGCCGCAGCGAGAAAAGCATAGTGATCCCAGTCAGTCGCCTGCTCTACTGCGCTCAAGGTGGACATCATTTTTCTAGTCTTGCCAGATTTGAACAGCTCCTCAAACGAGCCATACTCAAGACTCCTCAGTGCAAGGTATGAGAATTGTCCACCGAGATATTCTGGACACGCCCTATCAACAAGCATACGCCTTAATTGCTTCTTCAATTGCAACTTGCCGTTCCTTGCGATGATAAGTCGATATGCTCGCGCAGCAGAACACCAAGCTCTGACTGCTGGTGGATACAATTTAGTGTTGATTATCAGTTCTTCTATGGACAAAGGGCGAGCGGCAAGCTGATCAAATAGCTTCATCTGCCTTCCTATGTGCACTATCCACACACCGTAAAAGCCGACCGAGTACTTCCAGAGCCTTGCAAAGTCAGTTGAGGGTTGATTCAAGTACGGCAGCTCAAGCTATGCCTTTCATAAATCATTGCACGGAATTTTTTTGCATGGATTCATTGTAAATGAAGGATCAAATAGCTTCTTAACCGTTGAGAAGAGTGAAGTGATCCTCTTGCCATACATCATTTGGATATAGCCTGTTCGAGCAAGTCCATCGCCGTGCTCGCCGGTGATCGTACCTCCTCGCTTTATCACCTGAGCAAATACATTATTGGCAATATCGCGTATCAATCCAACTTCTTTTGTTGAGGCCGTATCTATTAATGGCCTTGTGTGCATGTTGCCGTCACCTACGTGCCCATAGATTACATAATCGAGCCTGTTTTCTTGGTATATCTTCAGAAGGTTGCAAGCGTGCTCTACAAGATTATCCGGGTGAACCACCGTATCCTCTATTAGGCCTAGCGGTTTTCGATTGCCGAGGGTAAGCTTCATGATGCTGTTGAGTGCATTTTTTCTTGCCCTCCATATCTTACTTATACTCTGCTCATCTGAAGCGTATTCAATTACAGAGCATCTGTCTGCAAGCTCTTGCTTGCAGACTCTCATACATCCTTCTACTTTGCTACCGCTGCGATTGCCTGCAAATTCAATAATTAGCAGGCATCCGGTGTCTGATGTATTGCCATCATTAGAGCTTACAACGGTATGATCTAACATTTCAAGCGCGATGGGGGAAAACTTCAAGATCGCAGGGACTGCTGAAACAGCACTTAGCAGATCTTCAAAGCCCAGCACCATCAAGGACCTGTATGCTGGGATATCTAGAATGTGAAGTTTTGCAGAAGTCATTACACCAAGTGTGCCTTCTGAAGCGGCGAAGACCTTCTGTGGATTAAAGTTATCTCCAAGAACTGCGTCCAGCCTGTAGCCACAAGAATTCTTTCTCACGCGCGGATAGCAATTTCTAATTTCATGAACATGCGGCCAAAGTAGTTCGCCAAGCTTTTTCATCTTGTTGTCGTATTTGGATGGGCTTGCAAAACCTAACTTGCCGTCTGGATACACGACCTTAATCTCTTCGAGAAAGGAAATAGTACTGCCATAGCCCAAACTGTGAATGCCACTAGAATTGTCTGCTATCATACCGCCTATGGTGCAGTAGTTACTGCTGGCGGGATCAGGTGGCAGGAACTTGTTCCTCTTTTTTAGCTCTTTGTCCAGAATAGCTTTCACAATGCCTGGTTGGACTGTGACGCAGTCGTTGTCAATGTCTATTATCTTATCCATGTGCTTTGAAAAATCAAGAATTATGCCATAAGACAACGACTGCCCAAGAAGTCCGGTCCCTGCCCCTCTTGCGGTTATCGGTATTTTGTTGGATGAGCTATATTCACAGAATCGTTGAACGTCGTGCTCATCTACTGGGCACACGACTGCTGCAGGCTCGATTTCGTAGTGGCTTGCATCTACAGAGTAGATGTGTCTGCTCCAGCTGTCTTCAAGGACCTCGCCCTTTGCAATGCAAAGCAAGTCACGGCCTATATTCATGACATAAGGTAGCCACACAGATATAACAAATTTTCCTGGATAAAGCTTTGAGACATAACCACACCTATTTTTATTATTACTATTATCCTTTTTCATCCCTCAAGAACTCATCATTATATATATCAGAGTACAATGACCATACTGAAGGTGCGGCCACTGAGTAATACTGAACGTCGTCCGGCTTAGCGCCCAAAGTTTAAATAGAAATTGCATACCTTCATTATTTTTTCACAATGCCATTGAACAATTTTTGGAAGAGAGAGTGATCTAGATGATTTCCCATCTACTGAGAATTTTCGTTTAAGCGAATGTATATGCCCCGTTTTGGGGAATGAAACTCCGCAATACATGATAGAGCCAACCCGTCGAAAATCCTGATAGGATTATCCAACAAGCTATAATAGCTCGTTCTTCCCTGTCCTGTGTTGTTGGTAGTAGCATCCAAGACCAATAGCGATACAGTAACAGCTGCATGTATCTTTTGCGATGCAAGGATTCCATTTGGGCGGAGCGTTTGTCCCGACTGCATGAAAAAATACAATATCAGGCCCTATGATCTCGGGAGCGACGGCTGCGGTTGTGATAGATAAGAGCAAGAGAAGGGGTCAGAATTGGTATTCATAATCATGTAAATCATACAGCCACCACATCTTCATCCCCTGCGCTAATCAATGCTAATTCTACCCATTATATCTTACGTTTTTGATAACAATGCCTTTTTTCCCTTCTTTTGGCCTAGTGTGCTGCCGAAATAGAACATTCCATTTCCGCTCATTAGGCTTCTGTCTCTTATGACAGCTTTTGTTTGAAGTCAGGGTATAATATAAAAAATAGATGTAAAAATTAGTGACTGCGCTAGAACAAAACTGCTAATCGTCAGATACATGGAGAAATATATATGCAGAGAGGTGCACACGCGCGCATGCGGGCGCGTTCCCGATGTGCACATACAAGCATTGATTTTTCTTTGTTCATGTAAAGTCGATTTATGGATTAATCAACCGATATCGACCCATATCCTTTTCTTGCTTTTCAGAAGCGGTTGGCAATCATGAAGATGTTCTTGACCGTAATGCCAGTATCTGTGAGGGCGCCTTTAGTTTTAACAATAGCTATCTTTCTTCTCGGGAATATACCTGTCGTGAATGCTCAAGTGCCATCCAGCCAACCAGCAAGTCCGCAGGAGCGGGATAGCACATTTCAGAGCATAACTGATAGCTTTAGTATAGCGGTACCGGATGGTTGGGTAATACAAGACGTCTATAATACTGATACTGATAGATTGTTGGATGAGATGATGCAAGGCTCAAGACTGCTAGCACAACTTTGCCCGCAAGAACAGGCACTTGCTGATATTGAGGGAACATACAGCTGCGAAGAATCTAACGAGAGCGTATACATCCAACGATATCCCAACCTAGCCGACGAACCTGAATTTGCTTCTATTGCCAACAGCGACATCACAAATGAGCACCTTCTAGATTATCACATAATTAAGCTTCAGAAGCTTGGTTACAGTGAAATTAGCATCCTTCAGAACACAAACATGACAATTAATGTTAACAATAGCGACACAAATAAGACAATAGCAATAGTGCCAGCCAATCTTTTAGAAATGAGATATAACAATGCAAATTCTAGTGATACAATAGGCTACTTCATGTTAGCTGCTACAAATGCTACATCAAATGTAGGAATAATATCAGGATATAGCCTGTCTTATGAGCCTGATGCAGCATCTTTGCCATCTGGTGGTCCACCGGAACCAATTCAGTGGATATTCCAAAGCTTTGAGTTTCTCAAAAAAGCAAGAGAAGGAGAATTAGCAGCGCAAGTTGATGAAGATAATGAAGAGAATGACAATCATGCTGTTCCTTCAACGGGGGGACCAACTCAATATCCTGAGGGTCTATTATTCCCTTCGGTTGGTCTTCCGGATCAGACGAATGCTAACACTAGTAGCTCAAGAAGCAGGCAGCAATAGTAATGACGATAACACCAACAAATACAAGAACGACTACAAAAGTCATCTGGTAAGGATGGTTCAAGGAGCATCAACCATGACTGATACGGCATATAGCCCAAATCCAGTTGAAGTGAAAATGGGAGAATTGGTAAAATGGATAAACCAGGACGCTTCACCTCATATAGCAACTTCTGGTCATGCGAGAGAGGCAGAGAGTAGCATTGCCCCTGATGTCCTCTCAGACGGACAAACATTCAGCATCATATTTGAATAGCCCGGCAAAACTCATACTTCTGCATATTACATCCAAATATGGTATGAACAGTCAATAGTTGCAGAAGCATAGCAACCCAGTCCTTAGCCGTACGCGCCTACCTATCTTTATCGGCGACCGATCAGAGATATAATTAGATCACAACGATATGATTTTTCATATTAATTCATCAGAGACTTTCTGTTCATGATTAATGCGGGAGGGTATCGAGTTTTGTGCGTCTGCAACTTGCATTGTGAGATTATCTAATGTGAGTTGATTCCTTGAGGGCATATAACTAATTAACCCTTCAGCTTACAAGATCTAATGATGATAATATTCTCAATAAAATATTGAAGAGCTTATTGCATTATGATGATGATTAGTCAACTGTATTTGTTGATCTTTGGTAAGCTTTAATGAAAAATCATTTTTGTGATAACAGCAAAATGCTTTTAGTGATATGTCTATCGTCTTTGATATAGACAGCTCATAATTAACCAGCTCTTTTTCTCTACCAAATAGAAAGAACGACCCCACGTCTGCTATACTAAAAATGCCACTTTTTGAATCCTTTTGGGCTCTGATTGCTAAAAACTGTATCAATCTCAACACACCATAAAAATCGGCCATCTGATATCCTTGGACTGAATCTATTATTACAAGGGAACCATCAGATTCGTGTCTTTGGACGTCAATCTCGTATTCACTGAGCATATTTCTGACTGTATCAGGGGTTTCATATGTTGTAACAATAAGCATGATTTCATTATTGTTTTCTAAAGCCCTTTTTGAAAACTTACAGTAAATTTCTCTCAATGTATAAATATCCTCGTAAATTATCATATTATGCTCATTGTAGCAAGAGTTTTGCAATTGTTTTTCAGTATTCGTGTCAAGAGTCATCGTATCGCATCATAGCCAGCAGCTTTATAGCCACGTCTGGCAACTGCATATGATATGATAAATAGGTATATATTTTGACAGCTATAGCAATTGCATTTTTATTGTGTAGTACCCGGGTTCAGCGAATAGGACAGGTTTTAGCAAACCATCTATTTTTAGTACCCTTACACTCAACCAGATCAAGGTTCAATAACGACGACAAACCCAAATGCTTACAAGTACAGTAACGATAATTCTAAAACTAGGATCATGGTCATGTACGACCAGAAAGATATTCTTGACATGATCAAAAAGTACTCAAAGGTTTGGGTTTGACAGTTGATGGCTTTTATGATCTACTACTAACATATAGAAATTTCAGGATAGAACCTGAATCTTATTCCCTGTTGCTGACAGACATGTAGATTCCTGGAGTGACAGGCATAGAACTTTATCATAAGATAATAAAGATTATACCAGACATCATAGAATGCTAATGACTGCCATTGAGGCAGAATCAACTCCACTTTTGACTGTAGATAGTCCAATAATCGTGAGAGGAGATGAAACCAATCCTAAACCATTCCGTCTTGTTGAGACAATGGTGCTATAAAGAAAAAGCTAAAACAAGTAGACTGAAGTCGATGTTATTTCATCTCCCCCTCGCCATTCCTAGAGCGGACCACTCTAAAATAAAAAAATGAAACATAGGAACTGCTACTACTACTACTACTACTACTACTAGCATCAATGCAAATCCCTACTACTCTATCACAATAGACAAATTTACGATCCGCATATTTTGCTTGGGTGACGTTATGGTTGTTGTCTTTTGTCCTGGAATTGATCAGGCTTGAATTGTTCAAGGCAGTCAGTCAGTCTTGTGCTTTGCCTGAATGTTTGAAGCTATAGCCAGATGCAGCCAAATAGAAGAAAAACTCTTTCTTAGTTTGACATTCATTTAGCGTCACCGCAAATTCTACTCATTAGATCATTGGCTTCATTTTGTTTTTCTTCAGTTATATTGACCAGAACAATTCCTTCTAAAGGCTGCCCATAGAGAACGGCTGAGCCTTTAGGTGCCATAGTAAATAGCGGCAGGGCAAGCATGTCCTCTTCACCTTCTACTTTCACCGTAACCGGGGAAGGTGTTTCCAACGCGCTTTGCAAAACATGTACCGCTTCCTTTGAAATCATGCCTGCAGGGTTGGTGCATAACATTTCTTTGGCAGGATAATTGATGGAGTAGTCACGGAGCAATCTCCGTTCGATGCCGTCAATGACTGCAATGTCAGGTGTTATGCCAAAAGATAACAGGCGCTCGGTGGTTGCATCGCCGACTGTGATTATCTTATTGGAGCCTTCTAGCATTGATAAGATTTTTTGCTTGGTAATGTCTTTTTCAAGTACAAGTGTTCCAAACGGTCGTTTTAAAAAATGTCTATCACTATCGTCCGTCTACATCACTCTTCTTTGGCCTGCTCAGTTGCTTGATTTTCGGATTGCTCCTGTGCTCTAATTTCTGCAGCTAGGATGCTAATCCTTCCTGCAATTAGTTTTGCAGCC
Source organism: Nitrososphaera sp. (assembly GCA_036373855.1). Taxonomy (GTDB): domain Archaea; phylum Thermoproteota; class Nitrososphaeria; order Nitrososphaerales; family Nitrososphaeraceae; genus Nitrososphaera. The sequence goes on from DASUUX010000164.1 coordinate 46,228, forward strand.
TTCGTAAAAGCATGTGCCTGCACCGACTCTGGCTCTGAGACTACAGTAGGCTTGCCTAGATCGCTGCCTTCCCTTATACTTGGATGGAGTGGGACCTCACCAATGAATGGTAATCCAAAGTCTTCGCTTATCTTCTTGCCGCCGCCTTTTCCAAAAAGATAGATCTGCTCATTGCAATGTGGGCACTGAAGGTAGCTCATGTTTTCAACAACACCGACAATTGGCACGTTTAGCTTGTTGAACATTCCGATTGCCTTGACTGCAACATTCATTGCGACGTCCTGGGGGGTGGTGACTATGAGAATACCAGTTATAGGTATCGTCTGGGCTATTGTCAGAGGTGCGTCGCCTGTGCCGGGCGGCAGATCGATTATCAAATAATCTAGCTCTCCCCAGCTCACGTCTGTCAGGAATTGCTTGACGATGCCAGAAACAATCGGGCCCCTGTAAATGCCTGCTTGCTGCGACTGCTCGTAGAAAAAACCCATTGAAATGACCTTGACACCCTGGACCTCTGGAGGTTGGATCTTATTATTGACGACTTCTGGCGATGCCTTGAGCCCTAGCATTAGAGGAACGCTTGGGCCATAAATATCAGCATCAAGCAGTCCAACCTTTGCACCAGCATTGGCTAGCGCAAGCGCAAGGTTTACGGAAACGGTGGTCTTGCCCACGCCGCCTTTGCCGCTTGCTACTGCAATAATATTCTTGACACCTGGCAATAGCTCATCCATTGATAGCGACCTGCCCTCCATGACTCGAGCAGTGACCCTCATGTTGAGATCCTTGACTCCAAGGGACTCCATTGCAGCTCGCACATCACCCTCGATTTCACTATTGAATGGACAGGCAGGTGTTGTTAACTCTAGTGTAAATGCTACCTTCCCATCGTTTATCGATAGGTCCTTGATCATACCCATTGACACAATATCTTTGTGAAGTTCAGGATCTACAACTTTCTTGAGTGAGCTGAGAACCTGATCGACAGTTACCATTGTAAAAAATTTGTCTTTACTGTATTTAAATCATCGTATTGTGAGGAAATTCCATCAATTTTAGAAATACGCTCTAAGATCATGTTAGTTAATTCTCCTAACAAAAGTGGAAGAAGCGATTATTTCATATTCTCTGGATGCGAAAAATACAAACTTCCATTACGGAGGCATCTCCTCTGGTCAATTGAAGTAAACAAAAAAATGTTGAATAAATCCACTAAAAACTACAGTTGAACATGTCCATTCGAAGTAGCCTAGGATACATGTTCTTCAATATCCTCGCTAAGAATCAAGAGTAAGAAAAATAAAGGTATTTGGTGAAAAATTAGGAAGAGAAGATTTTTCTTACATCTTGAAACCTTTTTCTCAGGGTCACGATGCTGATATCACCGGAAACCGCGATTTGAGCTTGGCTTACATTCTCTCCTTCTCTTAGACAGGCAGCGTAGAGTACTGCTACTGCAAGCGCATTAGGATCCTTACCATGCGAAATGGGATTATTCTTGATTGCAGATAGCATCTCAAGTGCGGTCCTGTAAGTCTTCTCACTTACTCTTGCCTTATTTGCTATCTTTGCTAGGTATTTATTTGAGTCGATCACTGGCAACTGAAGCTCAAGGTTCTGCACAAGCAGTCTGTAGCACTTGCCAGCAAATATCGCATCAGTGTTGGCTGCTGAGGAGATTTCTTCAAGCGTCCTTGGTACTGAAAGATCTCTGCAGGCAGCATAAACTGCTGCAACTATAAGGGCCCTAATTGATCGTCCCTTGATTATCCTCTTGTCTAGAGCCTTCCTGTAGTTATATGCAGCTTTCTCGATCAAAGTATCGCTGAGGGAAAGCTTGTCCTTTATGGTGCTCAGTATAGCAAATGCGTTTTTCAAGTTACGGTGGTAACTCCGGTTATTACTTGAGATCTTGTTCCATCTGCGCATTCTCTGAACTTTGCTTCTCTGCTCAGCACTTATGGCGACTCCATTTGCGTCTACGTTTGAGTATGAGATGAAAGTAGATAATCCCATATCATGAAAAGCAAGTGAAGACGGCATACCTGTCCTGCTCTTGCTTTCCATATCCTCGCCCGAATAAGACCTCCATTCTGGCCCCATCGATTCAATATTGTCCTTAACGACCATTCCACAGGAAGAACAGATGGTTTCGCTTGTTTCAGAATCAAAAACAATCGAAGTGCTATTACATAAAGAGCAGGCCTCTGCCTGTTCCGATGCAACTTTATAACTCATGTTGCAAACGATAGGGATGGAATTAATTTAAGTCCCATGTATACAATCTTAGTGAACGCGCTACAGTGTACTACGGATCGCTACCTAAAAGAATACTATAACACACCAGCGCTCCATTTAAACGCCTAATCTTGTTGGTAATTGACATATATGACAGTACTTGCAGAGGATGCCCGCTCCTCTTCCATCACCCGATCGTTTAGGTTTGAATCTGACGTCCTGACCGTGCTAGACGAAGAGGCAAAGCGGATGGGAATATCCATTAACGCGCTGGTAGGCATTATATTGCGTAGATATGTGGAATTTACGCGTTACCTATCAAAGATAGACATGGTTGTGATAAATCGCGAGGTTCTTACGTCTCTTCTTGACCTGCTAGGGGAAGAAGAACTTTATGAGATCGGAGTCAAACTGGGCCAAACTGTGCTAGCAGACACAATCATGTTTTGGAAAAAGGAAACTACTGAAAAGGTAGTGATGGAGTATATCGAGAAAATGGTCTGCAGATACAGCCATCTTGGCACCTATGATGAGAGGAGGATGCCAGGAGGCGAGATGGCCATAGTGGTGCGCCACAGGCTCGGTAAGAATGGCTCACGATTTCTTGAGGGTTATCTGCATGGAGGACTAAAGCACACTCTGGGCATTGACGCGGTCTTTGAAATCACTGACTCGTCAGTCAAATGCGAAATTCCTGCTGCAAGGTAGCAAGGCTACTATAAGACAAAAAGTTCATAATGATCTTTCCATCTAGATTGCCTGGATTATGTTTGCCATAGTGCATATGAGCGATGTTGTTAGAATTCCTCCAAACAGGCTTACTCACTCTCTCAATGATGCGGCTATCCAGATTCTCAAGGAAAAGTACGAAAGCATGATCAGTCCCGAAGTTGGATATGTCATTATGATAACAGATGCCAATCCAACTTCGGTTGGTAAGTTGGTCGCTGGAGATGGTGCCACGTACCACAAAGTCACTTTTAAGGCCCTTGCATTCTATCCGAAGCTCCAAGAAATAATTGAAGGCGAAGTAGTTGAAATTACTGACTTTGGAGCGTTTGTTAGAATAGGACCTACTGACGCTCTTCTTCACCTCTCTCAGATTACTGACGACTATCTTAAAAGCGACGTCAAGCAGGGAGTCATTGTAGCAAATCAGACTGCGCGGTCGCTCAAGATAGGGTCGAAGATTAGGGCAAGGATAACTGCAGTAAGCCTTGGCAAAGGAGCAGGCATGGGCAAGATAGGCATAACTTGCAGGCAGCCTTTTCTTGGTGCCGTAGAATGGGTTGCCGATGAGATAAAGAAGGCCAAGGCTGCAGGAGAGCAACAACAACAACAATCAGCTACTACAAAGGAGAAAAAAGGAGGGGACAGGAAGTAATGGCAAAGGAGAAAGCATGCAGAAAGTGCAAAGTGATAACTACGGGAAAAGTGTGTCCCAACTGCAAGTCAACAGACCTCAGCGCCGACTGGTCAGGTATTATACTGGTTTTTGACTCTGAAAATTCGCAGGTTGCTAAGACGCTTGATATTACCAGTCCTAACAAATATGCGCTTAAGGTCACCTAGATGGATGATCTGCAGACATTTCTTAATGTCCGAGAATTGCTTGCCAATTTTTTGCAGGAAGATCTTGGTACGGGCGACATTACAAGCGACAACATCATTCCTGCAGGCCTTGCAGCCACTGCAGCAATCGTATGCAAGTCGCGCTCTGCAATTGTATGTGGCCTGGAAGAAGCCTCCATACTTTTTGATATTTGTGGCTGCAAGAGCGAGATTCTTGTTAAGGATGGTTCAAGAGTAGTAAAGGGAACGGTGGTTATGAAGGTGTCAGGCTGTGCAAGAGCTATCCTCAGAGCAGAAAGAACAGTGCTTAATATCATAATGAGGATGAGCGGTATAGCAAGTGAGACAAGAAGGATGGCAGACCTTACAAAAGGCGTTACAATATTGGCGACCCGTAAGACAGCACCAGGGCTACGTTATTTTGATAAAAAGGCAGTTGTTTTAGGCGGCGGAGCCACTCTTAGAATGCGGCTAGATGACATGGTGCTAATAAAGGATAATCATCTTGCTCTTGTCTCAGATCTTGGAAAATGTATTAGACTTGCCAGGAAAAATGTCGGCTCGTCGGTAAAGGTTGAATGCGAAGCAAGGACCAAGGAAGAGGCATTAGCAGTGGTTGCAGCTAAGGCAGATACTGTCATGTTGGACAATTTTACTCCAAGAGAGGCTCAACAGACCATAAGGGAGATAACAAGAATGGGCCTGCGAACCAAGGTAAAAATAGAGCTTTCAGGCGGCATCAATCAAAAAAATATTAGGCATTACTCTAGAGCCAAACCTGACTTTATTTCAATCGGCTACATTACGCACTCATCCAAGGCAATTGATTTTAGTCTTGAAATTATGAAATAGATAGCATTCGCTCAATTGCAAGCCGAGCCTTATCCGCAGTATGCTTTGGCACCTTTACTTCGTAGATATCTTCCCTCAACGAATTGTAAACCTTTTCTAAAGTGATCTTTTTCATATACTTGCACATTGCATCTGACTTGATAGGGATGAACTGCTTGTCAGGGTTCTCCTTCTGCATACGATACAAAATCCCAGTTTCAGTAGCTACTAGGAATTGCTTTGCACTAGATGCTCTTGCGTGTTTCATCATGCCTTCAGTTGAAAGTATGTGACTATTCATTGCTAAGTCGCCCTTTGATATGTGATACATCACTGAAGAAGTGCAACTACATTCTGGATGAACTAGAAAGTCAGCATTTTTGAAACTTGCAAACATCTTGTTAATTTCCTCTGCCTTGATGCCAGCATGCACATGGCACTCACCAGGCCAAATGTACATGTTTTTTCTCTTGGTCGTCTCTGCGACGTAAGAACCAAGAAACAGGTCAGGCAGAAATAATACTTCTCTGTCTTTAGGGATGCTATTTACAATCTTTACTGCATTTGAGGATGTGCAGCAATAGTCAGACAATGCCTTTACTTCTGCAGTTGTGTTGACATAGCTTACAACTAATGCATCAGGGTGCTCTGCCTTCCAGGCTTGCAACTCCCGAGCGTTAATTGTAGAAGCAAGCGAGCATCCAGCCTCAAGGTCCGGTATGAGAACTTTTTTATCTGGACATAGAATCGAGGCTGTCTCAGCCATAAAGTGGACTCCACAAAACAAAATTATGTCTGATTCTGTAGCGGCTGCCTTCCTCGATAATGCAAGTGAATCGCCTATAAAGTCTGCTATGTCTTGGACTTCTGGAAGCTGGTAATTGTGCGCAAGAACCACGGCATTTTTTTGTTTCTTTAATTGAAGAACACGTTGATTGTAGTCTATGTCTAACATTGTCATGTCTGTTGATAAACATGAGTTATTAGAGAGGCTCTACATTTAAAGTAGTACAATGTAGGACAAGAATGCCTTCAAAAGGGAATTTAAAGGCAATACTTGCCCTCATCTCACGCAAATATAGATCAATTTATGGCATACGGACTTTCGTATCGGATACTGATGCATACAAATATAAACATTGATCCATCAATTACACAGTGGAGATAAATGCCAACACACGGATCGCTTACGAAAGCCGGGAAGGTAAGAGGTCAGACACCCAAGATTCAGGGTAAGCTGCGATTAAAGCCAATTGCTAGACTTCGCAACAAAGACAATTTTATCAAGCGCTTTGAAAAGAAGAGGCTTCCAGGCCAAAAGAAGCCGGAGCGCCGTGGGGGCAGAAGGTAAAAATCCCCTCTTCTACCTTATTTCCTTAGTCATCCTAGATGCCAAAAAAAAATGTTGGGATAATGGGTTGCGGTACTATTGGAACGCATATGGCTCTGGCCATAGAATCCGGCAGCATAGCTAATGCTTCGCTTGTGGGCCTCTTTGATATTGTCTATGCCAATGCAAAGAGCCTAAAGTCAAAGCTGAAGAGTAGCCCGGAAGTTTATCCTGATTTTGACAGGTTCATTGACTCTCCAGCAGA
>DASUUX010000165.1:0-15030 GCA_036373855.1 Nitrososphaera sp.
CCCGAATCACTAAAAACAACTACTTGGTCATCCGTTTCCTTTGCAACACGTCCCATCGCCTGGTCGTTTGCAATCACTGTCTTATTGAACAGGTCCTTTGGATACTTACCCTCATAGCTACCTAGATCAGTCTCTGTAGGCGTGTCTTTCTCCATTGCAAAGCAAGCGGCTATACAGCATAAAACAGATATGAGAAAATGGATTAGAAGAATGTTAAATGCCAAGGTTATAATTGACGTGGCACAATTTTTCTGCTGTGGAGATACAACACTCCTCTAGCCCAAAGGTGGCGACAGGCCTTTCATTCTGTGCCCTTGCTATGCTGTACTCTGTAATGCTGGTTGGGGTTTACATCAGTTCCTCAAACCAGGGGCTCTCCTGCACTGAATGGCCGCTCTGTCCAAACGGCTTTGGCCTGCCTTCTGAGACGCATTTCTTTGAGCATTATCATAGAGTGATGGTGGTGATAACGGCTGGCCTTATCTTTGCTGCAGCAGCATACTCATTCAAGAAATTCAAGCCGGCGAGAAAAACCGCAATCATCGCCGCAATAGTTGTATCGGTGCAGATAATATTTGGCATGCTGGTGGTCACTACCCGCCTTGAGCCCTTTCTCGTCGCAACTCATCTGTCAACTGGTATTCTGCTTTTTGCCATGACACTCATGACCTTCCTAGCATCGTATAAGCTGAGGCGTCAATAGACATTCATGTAGATAAGGACAGATCGTCTGCCTTAAAAGGGCTATAATCAGAGAGGAGAGTTAGATCAAATATTTTTCTATGGATCAAAAGCCGAGAACCCCCCGCCGCGCTTTGACGGCCTATATTAGGACAGACATCTTTTCAGTAACTCTGCACTAAGTCTTCTGAAGCACTTGAATTTGCGAGCCAGAAGAATATGGAGCAGTCAAAACTAATTTTGTAATGCACATCATAACTCAGCTCAATTTGTACCTAGGAACTTGATCCTATTACAGCCAAGTGTTGGTGTGGTTCATGTTCTTCGTCTGCCTATCAAGCGAGTCCTAGTACTCACGGGCTCGCTCAGCATAGATGAGCTGATTAAAAAGGAGTTCTGTATACAAACAGAGAGCCATCAGCAAGGTCCGAGCAGGCAGCAGTAATTACGAATAATCGTTAAATATGCTATTTATATGTGACAAGAGGTCGTTGCGCAGCTGAATCACTTTAACACGCTTGTCGCCATCCAGATCCATCGTCAGCAAAGCGTCAAGCCCTTCTACCAAATACTTAATGTTTGGCAGTGTTAGCAGGACTTTTCCTTCGTCTTGATTCTTGCTCGCCATTACTCCACTTGTATATTACTGGCGGCGGTTATTATTAATATCTCGCTGGAAGCTTTGGTGCAATAACAAATAATAGTATATATCTAATGCTCATGACCAAAGCTCATCGTATATGGCTGAGAGCCAACAGCAGACCATAATTAACTTGTACAATTCCGGCATATCACCAGAGATAATTGCATTCCAGCTCGACATCAGTCCGGAAGATGTCGACAAGGTAATCCAAAGCATAAATAAGACGGATAGGCCCGCCAAGCAGGCACCTGAAGCTGGGCTCTTGGCATCTTTCTACCTCGATGCCGTAGTCGATCTTGACAAGGCGATCAAGATGGCCCAGCAGAGAGTATGGAAGGCACTTAAGGTGGAATCCAAGTTCGACATCTCTACTGAAGAGACTCATGAAATTCTTGCCAAGTATTCCAAGTCAAAGGTTATGCTAGTAATCCTCCACATAGACCTTGTAGGCTCCACTAGACTGTCATCTGATCTGCCGACTGATAGGCTCGCCGCCATAATCCAAGCGTTCACACAGGAAATGTCGATCACAATATCAGCGTATGGCGGCTATGTATTGAAATATGTGGGAGATGCCATCATGGCGTTTTTCCTTGCAAACAATGACAAATATCTACCATGCATCAATGCAGTCAACTGCGCCCACTCGATGATCAAGATAATCCGGGAAGGCATAAACCCGATCTTGAATCAGTACGACTATGCTGAAATGAACGTCCGAGTTGGCATAGACCTAGGTGAAAATGTCGTGGTACAATATGGATGGGATACCTTCAACATAGACGGCAAAAAGTTCAAGAGACCCCACTTTGACATCTTGGGCCATACCATCAATATAGCAACGAAAATGACGTCGCTTGGTATGCCGGACCAGATAGTAATAGGTCAGATGGTCTATGATGTCCTAGACGATCGACAAAAATCCGCGTTTCATCGACTACAGGTAAGCGCTGATGTATGGGGCTATATGAGTGACTATTCAGGCGGCATTTATCCCCTTTACGGTACAGATGGAGCTTATATGCACTAAGTATATATCAGAAAAAAACATACACTATTGTCATCATTAGATGCACTCTATAGAATATGAAGACTCTTTTGTTAAAATTGCTGGTTTGATCGGAGGCGAGGAGTACATCAAAGTTGCCCGCGCCCTCTTGAACACCAAGGACGTGACAGACGAGGAGATTGCGAGCGCAACAGGACTAAAGATAAACATCGTACGCAAGGTTCTCTATGACATGTTTGGCAAAGCACTGATAACTGGCATCCGCGTCAAGGACGAAAAGAAAGGCTGGTTCGTCTACCGCTGGCGCGCCAAGCAGGATCAGGTCGACAATTTCATTGACAATCAGAAGAAAAAGATCCTTGACCGGCTCCACAATCGCCTTGAATATGAAGAATCAACAGAGTTTTACCACTGCGGCAACCGTGACTGTCCTCGGGTGAAATTTGACGTAGCAGTTGAATTGTTTTTCAAGTGCCCTAACTGCAAAGGCTCACTGAACATGATAGACAATACCAAGATCAAGGAAGCGCTGCGCCACAAGATAGACCAGGTAACTACTGACATCAATTCAAACAAAAAGTAGATTTTGTGCTATGTGTCATAACTGCATATCTCTATACAAACCCCCCTGACACAATAATCTGTGTGTTCTGGCTTGTAACTTTTTGTAGAAGCACTGGCCTCTTTTGACGTAGCACTGCACAACAGTGGATGGTAATCTATACTTATTAGTTGTTGGCTTCCAGCCAAATTAAGGTTATGTTGTCCTCTGTCCATAAGAACCTAAAATAGATCTTGCCTTTTTGAAAATATCGAACCACATCTGCCATGTTAGCTTACCCGTGTTGGTATTCTGCCTGCTTGGATGATATGATGCAAGTAGCACCTTGCCGTTTATATCATAGCTCACCCCGTGGCTAAACCTTAGCCTTCTCAATCCTGCTGCTCGACAGTAAGCATCAAATCCAATCTTGCCCAGCATGACAATGACTTTAATATTATCCAAAATCTGTAGCTCCGTAACAAGATATTGAGAGCAGTTCGCCAGCTCGGTTGCAAGTGGCTTGTTATCTGGTGGTGCGCATCTAATCGCCGCAGTAATGTAGGCATCCTTGAGCACAAGTCCGTCATCCTTTGACCTGCTGGTGGGCATGGTTGCAAATCCTGATTCATACATCGCTCTTGCAAGCCAGTCGCCCGAGCCATCACCCGTAAACATCCTTCCTGTCCTGTTGCCGCCATGTGCTGCCGGTGCAAGCCCCACTATCAGTAGCCGCGCATTTGGATCGCCCCAGCTTGGCAAAGGCCGCCCCCAGTACTCTTCGCGAGCAAACCTCTTGACTTTTTCTTGGCCAATCTGCCTGATGTATTGTGATAATCGTGGACAGCGGGTGCACCCAATCACCTTGTAGTTTAGCCAATGCAGTTTGTCATAGCTCATGGGGCAACACTAGCATACAAGCACGCATTATTAGAAAATCTTTTTATCCCCCGTCAAGTGTCTGTTTAACGTTTGTCTACGAACATTAGTGCTAGCGACGACTTGACATGGATCGCCGGATCTGTGGTATTGAGCGACAATCCTCCCCAGCAGTTAAAATATTGTAGGAAAAAGTTCGGGATCAGGCAGGCAGACCTTGCAAGACATATGAGCCTCACACCATCCGTCCTAAGTGACTATGAGAAGGGCCGCAGGCCCTCACCCGGAGTCAAGTTCATCAAGCGATACCTGCTTGCGCTCTACGAGTTGGCCAAGTCAAATGGAAAGTCTCCTGAACAAGTGGCGCCAACTCCAGTTGCCAGTGTGCATATAAACCAGCCATAACAAGACTCTTACATATATGCCTCTCATTATAGTGTCAATGTATCCGGATAGAACCCCTGAGCAGAAGGACGAATTTGCCAAAGCCATCACCAATGCAGCTGTTCAGATATTGAACACTAAATCCGAGCACGTGATCGTCGTCTTTGATGAGAAACCCAAGGAGAATTGGTTTCAGTCCGGCAGGCCTCTCTAGTGTAGCAAACTATTTTTATTTTTATCATCTTATTGCAATGATTGAAGAAAATCGCAGTAGTACAAATGCGTTCATCTGAAGACAAGCAGGAAAACCTGAAGAAGTCTATTGATTTTATAGATGAAGCGACCTGTAAGAATGCACACCTTGCCTGCTTTCCAGAATTCCAGATGGCTTTTTCGCCCAGTAGCCAATCTGCAAACCATCTGGCTAGAATTGCCGAAACCGTCAAGGGCAACTTTGTTTCGACACTTGCAGCGGCTGCAAAGAAAAACAGAATCGGAGTTGTCGTCACTATTTATGAGAAAAGTAACAAGCCACGGCATGTTTATGATACTGCTGTAATCATAAGCGAGAGGGGTGCAATAACATCAGTATACCGCAAGCTGCACCTTTACGATGCGCTTGGGTTCAAAGAATCTACAAAGCTGATGCCCGGTAAATCAATCGTCAAGCCTGACAAGACCCCTGCTGGCATTGCAGGACTTTTGATCTGCTATGATTTGCGCTTCCCCGAGCTGTCAAGGCTATTGACAATTAAAGGCGCAGATGTGCTCATTGCACCATCTGCTTGGGTTGCAGGGGAGATGAAAGAGGAGCACTGGCAGACGATGATCAAGGCAAGGGCTATTGAAAATGGCACCTACATAGTTGCCCCTGACCAAGTAGGCAATATTTATTGCGGCAAGAGCATGGTAGTGGATCCATTTGGCGTAGTGCTTCTAGACATGGGTAAGCGGGAAGGTGTGGAAATAGTTGATATCGATAAGACGCGTATACAGCAAGTCCGCAGATCATTGCCGCTGTTAAAGAACCGTAGGACAGATATTTACACTCTGTCTCCTAAATGAAAAAAAGAGCCGAGTAGTTTCTATCAAATACCAGTAACAGCATGTGAATATTCATCTCCTATTATAGGTAAATGAAGAGACTGCAGAACCATATTTTATGTGGTATCTCGCTTTTTTGAAGGGCAATGAATGTTTATGCAAATTCTCCACTGCTTTGCGCCTCGAGCAAAAACAACTCCCACCAACGGCCAGCTGCACTCTAGACATGCTTTGCCCGTGGTTCTAATTGAGCCCTTTTGTGGCAGTGGCGCAGTTGCCTTGCAGCCGCCGGCATAATTCGAACATCCAACAAAGCGCTTTTGTGTAGTGCGCGATCGGACTATGTAAAGCTGCCCCTTCTTACACACTGGGCACTGGCCAAGCGTTGCAGCCTGTGCACTGTCCGCTGATACAGCATTATTTATTTGCGCCCCGATATCAGCTTCCTTTTCTATAAATGAGGCCAGCGATTCTAACAGTCTATCTACTGCCTGCTCAATTACAGAAATGCTGTCCGCTGATCCTTGCTCCACGTTTGCAAGCTGCTCCTCCATCAACCTTGTCATGTTTGTGGAAACTATACCCGGCGCAAACTCTCTCATAGAATCAATGACTGCAAAGCCGAGGTCCGTTACTTCTAGCCCGCCCTTGCATGCTGCCAAGTAATTCCGCTTGAATAGAGTTGATATTATGTCAGCTCTTGTAGCCTTGGTTCCTATTTTTTCCTGCTCCATCTTGGCAAGCATGCTTGCCTGATTGTAGTGGTAGGGTGGCTGAGTGAATTTCTCTTCCATTTCTACACCTAGATTTTTCAGTAGATCCCCCTTTTGGAGCTCTGGAAGCTTGCGCTGATTAAACCTGACATAAGGCTTGTATAGCACCATCCAGCCTTCGTAGGTTAGCGTCATGCCTCCTGTCTTGAAGACGTATCCGCCTACGTCGATTGTGACATTTATGTGTCTGCTAATTGCTGGATCTCCAAATGCCGCAAGGAATCTCTTCACTATGAGATCGTACACTTTGAATTCCAGGCCGCTCAGTTTCTGCAGTGGTGTAACGCCGGTTGGGTAGATGGCAGGGTGCGCTGGATCTGTCATCCGACCTTCATTTGGCACAAGCCTCTCTTTTGAAAGAAGCATCGATGTCAATTGGCTATATCGGCCGACCTTTGAAAGACCATAAATTATGTTATCATATCCTATTGAAGGTGGAAGCTTTTGGCTTGAGGTGCGCGGGTATGAGATCAGTGCCTGCAAATACAATTTTTCCGCTATTGCAAGTGTATAGCCTGGGCCGAGCTTGAACAGACTGTATGCTTCTCGCTGGAGGTCGCCGATGTTGAAGGGCACCGGCGAGCGCAGCACTGACTTGTTATCGCTAATACTGTCTACAATTCCGTTTCTGCCTGTGCAGGCATTTATGATTGCCTTAGCTTCCGCAGGCTTCTCCACTCTTGGCTTTTCATACTGTGCAGAAAATGTCTGTCCATCTTTGTCGAACTGTGAAGTTATTATCCAGTAGGGATCTGGTATGTGCAACCTGATCTCGATCTCTCTGTTGACTGCAAAGGCAAGCGTCGGTCCCTGCACTCTCCCGATTGAGAGATTGCGATATCTGCCGACGCTCTTAAACGACCTAACAAGTGCTCTTGACAGGTTCACTCCGTAAATGAAATCGAGCATGTGACGCGACCTGCCTGCCTCTGCGAGCCCGCAGTTTGGCTTGCTCAGATTAGCAAACGAATCTCTTATCTCTTCGTCAGTTAGTGTCGAAAATTTGGCTCTTAATGCTTCCGCATATTTATCACCACACACATACTGTAAGATGCTGTGGCCTATCACTTCTCCTTCTTGGTCATAGTCACACGCATGTACAAATGATGCGGCATCTTTAGCTAGCTTCGAAATGACATTGATGGCTCTGATCACTTGCGGGTTCTTGGCAACAGGCGCCCACTCCAAGTCAAGCACAGGGTACACGCTTCTGTTCTTGGTGACATCCGTCAGGCCATACAGATGTCCAAGTGCTGTGCATATTTTATAGTGGCGCCGACTGTTTTTTACCTCAAAGATAGAAATGCCACCGGACCTCGACTCAGTCGGCTCGCCAAGCGCCTGAGCTATCCTCCTTGCAGCAGCAGGCTTTTCACAGACGACAAGAGTGTACAACAAGTAGGTGAGATATTGGCAGATCTGCGCATATTAATCCGATCCTTTTTTCTCATATTCAATATTGCTTGCTTCTTATTCCAATTTGTTATGAACTTCTGCGTTTTATCTTTCTTTCTAACTTTCTTGAAAAGATAGGTTCATCATAAAATAGGAAAAACTTCAATAATGCCTGAGCGTGCGTGTATGTATGACAGCATTGCAAGCTCGCTAGTTAAGATTGATATTTTTGCCTGCTTGTTACAGATCTGTTTAGATTATTCCTTACTACACATCTACTATGATTCTTACATATCAAGGGTGTTTAAGCTATTTATATACAAAAAAGCAATTTTTATTAGATGACCACCAACAAAGTTTGCCTTCTCGGTGCGGGCAGCACGAAATATGGAAAATTAAACGAAAGCATTATAGAGATTGCGCTAAATGCAGCCAAAGATGCCGTTGAATCCGCTGGGATTACTCCAAAAGAGATCCAGGCTGGATACATTTCAAACGTTTTTGGGGTTGCCGACAAGCAGGTTCATATGGCGCCTGTCATCATGAGTAACCTTGGAATTCCTTATGTTCCTGGCCTTACAATTGAATCGGCGTGCGGCTCGGGCTCCGTGATGTTTAGAGAAGCATATGCTAATGTAGCAGCTGGATTCTATGACTGCGTCCTTGCGCTCGGTGTTGAAAAGGTGACGCATACTGGCACGGCACGCAGCACGACCTTGTTCTCTTATTGCTCTGACTTTTTCTATGAAGGTGGCAACGGCGCGTCGTTTCCTGGGCTCTTTGCATCAATGGCCCGCGCTTACATGACTACCCACAAGGCAACCGAAGAGGACCTCGCTCACGTTGCAGTCAAGAACCATGAAAATGGGTTGATGAACCCAAAGGCGCATGTCCACAAGAAAATAACAGTCGACGATGTGCTAAAGTCACCGGTGGTGGCTTCGCCGCTGAAGCTGCTTGACTGCTGTCCGTTCTCTGATGGTGCATCTGGAGCTATTCTATGTAGCGAAGAGTTTGCAAAAAAGAGTGGCAGACCATACATCGAAATAATTGGATCCGGTAGAGGCGCTTCGCCAGCAGCTGTTCAAGGGCGCGAAGATATTACGACCATTCCAAGTACAGTGGCTGCCGCAAGGCAGGCCTACAAGATGGCCGGAGTGAGTCCAAAGGATATTGACTTTGCCGAAGTGCATGATTGCTTTACAATAGCAGAGATAATCGACATTGAAGATCTTGGGTTCTTCCCAAAGGGCAAGGCCGTCCATGCAGTAAGGGATGGAGCAACACGTCTTAACGGCGAGATCCCGGTAAATCCGTCAGGTGGCTTGAAATCAAAAGGACACCCGATTGGTGCAACAGGTGTCGGGCAAGTGGTCGAAGTATTTGAGCAGTTCACTGGCAAAGCCGGTGAGCGTACAGTTCCAAATTCCGAGATTGCCCTCACTCACAACTTTGGGGCCACTGGTGCTAGCGCAGCAGTTCATATATTCAAGAAAGTGGATAAGAAATGATAGGGGAGAAATTATCGACCCATAAAAGTACAGTAGAAAAGTTCATCGAGGCTGCAAACAGGAAAAAGATCCTAGCCCAAAAATGCGTAAAGTGCGGCCACCTGATGCTGGAGACTATGTTCTTTTGTGAAAAATGCGGCGGGAACAAATTTGAACAAGTTGATCTTGAAGGCAGTGGTATTGTCGTGACATACACCATCCAAGCAGTTGTGCCGGAAGGTTTTGAGGATGTCGGCTCGTACGCATGGGTGGTGTTCAAGTTAGACAATGCACCCCTAAGAGCGTCAGGATTTCTCCCTGGCATCAAGACGCCTGCCGACCTACCGATAGGCACCAAGGTGAGGGTTGCAGGCTATGACCCAAAGCACGGTCTCATGCTCCAGAAATAGTTGCTCCTACCGCCTATAACACACATATCTTTTTCTTATAATTCCAGCTGCATATTTTATATCATTCTGTATGCATGTTTTGAATTAATCTGGTAGATACAACTATAGAATATACAAATGCCATTCACGCAAGAAATTATTCTTCTTCTTCTTCTAAATGTAGAGGCGCTGACGAACACATATCATACAAACCATTCTAACTTTAAGATGAAAGTACCCCGCTGAAAAGCTGGTCGCAAATACGAATACAATTACAGTAGGACTTTACTCGAGCCCGCTTGTGTATTCTAGCATGTCGCCTGACCGTTTTGCCTTTAAAAGGCGGCTATGATCATCATCGCTGGCGAGTATCTTGATTCTTGTGTGCCCTCTTGCATTGCTACTATAAGATACAACTTTTTTTGTAGCTTAGCTTTATGATAGTTCTTGGTATACTGTCTTCAACACGTGGAGTTTTTTCCGTTTAATCTAGCGTAATACCAGCAAGATGACGGGAGGAGAGAAGCGTCAGCAGTTCATG
Organism: Nitrososphaera sp.; assembly: GCA_036373855.1. Taxonomy (GTDB): domain Archaea; phylum Thermoproteota; class Nitrososphaeria; order Nitrososphaerales; family Nitrososphaeraceae; genus Nitrososphaera. Next base: position 9,770 of record DASUUX010000165.1, read on the forward strand.
AGCCAAATCACCCACGCGACGGGTGTCGTGTACAACCAGCTTGGGCGTCTCAAGCTGCTCGACAGAAAGTTCGCCTCAATGGAGACATCTTTTCTAGAGCAGATAGCTGCCAACATCAAGGCAGGCAATAATGCCCGAGCAAAGATCCTTGCAACCGAACTGATCAATGTGCGGCGCCTACGTAGAAACACACAACACACCGGCCTAGCACTTGAGGCAGTAGTGATACGCTTCAGTACAATCAGCGAATTTGCTGCAATCCTTGACACCATAGATCCGACGATTGAGATGATAAAGGGTATCCAGACCGATCTGACTAGAGCCATTCCAGCTGCTAATGAAGTACTCTCCGAAGTCTCAACAGTTACCACAGATGTGCTCCTCAACGCAAATATCAAAGCAGACGCCAGAATCTCGACGCCGATGGACACAGAGGCCCTTTCAATCCTTAACCAGATCGAAGGAGCACTTGAGGACGAAGCAAAAGCGAGGCTCCCTGAGGTCCCAACTAGCATTCCCTCTCAAAAGCGAGAGGAAGCACCAACTGAAAAGACTCAGTTACTGGTTGAAAGCTAGACTGTGGTCGATCAAAAAGTCGATTGAGCAACATAGAGTGGATCGTGCAATTAGTTAAAAATATTTTACAAAGTAGTTTTAATCATTTATCTAGATATGAGGCGTAATGGAACAACCGAGTTATGATTATCAAAAAGATTCTAAGACAGGCGGACTTTTAGAATCTGCATCAAAGCGCGTAAGGATGATTTTCTCTGTTATGGCTAGCCCTAACAGGATCGACATTCTGCGAATTTTGAATGCAAAGGGTCCCCTGACATACTCGGAACTAAAGGCTCTTGCGGGCTTTAAATCAAAGAAAGAGTCGGGCAAGTTTGCCTATCACTTGAGGAAGCTGCTTCGCCAGCTCCTGGTTGCCCTCAACAAGACGGAGCGTCGGTACACTATCACGAATCTTGGTAAACTGGTGCTGAGCCTTGCCCGCCAGATTGAGGAGCGTTCAATCATAGAGAGCGGCAAGATGTATGTGAGGACAAACAAGCATACCATTGAGGAGTTCAATTCCCACAAGATAATCCAGTCTCTTGTAAGGGAAGCTAATATGCCGCTTGAGCAGGCCCACAAGATCACTGAAGAAGTAGAGAACAAGATCTACAGGTTCCAGACAACCTATCTCACATCATCGCTCATACGTGAGACCGTCAACTGTATTCTCATAGAGCACGGCCACGAGGAATATAGAAACAAGCTAGCACGGCTGGGTCTCCCGCCCTCAGACATTGTTCAGATGCTCTCCCAAGACGAGCCAGCCCGAAACGGAATAGAGCGTGTCATAACAAGGACTGCTGGCGCGGTCTTTTCTGAATACTTGCTGTTCAATATGCTGCCAAAGGACATTGCAGATATGCATCTGGCAGGCGAGATCAACATTTCTAATACCCATGTCTGGGGCTTATTGCCTGATACTGTATTCATTGACCTGTCCGAGCTGAAAGAGGGCTTGGATCTAAAAGGGAAATTCTTGAATATGGCTAGGATCCCGCCAATTAAGAGCTCTGACGATGCTGTCGCGACTCTGCCAGCGTTGGTCTCGCTCCTTTCAAGAGAAGCGTCAACAGAGGTTGTGCTCGAAGGCTACGTGTCGGAGTTACTTAACAACGTCAATGATCCAGAGGACATTACCTCTCGGTTTGCAAGAGCGCTTATGGCCTCGTCAGGTGCACCATCGTATTCTGCCGGCATGCCTGTAACCACTATTGCAGTGCAGACTGACAGCTTAGATGCCCCGCAACTCAATGCACTCTTGGACGGCTACAGGAGGTACGTCAATAATACGCCCATGCCCCGGCTTGGCCTTGCGCTGGCAGGCAGGATGAAGGACAGCCTTGATCACATCATAGCAGCAGTACGAGCCGGAGGCATAATTTCGATTGGCAACAACAACAAGGTGCGGGCAAGCAATGGCATCAAGAAGGCAAACGTCAAAGCTACAGCTGCAATGTCGCTCCATTTGCTTTCGATAAACTTGCCAAGGCTTGCATATGAATCGAACAAGGACGAAACTTACTTCCGCGCCAAGCTTGCGCTCATGATAAAACCATCGCTTGCTGCCCTGTTGCTCCGAAAAAAAATAATCGTCGACTATGTCAAAAAGGGGATGATGCCTGCATTTGCAAGTGCAAGCCAGTTGATGCAGATGAGCACAGCTAGCATAGCAATCAATCTTACTGGCACTAGGGAGTCAGTCTACAACATACTAGGAGAGTCTTCTAGCGAAGTGCTTCAGAAAGTGCTAAAGACCGCTGCCGAAGTGACCAACGGGCAGGGCAAGCAGCTTGGAGAGGAAGGAGCTGGCATTGCGATGGTTTCAGACGACAGCGGCACAAGGTTTGCCACACTCGATTCTGAGAAGTATGGCAAGGTCTCTCTTCTGCAATCGCAGAATACAACCAGCTATTCCCAAGGGATGATACTCAATGGCAGGGATATCCTTAATGACGGCGAAGCTTCAATTCAAGAATGTCTGGCAATTGACAAGCTGCTGAATGGAGGCTTTACAGCATCGCTTGACCTGACAAACCTGTCGCCAGCCGAAATGAAAAGTGTAATAGAAACTGCTGTACAAGATCTGCCGTTCCTGCGCCCCAGTATTGGGTTTGCAGTCTGCACAACGTGCGGTCAGCGCTCAAAAGGAGGTGTAGAGATGTGCGAGTTCTGCAAGTCACCTCACAAGGTGCCTCTCTATTCGTAACTGCAACTACTAAAACAGCTCTGGCCGCTGCACGACTTTTACTATTATGCTCGAAGCGAGCAACTTATACTAACGTTTGAAGGCTTGATCACAAGATCTTATATGCAAAATATTTATTCATAGTACTATACTTATATGTTCAGATTATATATAATTTTTAATAAAAATCTAATATATATTTTCAGTAGTAATTTGCATTCATTTTTTACTGCCAAAAAAAGTTATATGATGTGGGCTCCCAATCTTTAAGAACTTGTAGTCTTCTGTACAGTTCGGGATGGCGGAAGTTACTGAATTTAATAGTAAGTCGAAGGAAACGCTGATCGCAAAAATACGGAAACGTGACGGACGTGTAGTCCATTTCGAGCAGTCCAAGATTTCAAACGCAATATATAAGGCGCTCATTGCAACAGGCAAACCTGACTACCCTCTGGCTGATCGGCTGGGCGCAAAGGTAGTACAAAAGATGGTTCAGCAGAGTGAAAAGACCATTCCAAGCGTAGAAGACGCACAGGACATAGTGGAGTCCATACTTATTGAAGAGGGGCTATCTGAGACAGCCAAGGCCTACATACTCTACAGGCATGAACGGCGTAAAGTGCGCGATGAGAAGATGAGGATCCTCAATAAGAAGGATCTTGATGAAGTTGACAAGGCTTTTGACATTAATTCCCTAAGAGTGCTTGCTGCGCGGTATTTGCTGCGCGACAGCAACAATGAGATCATTGAAGGTCCCAAGCAAATGTTTGAAAGGGTTGCAACCCTGGTCGCGATTGCCGACGTAATGCACGATTCTTCTATATTTACCCCTGCCGGTGGCTACACACAGAACATTGAAGAGGCAGATCGCTACTACGGCAAGATAGAGGACTTTGACAATAAGCTGCACATTGGCAGCTGCTATCTGAACAGGTACCATTTTGAAGCAATGATCCGTCACTACATCTACTGCGCACAGCAGGGACAGATGAAGATCAGCTTCAAGGACCTGCTTAGGATGATAGCGGAGGGCAAGATGGCGCACTATGAAGAGCGGATTGAGGAATACTATAACCTGATGGTTTCACGGGACTATCTGCCAAACACGCCCACTTTGATGAACTCCGGCGCAAAGCTTGGACAACTGTCGGCATGCTTTGTGCTTGACATGCCTGATGACATGGAAGGCATCATGAAAGCATCCACTGACGCAGCCATGATCTTCAAGTCGGGCGGCGGAGTGGGAATCAACTACTCTGACCTGAGGCCGGAGGGCGACATTGTCGCATCGACGTCAGGCGTTGCGTCAGGGCCAACATCGTTCATGCGCATCATTGACACCATCACCGATGTCGTCAAACAGGGAGGCAAACGCCGTGGAGCCAACATGGGTATCCTTGAGGCATGGCATCCAGACATTGAAAAGTTTGTGACTGCTAAGACAAAGCCTGGAGTATTTGAGAACTTTAATGTAAGCGTCGGCATCTGGAATGACTTTTGGAAGGCGCTTGTCAGCAAGGATGGCAATCACAAGTATCCTCTACGCAGTCCAAGGATGAAGGAGCCAATGAGGCACATCGACGCACAGCAGCTTGTAGACCTGATCGCATTGAGCGCATGGAAGAGCGCTGAACCCGGAGTGATATTCTTTGATAATATTAACAAGTACAATCCTCTAGTTGGAGCAAGAGGCGGGCCGCTGCGTGCCACAAATCCGTGTGGCGAGCAGTCGCTCTACCCCTATGAATCGTGCAATCTCGGCTCGATCAACTTGGCAAACTTTGTCAAACGCAAAGCTGATGGCGCATACGAGTTTGACTGGCAGCGCTACGAGCAGGCGATCAGACTTGCTACAAGATTCCTAGACAACATCATTGACATGAACAAGTATCCTGTAGATGAAGTCAAGGTTGCGACAAAGGAGACGAGGAGAATAGGCCTTGGCATCATGGGCATCGCTGATCTGTTGTTCCTGCTCAAGGTCCCCTATGACTCCAAGGACGGCTATGAATTCATGAGTAAGCTTGCAGAAGCAGTGTCATATTTGAGCATGGATGAAAGTGTCGCCATTGCAAAGTCTCGTGGATCCTTCCCGCTATTTGAGAACAGTGATTATGTCAAGGGTCGAATACCTGTGGCAGGATACTACGAGCTGCCAAGAGAGACGCACACATACGACTGGGACACACTTATTGAAAAGATCAAGAAGCATGGAATACGTAACTCGTGGACCTCGACCATTGCTCCGACAGGCACGCTCTCGATGATCGCAGATACTGCAAATGGTGTGGAACCAGTGTTTGCACTTGTGTATGAAAAGCGCGTGACTGTGGGTCGCTTCTTCTACGCTGATAAGGTGTTTGAAAGCATGCTAAAAGAAAACGGCCTATACTCTGACGAAATACTGACCAAGATTGCAAACAACTATGGTTCTGTCCGCGGCCTACCTGAGATTCCTGAGTGGATGCAGCAGATATTTGTGACTGCAATCGACATCCACTGGACGGATCATGTG
>DASUUX010000166.1:0-5328 GCA_036373855.1 Nitrososphaera sp.
TCAGAAGTTTTGGAAGGTGGACATAATACCAATCCTTACGTCCCATAACATGGGTAGTTACTATGTATTATTATAGTATTCTCTCGGTCGCATGCAGTGTATATGAATTGATATGGAAATTACTACCTACTTCTTAAAGAACTCTTATAGGCCTTGGAGAAAAATTATTACCTTATCCAATTTTGTGATTGATTAACCAGACGTTTTTGTTCTAACAAAATAAAAAAGGAAGGGTTTCGAGCCAAACGAATTTACCCAACATACCACGATCCATAGATCCATCTGATTGCTATAATTTACGCCTGGACAATCTTTTCTAGGTAAAACCTCTGCATGTTTGCCACTATTTCTTCTAGACAGTCTTCGACAGCAAAGTGTCCTGATTCAAGCCTATGTATTTCAGCATCTGGAATATCCTTCAGGTAAGCTTCGCCTCCCTCTTTGGTAAAGAAGATGTCGTTCTGCCCCCAGAAGATAAGGGTCTTTGGCTGGCGCTCACGGAGGAATTGTTGCCACTTTGGATATAGCGACACATTGGTACGGTAGTCATAGAACAAATCCATCTGCACCCGCCTGGCGTTTGGCCGCTCCATGAACCGATAATCCACATCCCAGTTGTCGGGGCTAATTAGCTCTGGATTTTTGTGGCCATGGAGATAGACCTGTTTGATTACGTCTAGCTCTAAGAACCCGTACAACGGCTTTTCTGTCTCAGGAGTCCTATTCTTCCACAGCGAGTTTCTCAGACCATCCCATGCGCTGGTAAACCCTATTTCGTATGCGTTTGTGTTCTGTATAATCAGCCATTCAAGCCAATCTGGATGAAGACTGATAATTCTGAATCCTACCGGTCCGCCATAGTCCTGCACGTATAGCCCAAAGTGCGTGAAGCCTATTTTCTTCAAAAAGCCCTCTATGATTTCAGAGAGTCTGTCGAACGTATAGTCAAACCTGTCTGAGCTAGGCATGTCAGAGTTACCGAAGCCGGGATAGTCAGGAGCGACCACATGGAAGCGGTCTGACAGAGCGGAGATCAGGTTGCGGTACTGGTGCGAAGATGCTGGAAATCCGTGTAGGAGAAGTAGCTTTGGATTGCCAGGGTAGCCCGCCTCTCTATAAAAGATTGACAGCCCTTCCACGACAGCGGTTTTGTACCGCACTTTCGTTGTGTTTCTTGACATTTGATTTGAAACTTGTTTATTCATGTCAAATGAAAATCTCTATTTTTTTATTATTAAGATTTGCCGTTTACCTACTCCTTACTGTAAGCCAATATCATTAATAATTTTTTGCGGCTATAGGTTTACTTGTATGAAATATGCTAAAGATGAATCTCAGCTATGAATCGCATCAGTCATAGCACAGGTCATAACACCCACACTAATCCCTGCTACTACTACTCTCCACTCGTCTTTTGGACAAGAGAGGACATTGCACCCGTCTGCCATCCAATGGAGCTGATATTCCTCTCACCTAATTCGGCCCTGCCCCATCTACTGTACAGAAGGAACTAGTAGGTCCTCTCCAGCTACTAAGATCTGGCAGCATTGACATGAATGAATCCACTATCACCCTTCCGCTATACCAAGGACATATTCGAGGAGGCGGCGAAGCAGTTTGGTATATCCTTACTGACACAACAGACAAAGGCAATGCTGAGGCATTGGGTCTTAATTGGTCACCTAAACTGGCAAACTCTGCTCCAGGAGCAAGGGTAGCTACCCTCCTTCCAAACGCCACACTTGAGTTTCACGCTGGAACTGTAGACTTTGGCCCAGAGCATAGAGTCACTCCATGTAGTGGTGACCCTTCAAATCCCTTCCCGCCCTCCGAAGCCCAACCTGGATCAATTGGCTGTCTCATCTTGACTTCAGTTCTCCTAGACCCTGTCGGCACCTTCCTCGATAGCTGGCATTCAGTAGCACTCTGGATACAGAACGACCAAATGCTTCTCCCCAGGCTATGCCGATGCTTGCAGGCGGTTTTGCTGCAGGATTAATATGGATTGGTTTCAACAAATCCCTTCTGAACAAATTAATAACAATAGCAAGAATAGAGACTGTGGGTTCAGAAAATTCTATATGCTTCCGACGGAGACAAAGGGAACAAACAGGGAGTAAGATTAAGATTCTATGTGTCCAAAGGTAACAACCCAATACAAAAGTGAGGTAAGAGAAAGAATAATTGAGTCTGCAGTAGAATGTTTTGCAAGAACTGGCTTTGACAGAACCAAAATGGATGACATAGCTAATCTCTCAGACGTAAGCAAAGGAACATTGTATCTGTATTTTAAGAGCAAAGAAGATCTATTTTATGGCATTTGCCAAAGCAGCCTGAAAAAAGTAAAAGAGCAGCTATATGGTATGTTGATAACAAAGGAAAATCTTGTTTCTAATGCGCAAAGGTTCTATGACTACTTTCAAAAAGGAGTCAATCCTTATCATAATATGGTTTTATTAGAAATGTCTGTTATGGCGACCCGCAATCCAAGGCTAAGAAGGGTGTTAATGCAGCATCGAGTAAATCAACATCAGGTTATATCAGAATTTATTGGACTCCAGATTAGAAAAGGCTTTGCTAGAAAGGATATTGATAAAGATGCTATTGCTTCAGGGTTGATTGGATTGTACGAAGGACTTGTAATAAACAAGGTAACGGGCGCAGAGGATTCTAGTAATAAGAAAGCATGGTCTGATACAATCAGAGCAATATTTGCAGGTATTGGCTAGTTTTAGTGATCTATATATTCATAAATCTCTGGTTGATAGGGCTCCTCCTATTGCTGCTGCTCCTCTTCCTCTTTTTCTTCAATCACTACCTTCTAAATCTGCAATAAATCCGTTCAGAGCTTGTAAGCCGGCTTCCCTGTCTTGCTTAAATGTCTCTGCTATCATTGGATTTAATTTTGCGAGCTCGTCTATTGTCTTCTCATCTTGTTCTTTCAGGAAAAGCTCTTTTAGTGCCTTTTCTCCACCCGCGTCTCTTATGACAAGCTCGATTGCGCGCCGAGTGTCAAGTAGACCCTTGTTTTGTTTCTTCCTCTCTCTTGACTTGGCATAAAGCCAATCTAGGTATTCGACATTAATTTTGATTCGCTCCTCAGTTGTGATTGATATGTTGTTATTATCGCAATAATCATTGGTCGTCATGATTGTGCTATTCCTTTGGTCCTTATTAAATATGACTGACCAGTCAGTCATATTTATTAGGTACGATTCGAACTTCTCATATCTTGTCCTGAAATGTTGTTGTCGTGTTCATCCTTATGTAACTTTTTTTATGTGATTAATAAGTCCGAAAAATTGTTAACAGCTTTATTGCATACATGACAGAATGGGCAACAGACGAATTGGAAAATGGGATAGAATTCCATCGTCCAGCTGCAGACGCCTTCACAGCAATCTCCATAACTTTATTTTCTCTTTAGTTATTAAAGTTGGAGCATATTCCATAATTACCATAGATATTAGGTGATCGCCAGCCGAGTACATTGTGTCTCGTTTCTGAAGTTTTTCCTCTCGGATCCCTCTGGGCCCTCTAAAAAAATCGTTCAAAAATGAGGAGGTAGATCTAACCGCGGTTGCAAGCAGATGCCTTCAGTAATATGGTACTTGTTTTCAAATGCAGAGGTACCCCTAAAGTGACTCGCTAAAGGTCAGCGACAGTTGCATGCATAAGAATGAGAAATAAAACCTATCTGGCTTCATTTAGGACGAATCATAAGCACTATGCCACTCTTCTTCTATCACTGCGGTTCTGTTGCATTGATCGTTTCTGTTATTCATTCAATTTCAAAAATAACCTTATATGGTAAAGGAGCGCTTATAAGAGGATTCAAAATATGAAAGTTGTTTTTTCGTGCAAGCTATTATTGGCTTTATCTCCTCTGCTACTATTGACAACTATTTCATATGGATCTATGCCCATCCCGAATGTACTGGCTGATTCCCCATCTTTTTCTCGTCAAGAGGTGGGAGATGATGAACGTGATGGCATCAACGTCAATGGCCTTGCAGGTACGCAGAAAGTAGATGATTATAAGGATCCGCTAGATAATTCTTCAGATATTCTGAAAATTACTTACCTCAGTGATGCGAAGAACTTGAATGCAAGCCTTTGGCTGGGTGGAAATTTTACCAAAAATCCTGATGTGAAAGGAGCAGAAGCAGTAGTGTATGGAATGTTGTTGGATGTAGATTCCAATCCAAAGACAGGCTTCCAAGGAGTTGATTATCAACTCGAAGTCCAGTGGGTGAATTCATCCAAAATATGGAACATGTTCTTGGGAGAGTATCCTTCAGTCGATGATCCGTCGGCAAAGGACCCAGCAGAATACCTGAAAATTCTCAGCATCAAAGAGAATTATACCGATTTCTTTGTAGATAACAAGCCATATGTTACTTTATCTCTTCCTTTAGAGGATGTGGCTTTTCCTAGCAAGTTCAAGGCTATGTATTATGGAATAGTGATCTATGATTATTCAAATATGGTAGTAGATCTTGGTAGTTGGATAGACATTCCTCCAGCAAATCTTGCAATATCGACATTGCCAAATCCAGTTATCATAAGGCAAGGAGAGCAAAAAAATATTGCAGTACAGCTGAAATCTAATGGTGGATTCGTATCTGATGTCGCTAGTTTTTTGCCAATTGAAAATTATTCAAAAATAGATATACAACTCAATAACATGGATGAACTCAATGGTGGTGAGCCAGCTTCGTCAAATATGGGTCTGACAACGTTTATGACCAAAGTTTCTAGCGATGCAGAAATTGGACAGTATACAATACCTATTCTGGTAAATATGTCTACAGGCTCGGTTTTTCCATCTGAGTTTCTTAGGCTTTCCAACTTTAATTTTTCCGTACCTACTAAGGGAAATGTTCTTAAAGTTGCAAATTTGACTATATCGGTTACAGAGCCAGTAACAGCCCAAGAACAAATAAAAGAATTCTGGGGTGCATATGGTGGCATTATAACTTTGGTAGGAGCAGGATTTGGCGGAGGCTTGGCAAGTTATGTGTTAGATCGGGTAAAGAATCGAAAGAACAATAGTGATAATAGAGAAAGAACTGGCTCTAGTAATAGTTCATGAGCATGTATCAGATGTAAATATGGAACACGGCTACTATTGTGATAACTATCTAAAACTATATAACAACAATAGTAATCTGATCTGAGGAGGATCTATGATCATAGGATATGCAGAAGTTGACATGATGAGGTTATTATTGATAGTTATGCCTCTCCTTTTAATGCTCTCTTCGATTCTCCCTGTTGCCAGTGCTACTAACAATACTACTATTCCTGCGCCTGTTTCTAATGTTA
>DASUUX010000167.1:0-17208 GCA_036373855.1 Nitrososphaera sp.
AATATCTTCAGAGTTCTCGATCTCGAGCCATGCCAAGCCTCCTGTCATTTTCTCAAATGTTGCGCGTATATCGCTGTCAACTTTCTGAAACGCCTCCATGAAGACCTTCTCTTTTTCTTTCACTATCTGCTCAATGAAGGAAACGATGGAATTACGCTCGCTCTCAAGCTGGTTGCGTCTAGTCGACATGCCACGGTAGCCATCCATTACCTGTACGTACGCCTCATCTGCCCGGAGGTTGATCCTTGACTTGACTTCCTCAGATTCGTCAGTTAACTCTTTAATCGCTGTTTCGACATCTATCTCATCAAGGAGGTTCTTGTAGCCAAGAGACAGAAGATTGCTTATCTGGTGAGATTCCTCAGCAGTCAGGTCTGCAATGTCTTTTCTAAGCAACGCAGACTCCCGCTCTATTAAGTTGTACTCTTTTGACATTTTGCGCTCGCTCTCTGAGAGTGCTTTTATCTTGCGCTCATATTCTTGCAGTACGCTATAGGCGCTGCCCGAAGAACCGATTATCTGCTGCTCCTGGTCTCTGAGTCCTTTGAGCTCCGCTTCAAGTGACTGCGACTTCCGGTACATCTCGTCTCTCTGGAGTTTGCGTTCCTCTAGTTCGAGGGAAAGGCGTTCGTCCTCTTGGTTCATCTCGGCCAGATGCTGCACATCAAGTTCCAGCTTGGCTTCAAGCCCCCCGAGTATAGATATTGTCTGGCCAAGCTCAATATTGGCTACGTCTATTGCCTTTACTATCTGGTGGTGTACTATGTTCTTGTCAGCAAGCTCATTTTTGCTTGACGGTTCTTCACTTATGCTCTGTAGCCTTGATGATAGCTTCTCCATAGCGGGCGAAAGAAGGGTAAGCCTCGTTGAATATTTCGCAAGCTCTGTCGTAAGCAAGTCGGCTTCTGACTGGAGGGCTTGATTATCTAAGATGAGCTCTGAGACCGACTTTTCTTTTACTTCTGAAGATTCTTTTTCTTTAGTAATGCTTCTCTGGGCATCTCTGATAAGAAGCTCTAGTTGGACTCTCTCAGATTCGCCAGCGCTTATACGCTTGGAAATTTCCTGGAGCTCCGTGTTCTTCTCTTCAACCAGCTTGGAGAGCTTCGCTATCATTGCTCGGAGATTTTCCACCGACTCGCCAAAAAGTATCGCCTTTGTCATATCAGTAATCCTTCCTCCAAAGTCCAGAGACATCGAACCTCCAGCCGGTTCGAACAGCTCACCATCAGCTGACACAGTCCTATAGCCCTTCCTTGATAGCATGAAGGCTGTAGATGAGTTTCTTACAATCAGTATGTCTGAGAACAGGAACGCTGGTAACCTGTCATAATCAGACTGTACAAAATCTGATAGCTTCCCGATTACATTGACCTCATCGAGGGGCGCGTCCTGCCTCTCCTTAAAGCGGCTGACGGCGTCAAGTGGTATTATCCTAAGACGTGGAAGCTTTTGCTCCTTGGCATATGCAGCTATCATTATCATGGACTTAATGTCATTCACTACAAAGGCTTTCATCCATTCAGAGCCCGCTGCAAACACAGGCCGCTCGTAGGACTTGTCCCATCTTATTAAGTCGTGCACAAGGCCGCAGATGCTGAACCTGTCTTTTTCTTTCATCAATTCTGCAATAGCAAGATCCTCATTCATGGCCTTTTTGGCTACTGTGGCCCGTTCCTCAAACTTGTTCACAAGACTCTCTGCACGCACCAGTAGGTTTGCAGAGCCGGCCAGGTCCTTTTCAAGATTTGCTCTCGTGTCTGCAAGTTCAAATGCAAGCCTGGTAGCATCATGCAATTTTACTCCATCAGACTCAAGTGACCTTTCAAGTTGTACTATTCGGCCTTTTGCAGCTAAAATTTCTGTTTGGAGCAAATTGATGGCTGAATCGTTAGAGTTCTTCTTGTAATTGATGGTCTTGATTTTTTCTTCGACTCTGGCCCCAGCAAGCTCTATCCGACCCTTTAGCGATACCATCCGTGCAAGCCTATTTTCTTTTGTGTCATGGAAAGCAGCGTATTTAGCAACATTGGCGGTTATCTTTTCAATTTCACTATCGATTGCAGCAAGCTTGATCTTGAGGTCTTGGACGGCTGTCTTCTTTTGCTCCATTTCTTTTTTCAGTCTGTCAACCTCAGAACGCGCGCTTTCTATTCGCTGAACTGCAGCTTGCTTGCTCCTGTGAATGGAAGGTAGCCTCCTTTCAAGGTCAGCAATTCGGCGCTCAAACTCACTCAACATAGCCTTTGTCCGCTCTGAGTCATGGACGATTCCCGATAGTCTCATCGCTACCTGCGCCTTAGCCCTGTTAGCAGAGTCAACCTGTTGAATGAATCTTGACTTTTCGGCGTCGAACTTTTCAATTTCTAGCCGCGCCTCCTCCATTAGCTTTGAAAGGTGTAATGACTTTTGGTTGTTTGACTCAAGGATCTGAGTGGTTGTAGCCAGCTTGTACCTCAGGTTTCTTATGGTGTTTGATATCTGCACCGCTTTGAACCTCTTAAGCTCCGTGTTAAGCTGGTCATACCTTAGCTGTTCATTCCTCTCTGTCTCAAGCTCGTCTATGCGTTTTCTGATCTCGCCCATCCTCGCAAACGCAATCTCAAGCCTCCTATCGGCCTCGTCCAGCTGCTTAAGAGCCTCTGCTTTCTTTTCGTCAAAGTAGGAGAGGCCGACTATATCCTCTATTATCCTTCTGCGCTCTTCGGAATTTAGTTCAGAAATTCTTGTGATCATGCCCTGCTGTACAATATTGAGTTTGTTTGGAGCTGCCAGCACTACTTCAAGTAGCTCCATTATGACAGTCTTGGTTACCTTCTTGTCATCAAGCCAATACTGGCTCTCACCATTCTGACCCTCAATTCCACGTGTCAAAGTAACTGTGTCAGAATCGATAGGTATACCTCTGTCAGTGTTGTCAAATGTCAGGCTAACGCGAATAAGGCGGTGGTTGCTGTTCTGGCTGTCGTGGAACAACGATTGGAACTTGTCTACCCTCAGAGTTTTGGGACTATTCTCGCCTATTGCAAACATGATTGCATCAAGAATGTTAGACTTACCTGAGCCGTTTGGACCAGTTATAGCAACTAATCCCCTCTCAAAATACACTGCAGTGTTCTTGAAACCAAATGACTTGAAGCCGTAGACTTCGAGCTTTTTAATGTGCACCAAGGGTAGCTATCTGGTTAGTTTTCAAGTGAGCTAATTATACGTTGTCGCGCTCAATCCATCGCCTTTTAGTAAAATATTTTTTGCAGCTGCATCATGAAAAAAAGGTCTTCGCTAGAATACTATATAACTACCTGTTCTGTTGGTAGGAGGAGGTATTCCTGTTTCTGTATTAGCAAGCCTTGCTATCGGAATCGTTTTTATAGCTGGGGAGCAAAAACGTATCTGATCTCTCTCTGTCTCAATATGCCAGAAGAGCTATGGAACGGTATTGTCTAAAAGCCGTCAGAGAGATAAAAGACTAATAATAGATCAAAGAAAATGAGGAAAGGATCAAATTCTATCGTTCCTTTTTGCCTTCGACAAATTCTAAGAAGTTTGACTTGGCAACAGAATAAGGCAACTGCACCGGTGGATGCTTGAAGCAGTAAGCCGATACACTGTCAAGTGGTCCAGAAATACCTCTGTCAAGTGCAATCTTGGTTGCCCTAACTGCGTCTATCATCACACCAGCGCTGTTGTATGCATCAACCACTTTTAGTTTGAGGTCAAGCTCGACAGGGATATTGCCAAAATACCTTCCTTTCATGGATATGTAGCACACTTTGTCGTTATCCAAGAATGGTACAAAGTCTGATGGTCCAATCCTCATCGGTATTTCATAAGGTGCCATTGCAGCGACTGCACTTGTCTTGCTCACTCTCTTATCCTCTAGCCGATCCTCATCCAGCATATTGTAAAAGTCCATGTCACCTCCGATGTTTAGCTGGTAGGTCTGGTCTACCGTTACTCCGCGGTCTACAAAGAGCTTTACCAGTGTTTTATGAACGACGGTGGCACCAAGCTGGCTCATAACGTCGTCACCAGCGCATGGTAATTTACGATCTTCAAATGCCTGCTGCCATTTCGCGTTTGATGCTATAAATACAGGGATTGCATTAATAAAAGCGCAACCTGCATCAAGGCAGGCTTCAGCATAGTACCTTGTTCCTTGTCTGCTTCCAACAGGTAAGTAATTGAGAAGAATTTCGGCGCCGCTATCTTTTAGGACCTTGGCCACATTTGCAGGAGGTTTATCCGAGACCTGTACCTTTCCGCGGTAGTGGTTGCCCAAACCGTCTAGAACTTCTCCTTTTTCAACAATTACCTTCGACTTCTCCACGTTGGCTATCTTCACTGTATTGTTTGGCTCTGCAAAAATTGCCTCAGAGAGGTCTTTTCCTACTTTTGAATCAATAACGTCAAATGCTGCCACAAATTCAATGTCTCTTGGTTCGTATCCTCCCAAATCAAATGCAGTAAGTCCAATTGAATCATTTGACTTACCGTTACTGCTTGCGTCATAATACTTTATACCCTGTATTAGTGCAGAAGCACAGTTTCCAATACCGGCTAGTGCAACCTTGATTTTTTTAGACATACCCTAGAGAATAAACAGGAAGATATTTGTATTTATCACACTCTATAGATCGCCTAGGAAGATTACCTTATATGATCAAACTGAACATCACATTAGTTGGATTATACCCTTTATTTTTAGTATAGAATCAACTTAAAATCAGAAGCAGAATTTTTTGGCGAACCCAATTATAGTCCTATTTGTACTGTTCTGATGGGCCTTGATTCTTGATGCTTTGGCATGGCTGTCCACAGTTTTGATTCTAGGCCTTTCAATATACTCAATAAGATCTGTTATCTTTATCTATAGGGTTACAAAAGCGAGAGCAAACAACAATCTACATGGCATGCCAAAAGTTGGCGCCATTGTGCGATCGAGAGCTGGTAAAGCGGTATCATTTCATGAACAGGGCGTTATTGCTGACCGCTGCGGGGAGATTGGAACTGTTAATAGGACCTCTGGTCAGTGGATCAATGAGGAATATCCATTCATTTCAATATTTGTGGCAACCCACAACGAGTCTCTTGTTATCGAAAGGCTCTTGAAATCCTTTGCGGCTCTCAGTTATCCTACTGATAGATTCGAAATAATAATTGTAGATGATTCTACTGATGATACATATCAAAAAATACAGACTAGGTTGTCTGACCTACGGAATCTAAAGGTAATTCACAGGGACAACAGGGCAGGGTGGAAGGGAGGGGCATTAAATATTGCCCTTGATTCAATGGACAAGAGAGCGTCTAATGTATTGGTACTTGATGCAGACAGTATTTTGTTAGTAGACACCGTGGAAAGATTTGTATCACGATTCATAGAAGAGCAATCCTCTTACAAGGATAAGGGAGTCTCAGTATTAGCAATACAGGGCTTTCCTATTTCAAAGAGCAACCCCGAAGCTGGCAATGAATGGTGGGATAAGGTAAAGTTGGGCAACTGGATAGCACGGGCGATCGATTTTAGACTTTCCCAAAGAAATTTGATCGAATTTACTGCAAAAGATCTCCTAAATCTGCCAGTGCAGATAACTGGAAGTCTTTTTATGATAAGAGCAGACGTAATCAAATCTATTAAATTCTCTAGCGATCTTTGCGAAGACTGGGACTTGACAGTAGATCTGTACTGCTCACAATCCTCGTCCTCATTGTCATCAACAACAAACGTGATAACTTCGGGCAGTAATACTGAACGAACTTGCAACCATCCTTCTAACAACGCCTTTCCTAACCCGGTTGGGGTCTCGTTGAGACCGAAAATAATATTTGATCAAAATTTGGTTTCTTATTGCGAGGCAACTATTGATCTCGCAGCTTACTTTAGGCAAAGGATGAGGGTAAGCGAGGGCCATACCAGAGGCTTAAGAAGAAAAATTAGACGTATAGCAGAAAGCAGGATGCTTTCACATGTCGACAAAGTGGAATTATTTTTAAATGGTCTACAGTATGCAAAGTTCATTTTTGTTTTAGGTATTGGAATAATCAACATGATCTTAATTCTTATGATCCTATCAGATAGTTACAACAATAACCAGCAGTTGATGAATATGCTTGGGATATCGTTTTCATTGCAGGCAGCGAATCTGGCTATAGCTCTAACACGTATCACATGGGCATCAAAGATTTGTCGACCTGTAAGAAGGTATGACATTAAAGATGTATTGAGCTTGCTGGCGCTTTATGTGATCACGACGCCTGCATTTGTAATAGGCTCACTGCGAGGCTTTTTCCAAGATAGGGGAACATTCTACAGAACATGTAGAAATCTACCAAAGGAATCAAAGCTTAGCAAACCTTCAGTCCTCTCAGAGTCTACAAAGAGCACTCCATCTTCGACAGGTTCATAGTCCCGGTATCTTACTTGTTGCTGATCACGGTGGTTGGTGCAGTAGATGAAGGCGCAGGATTCATGATAACTCAGTATCAGACAAAAGACGCATAAGGAAAAAGAATGACGTGACGCAACGAAGATATTTTGTCTTGATTTTAGATGGGGTATTGATTGTAGAAGGAATAGTAATAGCTCCTGTATGGGCTGTCCAATTCGCTAGCATCTCCTACAAGAGAACACTCTTATCAACCAAGTCTCAATAGAGTCTGGCAACTCAGTACAATCAATAACACGTGCAACAGATGTCTCAAGACCTGTAACTGTAGCCATCCATATGAAAGACCAAGAGGAGAAGAACAAGCTGACAACGGGCAACAGCAGCAACAACAACAACTACTACTACTAGTACCAGAAGAAGGAGCGGTGAGGTTAACTGAAACAGTCAAAAACACTCATCTGGAAGTGTTGTAAGCAGCAAAATAAGTTTTCTACAGATCTCTTTACTACTTTACAGCAAAGAAGTACACATGCAATCATATTCTTAACATAAGAAATTCAGGAGCAAGGCCTGTTACAATTGATGCAGCATTTGGCTACATGCCGTTCATAAGCCCTCCTCTTTCAGAAGAGAGTCATCGGCTACCTGTAGTAGATCTCAGTAGATTATCCGGTCATTGCGCTGACGGCGTGTTGACTGCAATAAGCTTTTTCACAATCATCACCGGAATATTAATAGTTGTAATAGATGGCCGAAAAAGAGCTGGACAGCAGGCATCATGGTAATGGTGTAACAGAAGGCGGCATCACATTCAGGAAACACAGATGACAAAATCCTCCTCTATGTGTTCTTGTTCAATCTGGATGACTTGAATTGTCCTGCTTGAAGAAATTTGCACAGGGCATTCAAGGATACGTATTCGTATGGCTGCACTGTTGTGCATGATTCTCTGGGCCTAAGTGATTTTACTTTATCACTAACAGATAAAATATGCATTACCAGTAGCAGAGATCAAAATTTTTGGATTTTGAAAAAAATATAGTACCAAGTGTGTGTTCAAACTTTAGTTGCGGATATTATTATCACGGGGTTTCTTGCAAGCATCATCGTGCCAGTTGTGACCTTGCGCGCTTTGGATATTGTCACCTGGGTGATGTCTATTTCCTTCAGTTCTAACTCGTTAACTGCTGTAAGCGCCTGATAGAGCGTCTCAATAAGTATAGTGTCGATGACAATCCTGCCTCCCTTTTTCAATCTGCCTACTGCAAGTTCAATCACCTGCTTTGCGTCACCCCATGTGCCACCCACTATTATTGCATCAACCTCCAATAGCTTTGGTAAGATATCCTGAGCCTTGCCCAGTATGACTTGTTCTGCCTTAACTCCAAATTTCTGCAGGTTCTTTTTCGTCAGCTCAACTGCTTTTTCGTCAAAGTCAATGGCATATACTTTGCCCTTTGTCTGCAGGCATAATTCTACAGTGATGCTTCCGCTGCCGCAGCCAACATCTATCGCTGAATGACCCTCCTTGAGACGTAGCTTGCTTATCGCTATCGCACGAATGTCCTCCTTTGTTATCGGCACTTCCTCTGTCCTTTCGAAAAGCTCGTCAGGGATGCCCGGAGTGCGGTAGTCCCATACTAGCAACTCGCTATAACTGATAAACGCTGATGGTATTTAACTTACAATGGAGGACTGGTGGAGCGCCGTATAGACTATTATCATGAATGTCAGCAGCAGAAAGATGAACGGCATGATGCCCTCTGTTGCAACTTTTCTGCGCTTATCCTTTGGCACATTCTTGGCTATTCTCCTGCCAATTCCAAGCGAGGTAAAATAGAATACCATTCCGACTAGTATGGCGGTGAGTATTGATGTGTATTGGTCGAACTCAGGTGGTATGACAATGCCGGCGACGATGCCTGCGGCCACACCCGCCAGAGCACGCATATAATAGAGCCTTTCAAATATGTCCAATATCGCGTTTTGTGGTTAAATTGGAGCTAGTAAAATGCCTTGCGGCTGTGTTGTTCTGATACTCATATCATAAAATTTTTTGCTCTTCATAAGATAGAAAAATAAGTAATATTCCTAATAGTAATAGTTATAGTTACACTCGAATTTCTGTCTACTATTTTCAGTTGTTTAATATTTGTGACATGCCATTACTATCTTTCGTCATGGAGCTATCCAGCATCGAATTACGGTACCTAGTCAACGAGATTAGAAGCAGGATCATTAGTAGCTCCTCAGGATATTATGTAAGCAGCATCAATGCCATAACAAAGAGCTCCCTCTTTCTCAGGCTCCACCACCCCATGCAAGAAGATATCATGTTTGTCCTCTCAACAAGAGGCATTTGGATCACAAGGCTAAAGTTCAAATCTGTGGAAGAAAACAATAGCCTTGAGAGCATTGCTCAGAAAGAGCTTGAGCGCTCCAAACTGGAATTAATTGAGCAGGTTGGAAGTGAGCGCATTGTCTCACTAAAATTTAGGCATCCAGATGGAAAGGTAAGAATCGTAGTCGGCGAGTTCTTTGGTGACGGCAACCTCATAATTTGCAACGAAAATATGCAGATAATTGCAATCCTCAATCCAATACAAGTAAGGCATAGAACTCTCAGTGTCGGCCTGCGCTACGTCTACCCGCCAGCAAGAGGCGTCGATGTCTTCAATATTACACTTGACCAGATGCTATCTCTGAGGCATGAAGCAAAGAACCTTGATGTGCTAAGGTGGATCGGCCGCAACATCTCTATGCCAAAGAAATTTGTTGAAGAAGTTATCAATCGCGCAGGCATCCAAGTCGACAAACAAGCTGCGCAATTATCTGACGAAGAAGTAAGCAAGATTTACAATACTGTCAAGAACATTGTAAATGAGATCAGCACTGGCGGCAAGAACCACGAGCCGATTGTAATCATGTTAAATGACAAGCCTCAAGAAGCACTGCCAATAATAACACAAGAAGCAGCGGCTGCTGCAAAGTTGATCAAGAATAACAACATCAAAAAAGTTGCATCGTATATGGATGCAGTTGATGAAGTGCTCAGCAATGAAATCATGGACATAGGGCGCAGCAGCAGGACAGTTGAGCTAGACAGGCAGATTGCGGTACTTGAGCACGACTTAGAAGAGCAGAACAAAGCCAAAGAAACTGTACTCCAAAAAGCGGCTGCTATACGTAAGCTGGCTGGCGAATTAATGGCGCTATCCTACCGGGGGAGTGACGGAATTGCTGACGTGCTTGCAGCCAACTCTGCATCATTAATCACAGAAAAGGGCATCAAATACATCGAGGTTGCAGGCGAGCAGATTAAGATGCAGCCAAGCCTTGCCAAAGCAAGCTCGATGCTTTTCGCAAGGGCAAAAGAAATGGAGCGTGGCAATGCATCAATAGAAGAGGCAGGTGCCAAGATTGTTGCTCAAATTGAAAAATTAAGGAGTGAGACTGCGGCCATCCACAGAAAAGTCATTGTAAAAGAGCAGATCTCTAGGGAGTGGTACGAACGCTATCGATGGTTCATCACCACTGATGGCCTCTTGGTAATTGGCGGCCGTGATGCCTCATCCAATTCTGCATTAATACGTAAGCATTTGACAGAGCACGACATTGTTTTTCATGCCGAAGTTCACGGCTCACCATTTTTTATTATAAAGAATGCTGCTGCTTTTGCAGTAACCCAAGAAGGCACGATCAATTCATCCTTACATCAGGTTGCACAGGCTACCATCTCATTTAGCAGGGCATGGAAAGACGGGCTCTCTAGTGCCGACGCATACTGGATCATGGCAGAGCAGGTGAAAAAGGGAGCACCAACAGGTCAGTTCTTACCAAAGGGCTCGTTTGTGATAGAGGGCAAACGCAATTACATAAAAGGAGTAGAATTAAGACTTGCAATTGGCATCATGCAATTGAATAACAGAGAAACGCTTCTCTGTGGGCCAGAGGAAGCAATAAAAAAACGCTCGATCTTTTATGCAGTGCTCCTGCAGGGCGGTATAGATCCAATGAACGCTGCAAAGAAGGTCAAGTCAGAATTTGTAAAAATAGCTGGCGACAACACCAGAATTGCAGAATCAATCAAGCACGTAAGCCTTGACGAATTTGTAAGAGCATTGCCAACAGGTCAGTCTCGGTTGTCTTTCACTGCGAGGGGTCAGCAGCAGCTGCAAGAGGCACCACCACCACCATCAGTTGCTGTAGAACCAGGGGACAAATAACATGTTATCAGAACATCAAGGAATGTGGGACTATAAGAAAGGTGTAGGGTAGCGAGGTCCAAGAGGATATCAAAAAAGGCGCAAGAATTTTTCAATAATGAAGCAGTTCGCACAGAAGAAAGGGAGAGGGAGAGTAATGATAGAATCTGATGAATGCCTATAATCATATTTATATAATATGACTTTTTTCTAGTGAAAATCAGATAAGTAATTAAAGGCAGAAATTCGAATACTTTTTCGTGGTAAAAAAGCCGATCAGAGAACATACCGATGCACACATGACTACAAGAGTACTTGTCAGGGACATCATGAATAGCCCGGTTGTTTCTGCCTCTCCTAATGACACCATCCATGACATTGCAAAAAAGATGAAAGACGAAAACATTGGAAGCATAATCATTATCGAGAAGGAAAAGCCAGTTGGCATCGTTACAGATTGGGACATTGTTTCTAAGGCTATAGTCAATGACGCCAAGCCAAGCCAGATAAAGGCAAAGGAGGTAATGAAAGAGCTCTATACCATAGAAAGTGAGGAGAGCATTACAGAGGCCGCTCGCCTGCTCCGGAAACACAACATCAAGCGTCTTGGCGTGGTCTACAAGAACAGACTTGTTGGTATTATTTCCTCTTCAGACGTCATTGCAGTAACTCCTGATCTTGTAGAAATAGTATCTGAAAAAGCTACCATCATCAGAGGCGAGCTTGGCATAGCTCGCTCTGCCAGAAATGTATCCGGCTTTTGTGACCAATGCGGCGAATGGTCAGACCTATTACAGTATGACGAGGGCACATTCATCTGTGAAGTATGCAGGGGCGAATCGTCGAGTGCTGAAGGCACATAGTGTAGCTTTTCTTGCTGATGCGATGCTGGGAAGCATAGCCCGCAAGCTCCGCATTTTTGGCTTTGATACAATATATATGGCACATGCTAATGACGACGAAATCTTAAAGATAGGCATCGAGCAGGACCGAGTGATCCTGACTGCGGATAAGGAGCTGTTCAAGCGAATAGTCAAGGTTGGCGCCCGCGGCGTGCTGGTAAGTGGGGGCGCAAGTGAGCTTGAAGACTTGGTAAATATCCTTACAAAGAGTGAAATAACGTCCGTCAATATGAACGGTATTGGCTCGCGCTGCTCGGTATGTAACGGGCCCTTGGAGGAAAGGACATCTGATCAGGTGAAAAATGAGGATGGTAATGACGATGAGGATCTTGATGTTGTACCAGACAGGGTTATAGCGCGGCATAACCAGTTTTTCCAATGTACCGCCTGCGGCAAGATTTACTGGGAAGGAGGCCATCTCAAGCGCATAAGAGCTCTTGTCCGAAACCTAGACGCCAAGCTTGGTGGCAGGGCTTGTACTACGACTACTAACGCTTCATGCTAGAGTTAGTTCTGCGTCAAAAGGTTAAAATTCCGTGAAAAAGCGGAACACAATCAAATGAGCTCAAATTCTGCTTTAGAGCACATGATTGGCAAGGTTTTAGTTCAAAAGGAAGCTGAGCTAATTTCTCAGATAGATTCTGCTTACCAAGAGTCGCTTGACAACCTCGAATCTTCTCGTGGCAAGCTGGAAGCCGAGCGCACAAGGATAGTCGAGGCTGCAAGAAAGCAGGCCGAGAACCTTAAGCGCCAGATTATTGGATCGGCAAGGCTTGCAGCCCGCAACCAAGAGCTTCTAACAATTGAAAATGCGGTAAATAAAGCATTTGAAGAGGCCAAGAAAAAGCTGCAGGCCTCAAATAGCCATGATAGCTACAAGGAGTTGTTGAAGCACATGGTCGAAGAAAGCATCTCAGCTGTTGGAGGATCGAACGCGGTTATTATAGAGTGCAACAAAAACGACGCTGAGCTTGTAAGGAAGGTAGTCTCCGAATTGCAGGACAGCGGCAAGGTGCAGCAGGCAAGAGTGTCGGATCAGTACATTGACGTACTTGGAGGTATTAGAATAAAATCGGCAGATGGCACGATGACATATGACAATACTCTTGATTCCCGTATTGAACGACTCAAACCTTTAATAAGGAAAAACATTGCCCAGATGCTAAGAGGAGTGGAATAAAGATTGGTAGCAAAAGGGAGGATTGTTTGGATTAGTGGACCAGCAGTTAGGGCAGACGGCATGTCTACAGCAAAAATGTACGAAACTGTTGAGGTGGGCGAGTCAAAGCTCATTGGCGAAGTAATCAGATTAACTGGCGACATCGCATTTATTCAGGTATATGAGTCAACGTCTGGCTTAAAACCAGGCGAGCCTGTCACTGGCACCGGCCAGCCGCTTTCAGTGCTACTAGGCCCAGGAATCATTGGCAAGATCTATGATGGCATTCAACGGCCATTGGACGAGATTGCAGCCAAATCGGGAGCCTACATTGGCAGAGGTGTGATGACAAGCCCAGTCGACATGAAAAAGAAATATAGGTTCAAGCCCAGTGTGAAAAAAGACGATCAAGTAGGCCCTGGATCGATCCTGGGAACAGTAGAAGAAACACCTCTTTTGACTCACAGCATCTTGGTTCCACCAAATCATCCGGGCGGCAAGATAACCGATATTGCAAGCGAGGGCGACTATGACATTGAACACATGATTGCAACCACTGAAAAAGGTGGTGGCGAAAAAGTTCAGCTAAAAATGTATCACAAGTGGCCGGTAAGAAAGCCAAGGCCGTATGCCGAGCGCTATGACCCAACAGTTCCGCTCGTGACAGGTCAGCGAGTCATTGACACCTACTTTCCGATTGCAAAGGGCGGAACCGGCGCAATTCCAGGTGGCTTTGGCACAGGCAAGACTGTAACGTTGCACCAAATCGCCAAATGGGCAGACTCTAAGGTGGTCGTATACATTGGCTGCGGCGAACGCGGCAACGAAATGACAGAAGTGCTTGTCGAGTTCCCGCATCTTATTGATCCCCGATCTGGTCGGCCGCTCATGGAGAGGACAGTGCTTGTAGCGAACACAAGTAATATGCCTGTGGCTGCAAGAGAAGCATCGATCTATACAGGCGTGACAATTGCAGAGTACTACCGCGACATGGGTTACGACGTTGTGCTCGTAGCTGACTCAACGAGTCGATGGGCTGAGGCACTCCGCGAAATGTCAGGACGTCTTGAAGAGATGCCTGCAGAGGAAGGCTATCCGTCGTACCTAGCTTCAAGGCTTGCAGAATTTTACGAAAGAGCAGGCAGGGTAAGGGCGCTTGGCTCCCCAGAGAGAGCTGGGTCTGTCACTCTGGTAGGCGCAGTTTCTCCATCAGGAGCAGATTTTACCGAGCCAGTGACGACACACACCATCAGGTTCATCAAGACCTTTTGGGCGCTTGATACAAGGCTTGCATATTCAAGGCATTATCCGTCCATCAACTGGATGCAATCATATTCGGGCTATCTTGAGGACGTGAGCAAGTGGTGGAAGGAGAACGTGTCAGGCGAATGGTACAATCTCAGGGCAGACTCGTACCACGTACTTCAAAGGGAAGACACTCTTAAAGAAATCGTCAGGCTGCTTGGCCCTGAGGCGCTACCAGATGAAGAAAAGCTAGTACTTGAAGTCGCGCGCATGATCAAGATCGGCATTTTGCAGCAGAACTCTTTTGACAAGATAGACACGTACTGCAGCCCTCAAAAGCAAGTCAAGATGGTGGGATTGATGGTCAAGTTCTACAAGGAGGCTCAGAAGGCACTGAAGGCAGGCATCCCGCTTGCAGATATTAGGGCGATGCCGATAATCCCATCTTTGCTGAAAGCAAAATTTGAGATACCAGAAGATCAGCTTAACAAATTTGACGAACTAGACAGGCAGATAAACGAACAATTTCACAAAGCCGCAACCGCAGGAGGAGAGGGTGCAACAGCAATGACAGAGAAGAAAGAGGCGGAGGTAGTTGCCTGAGATGACGACTACGTCTTATGGAATAGAATACACAAAAGTAGCCGAGCTCAAGGGACCGCTGATGATAATTGACGGCGTCACCAAGGTATCATTTGATGAGCTGGTCGAGATCGAGACTGTAGATGGCGAGCACAGGCTCGGCAGAGTGCTCGAAGTGGGCTTCGGTAAAGCTATAGTTCAGGTGTTTGAGGGAACTACAGGTCTTACAATTACAGGCACAAAAGCGAAATTTATTGGCAAGACTATGGAAATGCCAGTTTCACAGGAACTGCTAGGAAGAGTATTTGATGGCCTTGGAAAGCCAAACGACGGCCTCCCTGATCCAATTGCAGACAGGTTCCTCGATGTCAACGGCGAACCTATGAATCCAGAAAGAAGAGAGTATCCCACATCATTTATCCAGACAGGCGTGTCAGTCATTGACGGTATGCTTACGCTTGTAAGAGGACAAAAGCTTCCAATATTTTCAGGCTCTGGCATGGCACACAACATCCTGGCAGCCCAAATTGCACGTCAGGCGTCAGTCGTTGGCACAAAAGAGGACTTCGCCGTGGTTTTTGCAGCAATTGGCGTGCAGTACTCTGAAGCGCAGTACTTCAAGCGTAGTCTTGAAGAGTCAGGCGCGTTGAGGCGCTCTGTGCTATTCCTCAACTTAGCAGATGACCCTGCAATTGAAAGAATCATCACTCCAAGGGTGGCGCTGACGGTGGCAGAATACCTTGCATTTGACCTAGGTATGCATGTGTTAGCGATACTGACGGACATGACCAACTATGCAGAGGCGCTTCGCGAAATCAGCGCTGCAAGGGAAGAAGTCCCCGGCAGGAAGGGTTACCCCGGCTACCTCTATACAGACCTTGCAAACAACTACGAGCGCGCAGGGAGGATCAAGGGCAAGAATGGCAGTGTAACTCAGGTGCCCATCCTGTCTATGCCAGCTGACGATATTACGCATCCAATCCCAGACCTCACAGGATACATCACTGAGGGCCAAATTGTGCTTGGGCGTGATCTTTTCAGAAAGGGCATTTACCCGCCAGTAAACGTGCTCATGTCGCTTTCAAGGCTAATGAAGGATGGAGTAGGCGAAGGAAAAACCAGATCAGATCACATGGAAGTTGGCAATCAGCTCTATGACGCTTATTCAAGAGCGCAAGAGGTCAGGGCACTTTCAGAGATTGTTGGCAGGGCAGGACTTACAGGCGTAGACTTGAAGTACCTCGATGCTGGCGATAAGTTTGAGCAACACTTCCTAAAGCAGGCACCTGACGAGAACAGGACACTAGAAGAAACGCTAACTAGAGCATGGGACGTACTCTCAAGTCTGCCCGAAGGCGAGTTGACCAAGATCAAAGAAAAGCACATCAGGCAATACTACAAAGGGTGAGAAATAGAGAATATGTCATTTGGAGGTAGGGTTACAGCAACAAAGATAGAGCTCATCAAGATAAGGCGCTCGATGCAAGTAGCCAAGATGGTGCACAAGATTCTAGACGACAAGCGCGAAGTCTTGTTAAAAAAGATAGACGAAATGATCGAAGAAGCAAACAAGGCAAGGGAAGACATATGGACACCCTTGGGTGAAATATACACCTCTGTTTATAACGCCTATATGTCCCTTGGCACAATGACGCTTGAATCAATATCGGACTCGACCCCCAGTATAATGGAAGTCGACGTCAACATCAGGCGCATCGTAGATGTTAAAATACCAACGCTGCAGGTCGAGACAGAGAAGGGCAGGCAGCAGCTGTCATACGGTTTTGTCGAAACAAACGCGTCTGTCGACAAGGCGGCCAAGCTCATCAAGAGCATGCTCCCCGGCATATGCAAGGCAGCAGAATACGAAAATGCAATATTCAGCCTTGCAAAGGAGCTAGAGCGTACACAAAAGCTGCTCAACGCACTTGAATACGTCATCATACCGCAATATCAAGATGCAATATACTTCATCAAGGCAACCCTAGAGGAGCGCGAGCGCGAGGAGTTTGTCAGGCTCAAGAAGGTTAAAGTAGTCCTGGACAAGAAGAAGATGGCAGAAGAGGAGGCAAGCGCAAGAACATGACAGAAGAGATTTCAAGCAATTTTGGAAAGGCAAATGCCCAGCTCAAGGCCGAGCACAACTCGATGGTAGAAAAGATCAAAGACGACATTGCTGCAAGCAAGCGCAAGGCACTGTCGAAAATCTAATCCTGATTTTCATCTTTTTCAAGTAGTTATAGTTAAATATGGCATTTTATCTCGAACTCTTACATGGAGAAGCTGAACGGACGCATCACAATTTCACTTTTGGTGGCTCTTATCTCGATTAGTCTAGCGGGCTTAGCGAGTAAGGCGTTTGCGCAAGAAAGTGAAGCGGCTGGAGGAGAAGTTGGGTTCAAGCTGATAGGAGCAGGCATGGCGTTTGGCCTGGCAGCCCTCGGAGCAGGCATTGGTCTTGGGTTCGTAGGTGCAGCAGGTCTCGCCGCAATTAGCGACAATCCTAAGATGCAGTCAAGAGTATTCATCATAGTAGGTATGGTTGAATCGATCGCCATCTATGGTATAGTCATGATGTTCATCATCTTGGGCCAGGCCTAGGGAAGAAGTTTTTCATCTCCTTCTTTTTCATTTCCAAACGGAAAGATTTTAAAGAGATTGAAATTAACGGTAGGCAAGAATGGGACTAGCCAAACTAATGAAAGCCACCCTAGTGCTTCCCC
>DASUUX010000168.1:0-5293 GCA_036373855.1 Nitrososphaera sp.
GTAAGCGATACGGTGACAAGTGAAAGAATCAACATGTCAGGCACTGCTGCGGACCTGCAAGCCACTACGAGGATGCAAGAATAACGCAGATGATGGTCGAGGCAGAGAGTATAAAAAATGTCCTCATCCGCTGATCAACAACAACCACCTCCATTCTCCATCACAGACTGGGATAGCATCGTTGGCAAAAATGTCAAGACTGTGGACTATCAGGATGCAGGTGAAGTAATTGGCGTTGTTGACAACGAGGACACAATAATAATTTCATATGAGGGTCCTCACAGCAGTTATAATTATAGAGTGCCCAAGAACCGCGTACAGGGCTTTGACGATCCCGATTTGCTGCTTTCAATAGCCAGAGCTGAACTGGCAGATTATGAAATCAGTGACATACAGAGCTATGCCGCACACTTAAGAAGCATAAAAACAGAAAAAGGTGGAGAAGAGAGGATCATACCTGTTATTGAAGAAAAGCTCAATGTATCAAAGAAGATCATAACTGACGAAGCCACAATAATAAAAGAACCTGTCACGGAAACAAAGACCATAGAAGTATCTGTTATGCATGAAGAGATAGTCATAGAAAAGAGACCAGCAGCAGGAGGCAATGTATCGACATTAGAAAACCCGCCTTCAAAGACCACAAGAACTGAGATACGAGTTCCATTAATCCACGAGGTAGTCAAGATAAAGAAAGAACCTTATGTTAAGCAAGAGATAGTAATAAGGAAGAAGCCAAGAACTGAAACAAAAACCGTTAGTGACTTTGTGATTAGGGAGAAAGTAGACACGAGTAGTAATAATACTATTGCTCAAACATCTTGAATTTCAAAAGGCCCTCGCCATACGGATATGATTGATGATCCCTCTTTCTTTACTGCGAGAGACTTGCGTCAAGCTGTGGCTCTATTATAGAGTGATGTGCCGCTATATCTGAAAATTATTCTTAAATCTTGGTTAATACATTTCATTAATCCTATTTCAAGACCGTAAGGAATATCATGTCTATATTGCTATCCTGCTTCCTTATTTTTGTAAAACTTCTTGCTTCAATCCTTCTCTGCAGATCCGCATTATTATATCGCGCCCATCGTCGACAAGCAGACTCTGGGCTTGCTCTTCGACAATTTTATGAATGATGATCAATGTATTGTAGCATTGAGGCATTTGCAGTATTATTCTCAATGCATCAAATATGAACAAAAAATCTAACATTGTCCTTCAAGAATTTATTCCATTCTTGTTATATCACATTTTGAGAAAAGGTTAGATCCCGGAGTTGTCAATAGGGACATGACACAACAACAAGCAGACACTGAGAACTATTGGCAAAATGAATTAAGATCGCTTGGAATAGAGTCGAAGCGAACGAACAAGCTTAACGATAAGGAAGAGCTTCAAGCATTGGCTGACAGCATCAAGCAAGCGTATTATCATGACTACAAGACTGCCTATAGCGAAGAAGATGATGAGAAAGTCAAAGCATCAGACTTTGGCTACATTATTTAAGGCATGTATATTGAGTCTTTCTTTGCTAGCCTAGTCTGCCTAACCACCTTGCCTCCGAAGCGTTGCCTTCTTTCAGAAGCAAGTTCACTTTTTCTATGAATGACGTGACATTAGCTAGTAATAATATCCTATCCAATATTCTGTAATTCCATGTCTTGCATAACCAACGAAAAGAATCGTTTAGTGGTGAGCCTCGAAGGAGCAGGCCTTTCCAGGGTATCCTCCTACACTTATACCAAAGCTAGTAACCAACGTTATCGCTAGCGATATATATACAACGCATTAGGATAGTAGAAGCAGCAATTTAGAAATCTGCATCGTAAATAGAACACACTTCCGTTAACCTATTCTATTCCTTATTAATACTCTGTTGGCTATACACCTTTAATGACCAGTGATTCGATAGGAGACAAAATCAAGGATAAAGCAAAGGAAACAATTGGAATGGGAGGAGAAACTGGACAAGATATCAAGGATAAAGTAAAGGAAACAATTGGAATGGGAGAAGATAGGAAGGGGGAGCTTGGACCTGGAGCGGCTTCTGAAGTTGAGGAAGAGGTTGCAAAGACAAGCTCAGACAGCCCAACAAAAAAGGTGGAAGGTTCTGGTAAGGCTTTAGGAAAGGAAGAAGGCGCGGAGTAAAGATACACGATCTATGAAGATAGGAGACGACGTACACCAGCCTCAGCAATAGTCGGAATTATATTGGAACCATTCGGACATTGAATTGATTTAGTATTAGTCATCATGAGGAAGGGAGCCGAATGAATCCTCCTCCGATTTGAAAAGCGATCAGCAATGCGTATTGTAACGCTAAATCCAGAAATCCAAGCACATGGCTAGATAAAAGAAAGAAAGAATATCAATAACGATTATTAGTTCCAACACACCAACCGCTCCTATATATGCTAAAGGTAGCTGTGATTGGAGCCACGGGCGCAGTGGGTCAAGAATTCATTATTGCCCTGAACAAGCACAAGTGGTTTGAACTGAAGCAGGTGGCCGCATCTGAAAGGTCGGCTGGAAAAAAATACGTTGACGCAATCCGTGATCCAAATTCTGGCATTTTGCGCTGGCACAATAGGGAAGAAGTGCCCGAGTATATCAAGGACATGGTTGTCAGCAAAGTGGACGACATCAAGCCAGAGAATTTTGACCTTATATTTACTGCACTTGAATCAGATGACGCAAAAATAGTAGAGCCCAAGTTCGCCAAGACCACGCCCGTAATCAGTACTGCTGCTGCGTTTCGCTATGAAACTGATGTACCAATATTGATACCAGGCATTAACGATAATCATGCTGAACTGCTGAACAGCCAGAGAAAGAACCGCAGTTGGAAGGGGTTTATTGCACCGTTACCAAACTGCACGACAACTGGCATGGCAATAACCCTAAAGCCGATATTTGATAGGTTTGGCATCGACAGAGTGTTCATGACCTCTATGCAAGCCCTTTCTGGCGCAGGAAGGTCACCAGGCGTCATCGCACTTGATATCATGGACAATGTCATTCCTTATATTCCAAAGGAGGAGGAAAAAGTACAGGTTGAGACAAAGAAGATCCTCGGCCATATGAACAATGGTTCGATTGCTCCTGCGCCGATCAAGGTTAGCTGTACTTGTACAAGAGTTCCAGTACTTGACGGTCACACAGAGTCGGTATTTGTGGAAACCAAGCAGACGGCAGAGGCACAAGATGTAAAGAAAGAAATGATGAAATTCTCAAAGAATGTGACAATAATGGGTTTGCCAAGCGCGCCAAAGGACTACATCATTGTGCACGATGATCCGACAAGGCCACAGCCAAGAATTGATAGAGAAATAAACGATGGTATGACTACAGTTGTCGGAAGAATCCGCAAAGACACAGCATTTGATAACGGTATCAAGTATATGCTCCTGTCGCACAACGAAAAGATGGGATCGGCAAAAGGCGCTATCCTGCTTGCCGAATTGCTGAAGGATCGTAACATCCTCTAATTTTTTAACTTTCCAAGATAATCAATACAAATAATGTGAAATAGCATTCTGGATTAGTAACTCTTGATCAGATCAGACATTCAGATTGATTGCTAAGAATAACGAGAACAAGAATGATATGAATCCTAGGACTAGCTGCGACTAGAATCACGAAAGCATGACTGCTCGGATGACAGCGACCACTACATCAATATCCTCTTTTCGAACGAAAATTTGAACTTGCAATATCCTACGCCAATTACAAAAAGCCGGTATCGTTCTGCATGACAACAGCGCTACTTTTTAAGAGCTCTACTACAATGCAGCAGGTTCCAGAGATCTCCGCCAGCTGGCGATAATATGACAGCTACAAGATGAGCGATATATCATTCCAAATGCGTATGTTTCTATTAGCTATAGAAACGATTGGAGATAAGAATAAGAGGGATGGTACATATATTCTTATTCAGCGAAGGTCATGTCCACACGATCGGCAATTACCGACACTATATTCGCTTATTTTATCACATTGGGGGCAGCGTCTTTCTTCTTGTTCATTAATGTTATTATTTGTAACAGGTGCCACAGCCCAACGTGGTTTTCATCAAATAAACGACTTAATCAGCTATGGTTGTGAATGGTAGCAGTTGGATATAATTAATAGACAGTGAGAGGAAACGAAGCGGAAAAGAGCAAAATAATATAGCTTTATTACTCTTTTGTCTTCTTATCATCAGGAAATTTTTAGCATCTCTTCTTGTCTTTTGCTGTTTGGTCTACGAGATACAATTGTGATGTTGTCCTTGCTCTAACCACGCATGCCATAAATGGGGCATAATATTCAGGATAGCCTCTTAGTTCAAGGAAGAGAGCAATCAAGAAAGCGAGCGCAAGAAGGTAAAGAATCCAGAAACAAACATTTAGCGATCTTATTGTTGCTTATAGATATAGTAGAAGTATCAGTCTGATACAATGATTTAGCAAATAAGCATCTATTCTCTTTATTATTTAGCACGACGCACGGGTCTAATCCTTAGAGGAAGTCCTGTCAAGGACCGAATCGACATACATGAAGTTTTTGCTGGTAAAATGTATCTTCTTGTACAATTCAATCTTAGGGAAATGCACAATCAGAATTGATGAAAGTTAAAAGCAGAGCAAATACAGGCTGATCGATAATTACTTGCTGTCGAGTGTTAAAAAAGAAATCTCCATCCATGCCATATCATCGGAGATACTTCATATTATGATATTATTCGCTATGATAAACTTTATCAACAAAACCTTATACTAAGAATTGTGGAGAGAGGCAGCGAAAATCAAGAAAATTATGGTGATCGTAATGTTCTTTCAGAAATGAGTGCCCGTGAGCTAGAGCAATTCATTTCACACGAGACCGTAGGATTATTGATCTTTGGAGCTTGCGAGAATCATGGAGACCATATGCCATTTGGGTCAGATTTCATCATGCCATTTGAACTTGCCAAAAGAGTTGCCACCCGCTATGGTAAAAAAATGGTTATTTTTCCTCCAATTCCATATGGGGTGAGTTCCCACCATAAAGACTTCTTTATGACGGTTAGCTTTGAGCCAGATACGATGATGAATGTGATATGTGATATTTTGCAGAGCCTAGTGAATAATAATATAATGCGTATTCTAATAATAAATGGTCATGATGGTAATATCGCACCCATCGAATTAGCTTCTAGAATAATTAAGGAAAGAAATCCCAGAGTTGTAATATCTTGTCTGGAATCATGGTGGACTCTAGTTGGATCAATAGATAAAGAACTGTTTGATGTTTGGGACGGTCTAGGACA
>DASUUX010000169.1:0-3954 GCA_036373855.1 Nitrososphaera sp.
GGCGAATCCTCCTGCTAAAATGCCTGTAGAGTATACTGCCATGACTATAAGCAATATCTTTTTCTTGCCATAGATGTCTGATAATCTACCCGCAATTGGCGTCATAACGGCTCCTGCAATCAGGTAAGAAGAGAGTATCCAGGACGATGTGTTGTACGAGATATTAAAATCCCGTATAAAGTCTGGAATAGCTGGCAGCACCATTGTCTCTCCATACATTGTTATCAGGCCAAGGCAGCTCAGGATTACCAACGTAGTCCATGCTGAACGATTGATGCTGCTCTGTTTTTCTATGCCAGTCATTATGTTATCTGCACCTAATTTTTAGAACTAGCTCAGAAATCCCAGACATTGAGAATATGCTGATAGATGCGCTCACTGTAAAGAAACTGGAGGCTTCCGGTATGTAGACGTTTTGCATCTTCAATAATTGCCCTCTATATTCTGAGCCGAAACATGTGAATTTGTATTGAAATAACTCCTGATTCTCTTCTATATGATCTATACATATCATCTCAAATCTATCCCAGACTTCCATGGTTTTTCATTGTTCTCCTCTTGCCATAACTAGTCATTCGTTCATACTGTATTTGGAATAGTTCTATTGCACCACACGTATATTCTCAATACAATTGATATAATAGCTGATCCACCCAGACTGTGGTATAAAGTGGTACGGCGATGCCTTGCCCTCCACTATGAGTTTCTTGCCTACATCTTTTGGAAATGGAAGGTCTGCCAGCTTATCGCCGTGCAAGTGTCCTATCTCCCTTCCGTTGACGCGAAATTCGATGCCGCCAAAACGATGGTCGTGAATGGTTACTCCGGACCAGCTCAAAAGTTCCTGCTGCACCTTGTCACTAATTTCACTTAACTTTTTCTCTCTCCCTCTATTTTGGAATTCCTGAATCTCTTCATACCGTTCTCCTGTGATTGTCAATAAATGGAAATTTTCTGCCATACGCCAGCATCTTTCCAGCCTCTGATTCTATGAAGTCGTGAGGAAATCCCAGTTGAATCTTGCTTATTTCATCCATCCTGTTCATATGATTAGAGTTCACTTCGAAATCCAAACATCCTAAATTGTCCTTGGTTTGAGCCTCGGTCCTTGCTCCGATGATGGGTATTATTACACCTCTGTCTTTTTGCTGTTTATGATACCGTCGCTTAATGACAAATCAACACAAAGCAGCAGAGCAATGTGATAACAATAGTGTGTATCCTGACTCTATACGAATATCTCATGGATAGGACACAAATACGGGACTATCAACTTTGTTTTCGAACTCTTAAGTTCAAGCTCCTCTTCATATAAAGATATGAAGGCTGAACATATAGTAGACGTAAAGCCGCCTACATGGACAAGGGCTTTACAAATCGGTATAGGTGCTATCGCTATCGGGCTGTCAATATCGTCAATCATTTATCCCATTTTTGCAGTTATGGCAACTTTCACAGCAGCTGCAATAATCTTACTTTTGTTGGGTATAGAGCAGGTAGTTTCAGGAGTATTTATCTACAAGCGCTCCAGGTTAGCCCACATCGGTCTTGGAGCATTGGTTATTATACTTTCAAGCATTGTCATAGCATATCCTCTTGCTAGTGCCACTTTGGTTGTATGGTTGGCAGCCATCGCACTTCTATTCAGTGGAGTTGCAAGCATCATATCAGGCCTCAGGGTAAGGCGCGTAGGGAATCGGCGTATTCCTGGAAGGGCCTCACGAGCGCTAAGCCTTGCGGCAGGAGGACTCGCTGTCGCCTTATCTGTCTCAATAATGGTCTCACCAACATTTGGGGTAGAGCTAGCAGGTATTGTGATTGGAATAGCACTTCTGGTGTATGGAGTAAGGCTATTTGTCACAGGAATCTCTGGAAGGAAGGTGGAAGAGGCTGTGAGGTCCACATCCTCTCTCTGAAATATTATATATAGCAGTTTGAAAATAACACTGTGACAGGATAATCCAAAGATATGAAGAGATTGGATGCTCATACAACTCGACGATGGTTTTGGCCAATCCAAATTGCAGTAGGTATCATTTGCATCTCGTTATCAATTTGGATAGTTTTTACTCCGCAGATTGGAGCCTATGCTTTATTTTTCTTGGCTGGAACAGGTCTCGTAATTCTTGGGGCAGAAAGGATAGTCAGTGGAATAAAGGCTGAGAAAAGTAAACGTAAATATCGCATTCTCAATATTGCAATAGGGGCAGCTATCATTGCCTTTTTCCTACCGGGCTTCATCGTTCCTGATTTAGTTATAAATTATCTTGTCCTCTTTCTGGGATTTGGATTATTAGCCAATGGGGCTTTGAGGATAATTGACGGGCTGAGGAGGCAAAAGAAACAAGACGAATCGCTTACATTTTCTTCTCTAGGCATGGGGATAATAATCACAGCTGTTGCTATCGCGGTCTTGGTATTTCCACAGATAGGTTTAGCGCTACTCCTCATACTGACCGTAGTAGCATTGGCTGTTAGTGGAATACAAGTTATCATAGCAGGGATCAGAAACAGTCGATCGCGTTCAGATTCTTCTATGCCCCAATCAAAAATTGCCGCTGAGGGTGAGGAATATCAACAACAACAGCAACAACTTAATAGGAATGGAAAAAGCATTTGGAAGAATGGCTCGTGGTTTAATGACGACCAAGGTAGATACCTTCTTTTTCGAGGAGTAAATTTTGCTTCCAGAACCAAGCTGGCTCCTTATCTTCCAATAGCTCCCCTTGAAACTAAAAACTTGTCCCAACTTAATTTGAAAGAAGAGATCAAGTCAGTAGAACCAGAATTAGATCGGCTAAGAGACTTGGGATTTAACATTGTGCGCCTCTTGATCTCATGGAAAGCAATAGAGCCTCGACCAAACACAAACCTTGACGAGCTCTTACCAGAAGGCAAACAATATCTAACTTGTGTAAAAGAAATAATTGATGAACTGCATGCAAGAAACCTCTACGTCTTTTTGGATTTTCATCAAGACATTGCACATGAAGTCTATGGTGGAGATGGGTTCCCTGATTGGGCATTGGCAGCAGACATAGAACACAAACTACCAGAACCCTCCAACCTCCAAGACAAAAAATGGATGATAAAGTATGTTACCAACAAATCCCTGAAAAAAACTCTCACATCCTTTTGGCGAAATGACCTGACCAATATAGAAGGAGAGAATAAGCTTGAACACTTTCCTGTTAGAACTCATTTGGAGAAAACAATTGGCCAGACAGCAAGATTCTTCCGCTCGCTAAATAACGGTGCAGGCCATCCGGCAATCTTGGGAATTGAACCCTTTAACGAACCGCATCCCGCAGGATTGCCAAAGGAGCAGTTTGAAGAAGAGTTTCTTGTCGACTATTATCGCAACGTAGATTTAGAAATAAGAAAGTTTGATCCCGATGTGTTTATTTTTATGGAACCCAGCGTGGCCTGGACTACACCCTCTTCAAACGGACAAGATGGCAATAAAAGCATGCTTGATTTAGGGGGCTCGGGTCCCTTTTCTGCTAGAAAGAGCTTCAATCTGGATCTGGTAAAAAATGTGATGGTAGATGGAGAGGTAAAGCCTATACAATTGAATACTTTTTTGCCAAAGAACCTCAACTCCGTTTCCACCTTTGCACGCAACGGCGTCCTTTCGTTTCATTACTACGACATGATGGCTATTGCCAGCTCATTTGCCGACTCATATGTGAATATTCCCGAAAACATGTATAGGTACAAAAGAGAGTGGCCATTAATTTTTGCCCAGTTGGCTAATGCTGCTAGAGAACGCGGCCTCATACCGTTTCTGACAGAATTTGGTGGATTTCAAGGAGCGGAACAAGTACGCGACTACTTGAACCTTGAATATGAACAAATAGAAGCTTACCTACTCAATGCAACTTTATGGAATTATGACCTTTACCACACAAAAGAGGGTAAGGATAATTGGAACCTTGAGAACTATTCTCTGCT
>DASUUX010000170.1:0-5074 GCA_036373855.1 Nitrososphaera sp.
TGACTACAGACACGAACTCTTCAAACTGGGCAACTTCTTGGTTCAATCCAGAGTATAATATCAATCGAGGAGTAAAGTCATTATCAGATAACCTGTTGCTAATCAAGAGCAACTTTCCAGGATGCAGCAACGAACAGTATACGTTGATGGCTCTAGGCGCTTATAACTCTGGAGAGGGAGCAATAGATGGATGTGGGGAGTGGAATGACCGTGCGGATGAGTATATTACTCATTTAACTGAACGCTACAGAACTCTATCGCAATTAGTAAATAACCTCCATCCTAATTGAGATATAGGGGAATTAAAAAATTAATATTTTGATGCACTTTCCTACAGAAATGAGATAGGCAAAAGTTGCCTTGACACTCTGCAAACCGGAGATTATCTATCGCTTACCAATCGCTACAATGGCGAAGGTAGGGGCCAAGAGTATGGATTTAGAATTTTACAAGCTGTCGAATCTTATAGGCTTGTAACATCCAATAGGACATATTTATCTTCATAATCATTTGTTATTCCGAATGATATATATGATGTATATGTATTGGTCCGAGAATTGAATTGCGACCTCGCTTGGTGGATATTCTTCAGCTCTCTGTTACAGCATATATCTGCTCCTGTTGGGATTTAACAGCAGAAAACTTTGGTTTTCATCTTCCAATCAGTATTGAATTTCCCACTACTGTTTTTGAGCTCAGAGCCATAGCAGCACTCCGCCTCAGGCTTGATTCATAGAGAAGTTTTACATCGCTATTCCGGTATATAGCATAAGAGAGGTCTGGCATCTGCCACTAAGCCTTCTACTTTCTTATGAAAGCGAGGAATATCATTGATAGCATGCCAAATTCAACTGCAACAGATGAGACTTCTAGCTCAGATTGCAGCATGGGATAGAGGCTATCAAGATGCAGAAGCCCAACTTTTAAGACGAAAAGCCCAAATGCTATGGAAAGAGGAAAGAGCCTTCTCAGCCGGTGCTTCCTGTACGCCAAAAGTGCTATAGCGAGAAGTGCAACAGCCATGCCAGCACTTGCTAAGCTGAAAACTTCCCACCAAAAGCCATGATGGCTTAGCTCAAAAATGTCTAGTGGGCTAGCCGTCTCCGTTCACATCCTCCTCTTGTTGTTCAAATGTTCTCATCATGTCTGCCATCCTGTCTGCATACTTGTCCCATATGCTTGGTCTATACGTTCTAAGCAGGCGAGCTAGTTCTGGCACAGAAGTATTAGCATAGTATTTGACTTCGGCTCCCTGCCGTCGGCTCCATATTAGCCTTAAAGTTTCAAGCCTGATGAGATACCATCTGGCAGTTGGCGAGGAACATCTTATTTCTTTGGCAACATCTGTCTGACAAGAGCCGGGCTTGCGAGATAGGAAAAGCAGGATCTCTCGTGGGGATTCTTGAGAGAGTATGCTCAGTATTCTCTTCTTTTCTTCATCCAAATCAGAAGGATAGAAGTGCTTATGCGAGCCTATTTTTATGGTTGTGACCTTACCTTCTCGCTCTAGCATCTCTAATGCATACTGCAGATTACCTGTTCCAATCTCAAGTGAGCGTAGGATCTCTCTAAAATAGGAACCCGGGTTTTTAGCTATGAATCTATACACCTTGTCCTTTGTGCTTTCGACTTGTGAAGGCGACAACCGCTATATCATCATCATCTAATGCAATTGTGTTGGTGATATATTATTACTTACCAGAGCCATTAGAGAACCGTACCAAAAATCCTAATTCTCTCCATCACTGGTGACATAGTGATGATGACAATGATGATAAGAATATGATTCGCCGTAGGCTGAAGAACAGATGGAAAGTTCTGGTTGTCCTAGCAGGTATCTGGCTTTTGTTCATGTTTCCAATACCCTTTCTGCCGCTTTTTGGAGCTCCTTTTGACCCGACGTCAATCCGCACATTAATAATCACCACTGCAATAGTGTCGATACCCTTTACATTACTTGCACTTTTCATGAATGATGGTCGTAGTGATAGAGAAAAAAACTCTCAACAGCCTTAGAAAAAAATGGGGTTGGCTTTGCTAAGCCTATCTTGCCATCCTTCTACATTCCTCGGCGCAGCTGCGACATACTTGTGCGCATCTCTTGCAATGGTCAACATTGTGCCTTTCACATTCCTGAGCACACGCATCACATACATCGGCGCACAGATTGCAAAACTGTTTTGCAAACTGGCTGTCCATAGACATCAATGCAGCAGATGCCCAGCATACTTCAGCACATTCTCTATTCATTTGTGCGCAGCTTGCCATCATCTTTACATCCTGTTCTTTCAGGTCAGATGTAGCACAGAATTCGCATGCTTCAGCACAGCGCATGCAGGCATCTATGCAGCTTTGCCATTTTGTGTTTTGTAGTGTTGCGGTGGAAGACATGCATGTTGACGGTCATGCATTATATTTAATGTCTGGTGACCGTTCTAACAGAACAGAATACATCTAAAAATTACATCAGGTGCTTGCCGGCACAGTTCCCTAAATCAGTATGATGTGAGTTCATAAAAAATTATCACCACTATTTGAAATCTACTGAAATAATAGCAATATTACAATAAATAAAGTGACAACTGCAGCCAACGTAATGAGAGCCACAAGTTCAAAGGATGGAGATTTCAAAAGCTAAGTCTTCTGTGATAAATGAACACAATCATAGAGAATCCAACAGCAGCGACTAATGGAAGACTTAGGAAATTCGGGGACTATAGTAGCTGCCGTGATGATGGTTGCATTCTGTTGCGTTCCTGCTTCCATGGTCGTTTGCTCTACATCCATTCCTTCCATCCCCTCCATTCCCTGCATGTCTCCTTCTCCTGACGTTTCGTTCATCATCTCCACCAAGTCAAGATGGCTGCCATTGAGAAGTAGAGTTCTTGTTTGGTTATCACTCTGCACTTGGCTGACATTCATCTGCATTCCATTAAAGAGAGCTGTAAAGAGTTCGGACATCATTTGTTTTGGAATATCCACATAAACATGGAAGTTATCAAAGGTGCTGCCATTCTCCACCAGAGTATTGAATGATAAGCTGTTTACTTTCAGGTTTTAACGTCACATTCTGTACGGAGATAGGCGAGGAAATGTTGACATTGAAATCTGTATCTTTATATGAAATAAGGAACTTTTGAGCTGCTGCTACTGCTAAAGGATACTGGTATTTTATAGGCTCGGAAAGAAAGGTGTTATCATAGTCTATGCAGTTTACCTCTATATTCACAGTATAGATCCCCTGCTCAGCAAACACAGGACCGGAGACTGTTATTACACCTGCTTGGTCCGCGACATAGCTTGCAGCTAGGTTGTCAAAGTTGAAACCAAACTTAGGACTGCAAAGAATGTCATAACAATAGAGAAACCCGTTTTATGAGGTAGCAAATCTAGTTAGTTTAACATCATTCCTTTACGTCTTAAAGACAATTTGGTACAAGATTCTAAAACCCATTATACATGAAATTGCCATCAATGCAACGACCCATTCGTTCATTCTTGTGTATTTCAGTTCTGTTTATCGCCATATGATATTTTTCATAACTCAGCAAATATCATAAGACGCAGCAATTAGCGATTTGTATCAAATATCTTTTTAAAGTAATGAAGATTTCAATTACTCCTCAGCCTTTGGAGATCCCATCTGTGGATCATTCCTTCTCATACAGATAGAGGTGCTAAATGATCTTATTTTTCAGCGCTCTCCATATAACATAAGAAACAGCAGGCCTATTAACACGCAAAACTGTCAGCCTCTGCCACCCTTGCAATTCCTTCAAGAGCCTTTTCTGTTTGCTTAGCGATATACCTTTTCACTATCAAGGTAAAAACTTCCAAAAGACCAACTAATTTGACATTCCAGAGGATATCTATTATGGTTTTATCCTGCTCCACAGAATTCAACTTTATAGTTTTTGAACCATATAGCGGACCTTCTGTAATCTTTACTTCAATTGAATGCTTTGGATTTAGCATTACAGTTTCTCTACATTTTGAATTTCTATATGAAATTATTACCTCTCTCTCAATAATGTTAGTATCCGTTCGTGCTATATTCCTGATAGATTTCATTCCGGGCCAATACGTACGCTCTTTGTCAAGGTTAGAAATTATGCTCCATACTTTATCCCGTGGAGCAGGTATTTCTCTCATAATGTGAATAATGACCATTGTTATCAAGGGGTTATACTAGAAGGGTTAGTTAAAGCATTTTTGAGGTTATGTCCTTTAGAGATATATATTTCTGCCAGGGGCAAGCATGAAATCAAGACAAGAATGATTATTAACTTTAGCTAGTCGTACCGAAACCATTTTGTAAGTCATTTTCAAAAGTTCCTACTAATAGAGGAATCGATAGAATTGGCATGCAAAGGTTGACATTTCGCTGCATTTTGCGCTGTCTTTGATAGCAGGAATCTTGATTGTAGCCGGGTCGCTGGGTGCACTTATGATGCTTGCCAGATATCAGTCAATGTTCGGAATAGATGGAGGAGGCGTGAGTGGCATGATGGGCGGAGGATGGTGGCAGACATTCATGCGCGGATACTCGCCATCCTTCATAGCTACTATGGCCGCTATTTCGCTCGCCGCCGGCGCGACGGTTCTTGCAGGCGCGTACAAGATGCAAAAGGAACCTAGGACGGTACAGATATGGGGATTCCTTGTGCTCATAGCATCAACA
The DNA here is from genome assembly GCA_036373855.1 of Nitrososphaera sp. Lineage (GTDB taxonomy): Archaea > Thermoproteota > Nitrososphaeria > Nitrososphaerales > Nitrososphaeraceae > Nitrososphaera. The sequence continues at coordinate 4,682 of DASUUX010000170.1, forward strand.
GTTGTTGCACTGTTCTGCATTGGCGGATTCGGACTCGGTTCGATACTTGGAATAATTGGCGACGCGGTTGCAATATCCTGGCGGCCGTCATAATATAATAACTCCCTTCCTTATTTTTTCTCCTTACTGCTTCAGCATGGTACGTGGCAGTAGTAAATTCATTTCTCATTATTCCATCGACTAAATGTGAAATACGTGTGCCAGATTCTGGGAGATTGTTAACACCATTTTTCTTCTCCTCTCTCATCATGCGGCCATATCTTCTCCTTAATTTTTCGTCTAAAATGAACGGAGTAGCTGTGTCACCATTCGTCGTTATGTCGAGTTATCATTCGCCTCTTCGCTTCTTGAAAAAAGAATAACTCATATGGCTCTAGATTTTTATCCCATATG
>DASUUX010000171.1:0-8346 GCA_036373855.1 Nitrososphaera sp.
CTTCCCTGTAGATGTCCCTTTGTTTCAGCATGTTTCGTTCCATAATACACTGTACTACTATTCTATTATTATGTCCATTCATAGGCTGTTGTTCTAAACTGCTGAGCAGCTGGATCAAATTCTGATTCCAGCGCCATGATAAGGGCATTCATCCATGACAACTTTTGAGAATTTGTAAAACCAGATACCATGACCAACCCTCTGATTTTTCCGCCGTCTGCCAGCTTACTTTTCTCATGGGCCCACCACATGAACTGTTCACCTTCTGGTGTCATCAGTGTTCCTTGATAGCTCGCATCTACAACTCCATGAGGATATTGAGTCATAGTGCCAGATCCAATGTTTCTACCGCTTGGAAACTTGCCAAAGCCCTTTATTTCTGAAGTAAAGCTCACTTCCATTGTCGTTCCTTCAACTGGATGTACTCTTGTAACTTTGAAGCCCAGTATCTTGCCGCCCTCCTCATAAAGTTTCTCACCTGATGCCATGATGATAGATTGGCATCACCAAAAAACACAGCAAATGAGCTTGTTGTGGTTTTAATTTAGAATAGAGTTCTATATGCTTGTATTTTGCCAGTCTCTCTTGTGTCGAGTGGGATTATCAGATCAAAATTGTCTTACATATGCTGAAATAATTAACTTTTAATTCTTGCTAATTCAATGATGTCCGGACTAGCTAGGCGCCATATGACAAAGAGCTAGCCAGTAAGACGGTTTGGACTCCTTGCTTCAATCTTTACTATTTCTAATTCTACCTGCATCACTATTCTAGGTCTCAGATATTTTTGTATTCATCGCCGGAGCTTATGCTTGTATTGGACTTTCTTCTGTCATGCGTATGTTCTGTTCGAAATCCGGAAGCTGGACTGCCTTCTATCCATAAGGTGTTGCTTTGAAAGCTTCATAGTCGTGTGTATACTGCTCCGTATCTTGCTCTGTCCTGTATGAATACCTCCTTGCGAGATCGTCGTTACCGATCACGAGCCAGAGGACTTTGCCGTCATAGGCATCTGCTAGATACTTTGGAACCCATGACTTGTCTTTATTTACTATTCCCTTTTCTGGGGGTATAGTTTTGTGCTATCTCTTTAATCTCACCAACATCATGACCATCGTTTGTCTTTACCTTCTTGCCCTTCAACTGTTCCCACAAGATCCTTGGTCCTTCGTTGCTTGCCATTGTAAAATGATGCAATATATTTGCTATAAAGATTGAAGAAAAGAGTTCTGCAATAGGCTATGTTCATAATTGTGGAACGAGTCACCGTAGTTCCTTCTTTTTTCGGGCCTTTGCTGCTAATAAAACCCCCACGACTCTGGCCTGTGTTGCTTAAACAAGGATAATAATGATCTATCGTTAGCTTGGTCTGTGATTGGCTTAGGAGAACCTTGTACTTTTCTTATATGCAGATTCTTTGAGGAAGATGAGCGTGCTTTCGACCTAATCCTTAAGACTTTCTTGCCTTCTCAATGCATATGTGAGTCGCAGGCAACTATCTGAGCTTGAGTAGCTCAAAGTAGTGCTACTGCTTTTCCTATGTATCTCATTCCAATAGTGGTGGTAGTACTATTATATTATGTAGTAGGATGGAGAAGTGAAAAAGCAAGTTAAAACTTAAATTCACTTCAAAAAGTATATGCCTTTTGTTGTTGCAAGAACTTACTCTTATCAAACTGGGCGGCTCTGTTGTTACCTTTAAGGAAAAGCCGCTTGCAGCTAATATCGATGCGATAGATAGCATTTCGCGCGCTCTGACACAATTAGGTGTTCCTGTCATCATTGTACACGGTGGCGGCTCCTTTGGCCACTACTGGTCGGTAAAATATGACATGCATACCAAGCCGGCCAACTACGACGTCCATGGAGTCTCCATAGTGCATGAGTCAATGATTGCACTAAATCAGATAATCGTCAATTCCCTGATAAGAGTAGGGCTTAACCCATATGGCATGCCACCGTCGGCTCTTACAACAGGGCATAAGCCAATTGTAGCAAAGATAAAGCACATCTATGAGATGGCACAGTCAAAGGTAATACCAGTAACGTTTGGCGACATAGTCTATGTTGAAGGTACGAAATATTCCATTCTATCCGGCGACGCACTCATGACGATTCTGGCAAGAGTACTGCGACCGTTCAGGATCATTTTTGCGACCAATGTCGACGGTATATATAAAGACAGCGTAAGCAGAGAGCTTATAAACGAGATACAGGTCGCAGACAAGAGAAAATCGATTGAGTTCTTTAAGGCATCAGGCACCGACGCAACGGGTGGAATGCAAAGAAAGGTTACAGAAGCATTTAAGATTGCATCACACGGAATGGATGTAGTGATGATAAACGGACTTGTGCCCGAACGCATTATAGAGGCAGCAGAAGGTACGCTAAAGGTTGGCACAGTGGTAAAGGGGAGAAAGAGATAATTGCCAGACACTTTTAACGCATCCTCTGATATCGAAGTAATCAAGCAGCGCAAAAAGGAAGGGATAGACATCCCACTTCAGAAGAACGTACAGGCGAAAACTACTTCGACATACTTGGAATACGTCAGGCTAGTGCATAACGCGCTGCCTGAGTTGGACTATGATGATATTGACACTTCGATGACTTTTCTTGGGAAAAGGTTTTCGGCACCGATTATAATCGACTCTATGACTGGCGGCACAGACGAGGCAACTGTCATCAATGGCAGGCTGGGTGAGCTCGCAGAAAAGTATGGCTTTGGTATGGGGCTTGGGAGTCAGAGAGCAGGACTCAAAAGTGAAGAGCTTGCTGCCACCTATTCGATAGCAAGAAAGAATGCACCAAATGCGTTCTTAATAGCAAACATAGGTGGGGCACAACTTTCCAAGGGGTTCACGATAGATGAAGCTAAGAGAATAGTAAAAATGATTGGGGCAAATGCGCTGGTGGTGCACCTGAACCCGCTGCAGGAGCTTGTACAGCCAGAGGGCGAGCCGCGCTATAAGGGAGTTCTTGCCCAGATTTCAGAGCTTGCCAAGACCATAGATGTACCACTGATAGTCAAGGAGGTGGGTGCCGGAATTTCAAAGGAGGTTGCCATAAAACTGGAGATGGCCAACGTTTCCGCGATCAATATCGCCGGGGCTGGTGGCACTAGTTGGGCTGGTGTTGAAAAGTTACGGGCAGAGTCTCTCAAAGATGACCTGAAGAAGCACCTTGGTGAGATGTTCTGGGACTGGGGTATTCCGACGGCGGCCAGTCTCATAGAGGTCAGGCGCGCAGTGAAATTGCCGCTGATTGCATCAGGCGGTCTGCGCAATGGACTCGAAGTTGCAAAGTGCGTAGCGCTTGGTGCCAGCATGGCCGCAATGGCATATCCATTCCTTCAAACAGCTGCGCAGTCACGCGAAAGCTTGTTTGCATTTGCCGATACAATTCTTGCAGAGCTTAAGAGCACCATGTTCCTTGTTGGAGCGAAAAACATTGCTGCACTTGCTAGCTCAAGATATATATTGACAGGAATGCTAGCACATGAGGTTAGTAGCCGTACATGAAGGCAGACAGCATCAAAAGCGAGCTGGAATCTTATGCTTCTACCGTGAACAACTTTATACTTTCTTTCGTTGAGGGCAAGCCAAAAGAGCTTTACCACGCTTCGTCACATTATATCCGCACGGGAGGCAAGCGCTTGCGGCCATTCATGGTCCTCAAGGGCTGCGAAATGCTAGGGGGAAGCGCCGAGAGGGCTCTCCCTGCAGCCGCGGCAGTTGAGCTTGTTCACAACTTTACGCTTGTACATGACGATATCATGGACAATGATGAAATGCGGCACGGCACTGCAACTGTGCACAGATACTATGGCATGCCGCTTGCAATTCTTGCCGGCGACATTCTATTCTCAAAAGCGTTTGAACTGTTGACATTTAACTGCAGAAAGGCCGGGATTCCAGACAAGTCGATAATTGACATGGTGGAACATCTTTCATTTGCATGCACGGAAATATGCGAGGGACAGGCAATAGACGTAGAAGTGGCATCAAGCGCCAAGTTTCCAAGTGTGCAGCATTACATTGACATGATTGGCAAAAAGACTGCTACGCTCTTTGAAGTATCGTGCGCACTTGGCGCACTGTCATCTCCAAATCACACTGCTAGCGATATCCAGAACCTCTCTTCATTTGGCCGCAACATTGGTATTGCTTTCCAGTTGGTAGATGATCTGATAGGTGTGATAGGAGACCCTAAGCTGACAGGCAAGGCCGCTGGCAATGACATTCGAGAAGGCAAGAAGACATATCCAATACTGCTTGCTCTGAAAAACGCCAACAAGGAAGACGCAGAAAAGATCAAGAGGGTATTTGGTACAAGAGGGAAGGCCTTGAGCCAAGATATCAAGGAGGCTGTCGGGATCATCTCTCATATTGGCATAGAGCAGGATGTAAGGAATGAGGCAAGAAGGTATTTGCATGAAGCAGTCAAGTCAATTGAAGGTTACAGTAACTCTGATGCCAGAAGAGCTCTTCAGTTCTCGGGAGATTTTGTAGTAGGCAGGAGTCTGTAGTAATACGTGCCAATCGATCCGGATACTGAAAAATTCATCAAAATCATTGCACTGAAAAATTCAATTGAGCATGGCGGCAAGGCACAATCTGGCGCAGTGATCGCCAAGTTTGTCGGCTCGAAGCCAGAACTGCGTAGCCAAATAAAGTCGCTTATCTCTGAAATCAAGACAGTTGTGCAGCAAATAAACACACTTTCGCTTGCAGATCAAAAATCGCTTCTTGAAGAGCTTGCACCGGGAAAGGTGGCTGCAAAAAAGCAGGTAGCAGAGCATCAACAGCAACTGCCTCCGCTTGAAGGAGCCATCCAGAGCAAGGTGGTTACTCGATTTCCGCCTGAGCCAAACGGCTACCCACATATTGGACATGCAAAGGCAGCTATAATTGACGAAGAGTATGCCCGAATGTACGGCGGCAAGCTGATTCTCCGCTTTGATGATACAAACCCGATCAACGAAAAGGTGGAATATTACGACGCCATAGCTGAGGGGCTGAAATGGCTCGGAGTCAAGCCTGATATTATCAAGAATACTTCAGACGACATTGAGCTTTTGCATAATTATGGAAGAAAGCTGATCGAGCTGGGTGGCGCATACGTATGCACCTGTAGCCAAGATATAATACACGACCTCCGCGCAAGGGGTATCCCTTGCGAGTGCAGGCGCGATCCTGCAACCGCGCTTGATAGGATTGGAAAATTGTTCAGTGGCTCATACGAGCAGAATGAAGCCATCGTGCGGTTCAAGGGCGACATGGCCGACCAGAATACTGCTATGCGTGATCCAGCGCTTTTCAGGATAATAGACTGTGATCACCCTAAGCTGGGTAACAGAGTACGGATTTGGCCGACCTATGACTTTGCAGCGCCAATTGAAGACAGCATCGATGGCGTAACGCATGCTTTGAGGACGAAAGAATACGAGCTTCGCAATGCACTCTATTTTGCAATTCTTGACAGGCTCAGTTTAAGAAAGCCGTATCTTATTGAATTTTCAAGACTAGAGTTTGAAGGAATTCCAGTTTCAAAGCGAAAGATAAAGCCACTTATAGAAAATGGCACAATCAGAAGCTGGGATGATCCGCGGCTCCCAACACTCGCTGCGCTTAGAAGGAGGGGCTTTGTGCCCGAGGCGATACGCAAATTTGTGCTATCCCTTGGCCTTACGCTTGCAGAAACCAAGCCTCCTTTTGAAAGCCTAGAAGCTTTAAACAGGAAGATAATAGATCCAATATCGCTGCGGCTATTCTTTGTGAAAAATCCTGTCGAAATGTATGTCAGGGGCGGTCCAGAAATGGAAGTTGTACTCAAGAATCATCCTACTGATGCCAACCTTGGGATGAGGACGGTGAAGGTTGGTGACCGGTTCTATCTCTCTGAAGATGATGCAACAGGACTAAAGGTAGGGAACGAAATTCGGCTCATTGAATTGTATAACGTCAAGGTAACGAGCACAGATTGGAAGAATGATGCCCGCTTGATAATAACAGCTGAGACTAGTGGCAACGAGATCCGGCAATCTACGCCGAAAATACAGTGGATTGCAAAGAATGATATAATTGACTACAAGGTCATGATTCCCAAGGAACTCTACATGAGCGAGGAGGAGTACAACACCAACAGCCTTGAAATTTCGCAAGGGTTTGCAGAATCTTTTGTGTCCCACCTTGAGCCCGACGCACGGGTTCAATTCGTGAGATTTGGGTTTTGCAGAATCGACGGTAATCAAACCGCAATAATGACGCACAGGTAAATAGACAATGAAGGTAGCAAGAATCCGGGATAGCAAGGTAAAGGAGACATACAGCATCATATCTGATGATGGAAAAAGCTTTGTCACAAGGTCGGAAATACAGCAGCAGACAGGCATACCTGTCCCCCTAAACATCAAGGACTTTGTGTTCAGAGGATGGCTTGACGAGATCAAGCACCACAAGGCCAAGCTGAAATTCAATCAGAAAGTGAGCGATGTCGAGCTCTTAGTGCCGATACCAAACCCTCCAAAGATAGTCTGTCTTGCCTTTAACTATTACGATCATGCGCGTGACGCAGGGCTCACCCCTTCAGATGAGCCCGTGATATTCATGAAGCCAAGGACCGCTCTTAACGAGCCGTTCAAAGATATCATCTGCCCGTCATTCGTAACTCGCCTTGACTATGAAGCCGAGCTTGCAGTTATCATTGGCAAAGAGATGAAGAAGGTGCCAGAAGATAGAGCACTTGATTATGTCTTTGGATACATGATACTGCATGACGTTTCTGCAAGGGACATTCAGTTCAAGGACAAGCAGTTTACTCGAGGCAAGGGAATCGATACTTTTGCTCCATGCGGACCGTGGATAACGACCAAGGACGAGATCTCAGATCCTCAGAACCTTCACATAACAACCAAGGTTAATGGCGAAACACGGCAAAACTCATCAAGTTCAAACATGGTTATCCCAGTTAGGCGGATAATTTCCACACTTAGCGTGACCATGACGCTTGAGCCTGGGGACATCATTTCGACAGGAACACCGGCTGGAGTAGCAATGTCAATGAAAGAGCCAAAATATCTAAAGGATGGAGACGTGGTCGAAATAACGATAGAAAGACTGGGTACTATAAGGAACCGCATAGTATACCACTAACTTTAAAACAAGAGTGTTACTGCCAAGAATGACTTGATATGATGGTCGTCGTGCGGCAAAGACATTCTTTGCTGACATAAACGAGGGTTGGATAGGAGAGAAAATCAGCTGAGAAGGAAATACGAAGAATTGTTAGAGTCAAACGGCTATAAGCTGGAAGTATGGCTGGAATGTTATAGAATATTTGATTAGTGGAGATAGGATCTTTAATCTCTAGCGGCACAGAAACCTAAAACGAAGAAAAGAAGGTAGCAGAGGTGATGGACTGCAACAACTTATTTCCACACAATAATAGAAGTTATATGATATTAGCCTGCTTGGTCTGCATAAACCGGTGTCTTACGACGTTTTGGACAACTACTAAAATGCAAACCTATGCCTGTGGCTAATATACTACTACTGTCATGTGCATACTATAAAAAGATATAGAAGAGCTGAGCGTGGTTCTCAAAGATTTTATGGAACCAAGGAATATTCCACTACTGCTGCCTCAAAGTGGAAGGTCGGCTATATGCGCTGTTTGATGAGAAATTGTCCCTGCCGATCTTTGTATTGGACTAGGATGGTGGCGGTCTTGTTCTGCTCAGCCTTGTTATTTCGCGTTCTAGCAGCCTTGCATAGTATTCGTACGACTCTGCCAACTTCCCCCTGATATTTGCAAGCTGCATCGACAAGTTAAGGGCATCAAGGCAAGTTTCAAGCGAGCGCTCAGTTGCAAATTCATTCATAGCCTTGTTGAACTGGGTAATGATCTTCCGCTGATCGTCGCTCTGCTCATTTATGGTCTTGGTAAGCTGATCGATCTCGTTAGAGCCTCCAAAACCCTTCCCTTTGAGCCAGTCTACCATATATATATACAACACTAGATTGGAGCCAGAATCAAATAAAACTTGCCCATTCTTGTCCATTTGAGCAGTTACTGGTACGCCTGAAAATTAAAAATGTATTTATTTGCCGTTTTCTGAACTTCAGAAGTACATGGTAGTTGACAACAAAGCCAAGCTATCATACATCCAAATAATCAAGGAGGACCTTGGCATCTTCCACATTGCTCCAGATGATGGCCCAATTCCTGACTTTAAGGCTGGTCAGTTTGTCACGCTTGGCTTCCATATCCCAAGCGAAGGCAAAATAGTCCGCAGGGCTTACTCTATCGCATCACCTCCTGAGCAGAAGAAGCGCTTTGAGCTGT